>QWQF01000081.1 GCA_003669125.1 Planctomycetota bacterium
GTCGATCTGATTTATCTCTGCTTCCCGAACAACCCGACAGGAACTGTCATCAGCAAAGAGGCGCTGACCAAGTGGGTCGAGTACGCGAAAGCCAACGACGCGATCATTCTCTACGACGCGGCCTACGAGTCGTACATCACCGACCCGACAGTGCCACACTCGATCTTCGAGATTCCGGGTGCGAAGGAAGTCGCGTTGGAGTTCCGCAGCTTCAGCAAAACCGCCGGCTTCACCGGAACGCGCTGCGCGTTCACGGTCGTGCCGAAGGCGCTGAAGGGGAAGACCTCCTCCGGTCAAAGTGTGGACATTCACCCGCTCTGGAATCGCCGGCAGAGCACGAAGTTCAACGGCGTGTCGTACCCGATCCAAAAGGCCGCCGCCGCGATTTACTCACCCGAAGGCAAGCAACAGATTCGCGACATGATCGCGTTCTACCTGACGAACGCGCGACTGATCCGCGAAGGCTTGCAGCGAGCCAACATCGAAGTTCACGGCGGCGTGAATGCACCGTATGTCTGGCTGAAGACTCCGCACAATTTGTCGAGCTGGGACTTCTTCGACTTGCTGCTGTCGAAGGCGCACCTCGTCGGGACGCCAGGCAGCGGCTTCGGAGCGGCGGGTGAGGGCTACTTCCGACTGTCGGCCTTCAACAGCCGCGAGAAAGTCGAAGAAGCGGTGGCGCGGTTCCAAAAAGTGGTGGGCTGATTGCTCAGGCCATCTCGCCGGACGAGGTGCCGTATGTGGTTCTACTACGTCTTCGGAAACTTCATCGGCGGGCTGTTGGCAGTCCTGGTGCTGAGCGTTCTCGTTTTGTTGGTGGTTTGCTGGTGCTGTGGCGTGAGCCTTGACTCGCTGCTCGATTGGGGAGAACAGTCCGCGACGCTGACCTGTTACCGCTGCGGTCAGCAAACATCGTCCAGCGGCAAGACGTGCGAGCACTGCGGCGGTGAGCTGCAATGAAGAATAGTCATCAATGATGGGCATCAGTTTGATCGGGTTGGTTGTCGTCGCCGTGGCATTGATCTTCGGATTGGCCAAGGGAGTCTCGGCGATGCTCGGCCTGTTCAAATCGGCGCAAGGTGGCCACGCGACACTCGCTTGTCCGCACTGTGACCAGCAGACGTCTCACGCCAACGGCCAGTGCGATGCCTGCGGTCGCGAGCTGTGAGTTCCGTCCTAACAACGTAAGAGTGCCTCATGCCCAGCTTGACCGTCGAGAATTATCTCAAAGCCATTTGGCAGATCGGTGCCACCACGGGTTCGTCGTCAGTCTCGACGGGTAAGCTCGCGCAGAGCCTGAAGGTTTCGCCCGGCACTGTCACCAGCATGCAGAAGGCGCTGGCCGAGGCGGGACTGGCCTCGTATCGGCCGTACGAAGGGGTCAGTCTGACCGAGGCCGGCCGCACGCTCGCGCTGCGGATGTTGCGGCGCCATCGGTTGATCGAGCTATTTCTCGTGCAGACGCTCGGCCTGACGTGGGATCAAGTCCACGAAGAGGCCGAGAACATGGAGCACGCGGTCAGTGATTTTCTGATCGACCGCATCGACGACTTCCTCGGCAACCCGGTGTGCGATCCGCACGGCGATCCGATCCCGACGGCGAATGGCGATTTGCGGACCAGTGGCGAGGAAAGCCGGCCACTCAACGACGTTCCCGTCGGTTCGCGAGTGCGATTGGTGCGAGTGCTCAATCAAGACGCCGACTTTCTGCGGTACCTCACCGAATCGGATTTATCGATCGGCGCAATCGCTCTCGTGGAACAGGTGAGCGAAGCGGCGGGACTCGTGTCGCTGCGTCGCGGAGACCGCTCGGTCGCGATGGGTTGTGCGGCCGCCGAGCAGTTGCTTGTGGTCCTGCAATGACGAGGGACTGCGAGCATTGCGATTGATTTGCTCGTCGGTATGCTGTTCCGCCAGTTCAACCGCGTCAGCCAAGCGGATTTGAACTGTTCGCGTCCGACCGCGAACTCATGACTTGGTTGTGTTTCAGGATGTGCCCCGAATGTCTGCCGATCTCTCCCTTGCTCCCGCCGATCCCGTTGTGACTTCCGACTCCGTCACGGAGACGAATGCGACCGCTGACGAGGCTGCTCGCCGAGTCATGCTCAGCCCGACGGGCACCGAAGAATTCAAAGCGGTCGGTTCGATCGCTCCCGCCAAGTTGGAAGAGAACCGTGAGCGGGCGCGAGACATCGACGCCGAGGCCGAACGGGAATCGCGGCCGATGCGCGAACTCCCGATTCCGCGCCAGCAGCCCTCCGTCGAGGTTCCGCTCAAACAAGAACTCGACGCCGCGCTCGAAGCCGAAATCAACGCCGCGATGGGTGGCGGAGAGACCTCCACCGAAGGCACACTCGGCACCGTGACGACGGCGGTTGCGGAAGCTCCGGCCGAAGACACGCTGCATCAGGGCAAACGAATTAAGGGCAAGGTCGCGCTGCTGCACGGCGAGGACCTGTTTCTGGATCTCGGCTTCCGCTCACAGGGGATCCTGCCGCTCAAGCAATACGAGGGGAAAGAAATCCCAGCCGTCGGCACCGAGATCGACGTCATCGTTCACAAGGTCAGCCCGGACGAGGGATTGATTCATGTCAGCTTGCCCAGCGGCCGCCAAAAGGTCTCTGGCAATTGGGACTCCGTGCAAGCCGGACTCGTCGTCGATTGCATGGTCACGAAATCGAACAAGGGCGGCCTGGAAGTCACCGTCGGTTCGCTGCGCGGATTTCTGCCGTCGGGGCAAGTCGATTTGCGATTCATCGAGAATCTCGACTCGTTCATCGGTCAAAAGCTGACGGTCAAGATCATCGAGGCGAACAAGTCGAAGCGGAACCTGATCGTCAGCCGCCGAGCATTGCTGCTCGAAGAGCGTGCGCAGGCCGAAGAACAAATTCTCAAAACACTGGAAGTCGGCCAGACGCTCGATGGCACCGTGAAGTCCGTGAAGGATTACGGCGCGTTCGTGGACTTGGGCGGCATCGACGGCTTCGTTCACATCGGCCAGATGAGCTGGCAGCACATCAAGCATCCCAGCGAAGTGCTCGCCGAAGGTCAGGCGGTGAAGGTCAAAGTCGTCACGATCAGCGACGACAAAAAGAAGATCGGCCTGAGCGTCAAGCAAACCAGTCACAGCCCGTGGGACTTGGCCGCTTCCAAATACTTCCAAGGCCAAACGGTCAGCGGCAAGGTCACGCGAACGACTGATTTCGGCGCGTTCGTGGAACTCGAACCGGGCGTCGAGGGAATGGTCCACATCAGTGAGTTGGACTACAAACGAGTCATCCGCATCACCGACGTGATCTCCGCCGGCCAAACGATCGAGGCCCAGGTTCAAAGCGTCGATCCGATCAAGCACCGGATCAGCCTGTCGCTGAAAGCTCTCAAGGCAAAGCCCGAACCTGCTGCCCCTCCGCCGGAAGAAGCTTCGGCCGAACCCGCCGCGCCGCCACCGAAGCGCAAAACGCCGCTCAAGGGTGGCCGCGAACGAGACGAACCGCGCAGCGGCAGCCTGTTCGGCAATCCGTCCGATTTCAAGTAGTCGCCGTTCGTCTGGAGTCCACCGATGGAACGACAACGTTGGACCTTGGTTGCTCTTTTTGTCGTCGCGTCAACGGCCTTCGTCTTCGGCCAATCGTCGGACAAATTTCGTGATGCTCGACATCGCATGGTCAAGGAGTGCATCGAGCGGGAAGGGATCAAAGACCCGCGCGTGCTCGACGCGATGCGAACGGTCCCTCGGCATGAGTTCGTGAAGCCGGCACAACTGAAGGACGCCTATCACGACACCGCGTTGCCGATCGGCAACCAGCAGACGATCTCGCCGCCGTTCGTCGTCGCCTACATGACTGAAACCATCGAACCGAAAGCCACCGACCGTGTGCTCGAGATCGGCACCGGCAGCGGCTATCAGGCGGCGGTGCTCAGCGGGCTGGTCAAAGATGTCTACACGATCGAGATCGTCGAACCGCTTGGCAAAGAAGCGGCTCGAAAATTGAAGAAGCTCGAATATGCCAACGTCTTCTGCAAAGTCGGCGACGGATACCTCGGATGGCCGGAGCACGCGCCGTTCGACAAGATCATCGTGACTTGTTCGCCGGAAAATGTCCCGGTGCCGCTGGTCGAGCAACTCAAGGACGGCGGCAAGCTGCTCATCCCGCTGGGCGAACGCTACCAGCAAGCGTTTCATCTCTTCGAGAAGAAGGACGGCAAGCTCGAACAGAAGAAGTTGATCCCGACGCTGTTCGTGCCGATGACCGGCAAGTCGGAAGACCTGCGGCAAGCTCAGCCCGATCCGCTGCACCCACGATTGCTCAACGCCAGTTTCGAGATCGACGAGAACAAAGACGGCCTGCCCGACAGTTGGCACTACCAGCGGCTGACGGAATTGATGACCGACAAGCCGCCCGATGGCAAAGTCTTCTTGCGGATGGAAAGCGACGATCCCGGCCGGCTGGCTCAAGCTCTGCAAGGCATGGCGATCGACGGCCGCAAAATCGGCTCAGTCGCGATCGCGTTGCAGGTGCGAGTCGAGAAAATCCGCCCCGGCAGCGAATCGTTTCAGAAGCCGACGCTCGTGATTCACTTCTACGATCAGAACCGCAAAGAAATTGAGTCGCTCGTGATCGGCCCGTGGCTGCGCGACACCGATTGGGATACCGTCGGCGGCACGATCCCCGTGCCGAAAGAAGCCCGCGAAGCGATCATCCGCATCGGACTCAACGGAGCGACCGGCCGGTTGGACATCGACGATATCCGCTTCCGGCCGAAACCCAGGTGATGAAAGAGTGGCGAGTGATGAGTGGCGAGTGGCGAGTTGAAGACACCTTTTGTTTTGACATCTCGCGGACGCAGATCGAAGTGACCGGCCGCGACCGCGTGAAGTTCCTGCACAGCTTCTGCACGAACGACATCAAGAAGCTGCAGCCAGGGCAGGGGTGCGAGGCATTCGTCACGAACGTCAACGGCAAGGTGCTCGGCCACATCTTCGTCTTCGCCGAGCGAGATTCGTTGTGGCTGGATTCAGTCGGAGGCTCCGCCTCGGCGGCGCTGCTGCCGCATTTCGACAAGTACGTCATCACCGAAGACGTCCGCTTCACGGATCGCTCCGCCGAGTTCGCGGAGTTTTTGCTGGCCGGATCGTTATCGACCGAGTTGCTCGAACGATTGGGCCTGTCGGTCAGCTCGCTGCCTCGATACGGACATCTCTCGCACGGAAGCGACGCACTGTCGTTGCGATCCCTCCGCCGAGTCGATTGGTTCGACTCGCCGACGTGGCTGCTATCGATTCCGGTTGGTCAGCGCGACGAGGTCCAAAGGGCACTGACTCAAGCCGGCGTGCGTGAGGCGGACAATGACGAGGTCCACGCATTGCGAATCGCCGCTGGATTTCCGATCTACGGCATCGACATCACCGAGGACAATCTCGCTCAGGAAGTCGGCCGCACCGAGCTGGCGATCTCGTTCACGAAGGGCTGCTATCTCGGCCAAGAGCCGATCGCGCGCATCGACGCGATGGGACACGTCAACCGCCGGTTGTGCCGCCTCGAACTTTCGTCGGGGCCGCTGCCCGATTCCGGCACGCTGATCCTCGATAAGCCGGCCCCGGACGGAAAACCGATCGGCACGATTACCTCGTCTGCTTGGAAGTGGCGTGGAGATGCTGACAAACCGCTCGCGCTGGCGTACCTCCGCAGTGGCTTCGCGAAGTCAGGCAGCCAAGTGATTGTGGACGGACGCGAGACGAAGGTGTTCTGATTTGTTGGATGGCCGTCCCACATTCGCCGAACGCTCGCGAGCTTCGTTCGATTGCGATAGCTTGCTCACGTCGATGTGATGCGCGTCGTTCGCTTCTGCTTCCCACCTTGAGGAGTCTCAGCCATGACCCACTCGCCGAATCCGCAGACTTCGTCGTTCGATCGTCGTGACTTTTTGCAGGTGAGTGCCGCGCTCGGAGCTGGCTTGTGGGCGTCGGGCGTGACGAAGGTCTCGGCCGATGATGCGGAGACTCGCAAGCTGAACGTCGGCGTGATGGGCTTGAGTCGCGGGCTGGGGCACGTCAATGCGTTGCTGGAAATGGGGACCAACAAAAACGTCGAGATCGCGTATCTCTGCGAGGTCGATACCAACCGACTGGAGCGCGGGCAGAAAATCGTCACCGACAAGATCGGCCGGACTCCGCAAGGAGTGACCGACTTTCGCAAGATGCTCGAAGATCCGACGCTCGATGCGGTGTTCATCGCGACGTGCAATCACTGGCACGCGCCGGCCGCGATTCTGGCGTGCTCGGCGGGCAAGCACGTCTACGTCGAGAAGCCCGGCAGCCACAACGCGGCTGAGGGGGAGATGATTGTCGCGGCGGCTCGCAAAAATAAACGGGTCGTGCAGATGGGCAACCAGCGCCGCAGTTGGCCGGTCGTGCAAGAGGCGATCGAGAAGCTCAAGGCCGGAGCGATCGGCAAAGTGATGATGGCTCGCTGCGTCTACAACGGTCTGCGCGGACCGATCGGCAAGGGAGTTGTGCAAGCTCCGCCGCCGCATCTCGATTACGAACTGTGGCAAGGCCCGGCTCCCGATCGGCCGTACAAGTCCAACTTGATTCCGTACAACTGGCACTGGCATTGGCACTACGGCGGCGGCGAGATGGCCAACAACGGCATCCACGGTCTCGATGTCGCTCGCTGGGGTTTGGGAGTCGATTGCCCATCAACCGTCTCGTTCGTCGGCGGACGATACGCTCACGATGACGATCAAGAGACGCCCGACACTGGCACCGCGATGTTCGACTTCGGCGACAAGGCGATCTCGTGGGACGTCAGCAGTTGTCATCCGCGTCGTGGCGAGAATCTTCCGTTCGTCACGTTCTACGGCAGTGAGGGAACTCTGCAACTGGAACCGGGAATGCGAATCCTCGACCTGCAAGGCAAAGAGGTGGAGAACAAGAAAAACGAAGTCGGCAACGGCGACGTGATTCACATGGGCAATTTTTTGGACGCGATCCGCACTGGCAAGACACCGAACTCAGAGATCGCCATCGGTCAGGCGAGCACGCTGCTGTGTCATCTCGCCAACATCGCGTACCGCACCGGCCACACGCTGCACCTCGATCCGCAGACCAAGAAGATCAAAGATGATGCGGATGCGATGAAACTCTGGGGCCGAGAGTACCGCAAAGGCTGGGAACCGAAAGTGTGAGGCCTACGTCAGGCCTTCGGTTTCATTGCCAGTAACCGCAACTGTTTGTCGTGGTGCGCGGTCGCGAACTGGATGCCGTCCGGGTGCAGCGCGAGGTCGCGGATCGCGTTGCCGATGTTGAACGTGTGGAATTCGTTCTTCTCTCCCGGCTTCCAAAAGAAGACGTGCCCGCCGCCGCCACCGCCGACTCCGCCGATCAGGAAGTTCTCCGGGTGCAGGACCGCGCCGAAGGCTTTGCCGTTCAGGCCCGACTTGCAGAGATGTGCGATCGTCTCTTTGCCGGTCTCCCAATCGACCATGCAGAACGCGGGGTTGCCGATGCCGGCGAAGGCGTTCGAGACGTTCGTGATTCCGCCGGCGACGAATTGCTTGCCGTCCTTCGCGAACTGCAACGAGTACGGCCCGCCGTAATCGGCCATGAAGCCGGGGTCGTATTTGTGGAGCGTCGGGACTTTGAACGATCGCAGAGCCTTGCCGGTCTCGACTTCCCAGTCGATGAAGTTCGCGATCAGGTCGCCGGAGATCAGGTTTTTTCCGCCCGGATGAAACGCGACGTTGTAGACGTGCCGCTCGTGACCGGTCATCTCGCGGACGAGACTGCCGTCGTCAATCTTCCAGAGCTTGATCTTCAAATCGTTGCCGCAGGACGCGACGAACTGGCCGTCCGGGCTGACGTCGATCGCGCGAATCCAACCGGCGTGAGCCTCGACCGTGCGGATCGGAGCCGGCTTCTCGGCGGCGGTCGGCCACCAGACGAGTCGGCCGTCATGTCCGCCAGTCAGAACGGTTTCCCCTTTGTTCGCGAACGCGATGGCTCGCACCCACGAGTCGTGAGCACCTTCAAAATCGGTCTTCGCACCGCTAGCCAAGTCCCAGCGCACGACCTTCGAATGCTGCAAGCCGACGAACACGAATCGGCCGCTCAGATCGAAGCGGCACGAGACCAGCGAGGCTTCGTTGGCGAACGACTTCACGACATGCGTTTGAACGGGATCGGCGGGCATGATCGGTCTCCGGCGGGAAGGTTGGCGGGCGTTCGTGACACACGATAAGCTCGCGCGGTCGAGTTGGGGAGGAGCAACGTCGTGATCGTGGGGCTGGGTACGGACATCGTCGAGGTCAGTCGGATCAGCAGCATGATCGAGCGGCATGGGGACTCGTTCGTGAACCGCATCTTCACCCCCGGCGAGATCGCGTACTGCCAGCAACGCAAATTCTCCGCCGAGCCGTTCGCTGGTCGCTGGGCCGCCAAGGAAGCGGTGATGAAAGCGCTCGGCACCGGCTTCATCCAAGGGACGCACTTCCAAGAGATCGAAGTCGTCACCGAGGAATCCGGCCGCCCGCGCGTTGCGCTGCATGGCTCGACTGCCGAACTCGCGAAGCACCTCGGCATCGGCGAAATTCTCGTCACGATGTCCCACTGCCGTGAATACGCCACCGCCACCGCCATCGGCCTCCGCTCAACCTGACCGGCCGATAGCCGATCGCTGACAGCCGACCGCCGTAATACCGTTTTTGAAACTCAAAGGATCATCCCATGCGTCATTGGTTCAAACTGACTGCGCTGATTTGCGTGGTGTTCTCGGCGGTGACACTGCCGGCCGCTGAATTCGATTCCGCGAAGCTCGGCAAGATTCGCGAGCGGATGCAGGCGTTCGTCGATCAAAAGGTGATCGCCGGCGCGGTGACGGCAGTCGGTTCAAAGGACGGCCTCGCGTCGCTGGAAGCGGTCGGCCTCCAAAAGATCGAGACCAAGCAGCCGATGCCGAAGGATGCGCTGTTTCGTATCGCGTCGATGACCAAGCCGATCACCGCCGTCGGCATCATGATTCTGCAAGAAGAGGGGAAACTCTCGGTCGACGACCCGGTCGAGAAGCATCTGCCGGAGTTTCGCGGCCAGCGAATTGTTGCCTCGCGCGAAGGGGACAGCGTCACGCTCAAGAAACCCTCGCGAGTCATCACGCTGCGAGACTTGCTGACGCACACCTCCGGCTTGCCCGGCGGATTCCCGGCGGGACTCGCGGACCTGTATCAGACTCGCCAGCGCACGCTTGCCGAGGCGGTGCTGGTCAGTTCGCAGCAGCCGCTCGACTTCGAGCCGGGCAGCAAGTGGTCGTACTGCAACGCCGGCATCGACACGCTCGGCCGAGTCATCGAGGTCGCCTCCGGCCAATCATTCGAGGAATTCATGGCCGCCAGAATCTTTCGTCCGCTGGGGATGAACGACACGGCCTGCTTCCCGACCGAGCAACAGACTCCGCGTATCGCCGGCCTGTACGACTCGAAAGATGGCGAACTGATCGTTGCGAATCGGCCGATCGTCGGACCCGCGACGGGAGCCAAACATCCGATTCCGGCCGGCGGGCTGTACTCGACGGCGGCCGATCTGGCGAAGCTGTATCAGGCGATGCTCAACGCGGGGCGGCTCGGCTCAACGAAAATCCTCGCGCCCGAAAGCGTGCTGACGATGACGAAAGTTCAAACCGGCGATCTGCAATGCGGCTTCGTTCCCGGCATGGGTTTCGGTTTCGGTTGGGCTGTCGTCAAAGAACCGCAAGGAGTCACGGCGACGATCTCGCCCGGCACGTTCGGACACGGCGGAGCGTTCGGGACTCAGGGTTGGATCGACCCGAAACAGGATCTGTTCGTGATCTTGCTGATCCAGCGAGTCGGACTCCAAAACGCCGATGGCTCCGATTTGCGCCGTGAACTGCAACAACTCGCGGTCGAGGCGATCAAACGCTGACACCGTAGGTCGGGCTTTCAGCCTGCTCCGAATTGCCAATTGAACGTCAATTCTTGATCGGGTCAGCCTGAAAAGGCTGATGTATTTTTGAAAGACACGTCGATGCGCTCTTCGCTGTTTCTGATTTTTGGTTTGACTGCGATCACAACCAGCCAGCTCGCGGCTCAAGACAAGCACGCTCCGGCCAGAGCGTTTCTCGGCGCGACCGAGTGTGTGAAGTGTCACTTCAGTGGACTTCCCAAAGCCGAGGACGCGAACTCGGTCGCTCTCGAAGTGCTCGGGTTCACCGGGATGGTCAACGACAGTTGGGTCTTGCTCGACGAGTTGAAGACGTGGGCCAATCAGGACAAGCACGCGCAGGCTTTCACGTCGCTACTCAACGAGCGGTCGCAACGCATGGGCAAGCTGCTGGGGGTCGAGGAAATTCATCGCGACAAGCGGTGCCTGGCGTGTCACACCGGCTATCCGCTGGCGGCGATGGGTGGCGATCCGCAATTGATGCCGGCTGAGTTGGTCAAGAATCTGAAGGTCTCGCAAGGAGTCAGTTGCGAAGGTTGCCATGCGCCGTCGGGAGACGCGACGAAGGAAGAAAACAAAGTCTCCGGCTGGTACATGCCGCACGCTCAGAAGGAGCCGTGGCGGTTTCTGTCGGAGAAGGACAAGAGCGAAAAATTCGGCTTCACCAGCATCCGATCGGCATCGGCTCGCGCGCGGATGTGTTTGACTTGTCATCTCGGCAATGCGGCCGAGGGAAAGATCGTCACGCACGAAATGTACGCCGCCGGACATCCGCCGCTGCCGGGATTTGAACTCGCCAGTTTCGCGGCTCAGATGCCCAAGCACTGGCGCGACTTCGACAAGAAGCCCGACGGCGTGCGGGCCGAGTTTCTGGAAAAGAGCGCCGATGACAGCTACGGCCGCTCGTCGTTCAAGCCGGACAACTTGCACGAGACGAACAGCGTGCTGGTCGCCGCGCTCGTCTCGTTCAGCGAGAATTTGAGGTTGTCCGCCTCGCTCGCAGATGAACGCTTCACAACGCCGGTGGCGAAGCCGGATTGGCCCGAACTTGCGCAGTTCGAGTGCTTCGCCTGCCACCACGATTTGAAGGACCGGAGTTGGCGACAACGCCGCACGCTGCGTGGCGCGCCGGGCCGACCGCTGTTGCGCGCCTGGCCGATCGCGCTCACGTCGCTGGCGGTCAAACATGCCGGTGCGGATGCCAAGGAACTGGACAAACTCTGGCAGCCGATCGAGAAGCTGTTGAATGAGCAGCCGTTCGGACGCCGCGAACGCTGGAACGACGTGATCGATCCGCTGACCAAATGGCTCGATGAGCTGGCCTTGTCGTTGGAACGTAAACCGCTGCTGCGCGACGCGGGACTGACGCTGCTTCAGGAAATTGCAACTGTCGCGGAAAGTGATCTCTGGGATTACGACTCGGCGCGGCAACTCGTCTGGGCCGCTCAAGTCCTGCGCCGCGAACTGTCCAGCGATCGCAGCGACGAGTCGCTCCGTACTCGTGTGGCCGCCATCGAGGCCGACCTCACCGACATCGAAAAACTCTTCGTGCTCAACTTGAACGAAGGCCGCGCCGCACAGCAGAAGCTCCCCGGATCGACCAAGAGCCGCGAGGTCAAAGAAGTGGATCTCGAAAAGACGTTGCCGCCGATCGCCGACTACGACGCGAGCACTTTTCGCGACAAGTTCCGCAAACTCAGTGGCAAGCTGACCACGAAGTAACAATCACATCCCGGCCTTCAGCGATTCGAGATGCCGCGCGAAGTGTTCGGCGAGCACTTCGGTGTAGGTGTCGAGGTGTGACTCCAAGACGCCGCGAACGGCCGGCCCGAATTCGGGATGCGTCAGCACCGAGCCGAATGTGCAATGCAGAATCTGTCGGCCCGGAGCCGTGAAGCCTTTGCCGGCCGGCACGTCGCACCACATTTCCAAATACGTCCGTTCGAGATCAAGAGCCGTCGCAAGTTGCTCGCCCGGCGGCACACCGGTCAGCGTCGCGGAGACGTGATACGTCGCCTTGTCCGTGTCGTATCGTCCGCGAGCGAACGCAATGATCTCGCGGAACAGTTTTTCGTCGTGTCGAGCGACGACGCGCAGTGCTTCGAGATAGCTGGTCCCGGCGGTCTTCACATGGAAGCGGCCTTTCGTGGCGCGGGCCAGTGCCGCGTACATCGACAGCTTGTCCGACCCTGAATGCAGGCTGAGTTTGTACGGACCGAGCATCGCCGCGATGGCCGCGTGCTCGTGCAGCGAACGGTCAAGCAGCGCGAGATCCCCTTTGAAGTCGACTCCCTTCTCGAAGTCGCCGACGAATCGCGGCGCGAGACTGACCAGCTTCATCCCGCGAGACAGACATTGGTCCGCGATGATGTAGTGCTCGGCCAACGTCGTCGGGTTGTCGGTTTCATCGACGCTCAGTTCGATCTCGAAATCGCGGCCCGCTGAGGTCTGCACTTGGCGGATGTCGTCCGAGAGCGCGACCGCTTGATTGATCGCTCGGCCATATTTTACGGCGGCTTGAAGGCAGGCTCGGTCGGTGAAGTCGATGACTGTGCCGGTCGAGAGCGTCACCTTGCGGCCGACATACCGCGACACCCAGCCAACCTCGGCTTCGATCGCCGACGCATGTTGCCGCAGCGTGGGCTCGTCGTAGCTGTCGGCTTTCGGATCGACAGCCCCCGACGGATCGATCGTGAAGAACGTGAATCCGACTGCTGCCGTGCGATCGACGTCTTCGGGAGTTTTCAAATGATCGGCATCCGCGCCGCAGAGTCCTGTCCAGTTGCAACTCTTCATGCCGCTGGCCGCGTCGTCGATGACGTTCTGCGGCGTGCGCTGCGTTCGCGTCATTTCGCGAATGGACTGTTGCGGAAAGATCGCTTCGATGCCGCATGGCACTCGCCGCATCGCGGCAATGTGACCGGGTGTGGCAAGGCCGATGCGGTCGCCGAATCCGAAGCTGGGTTTGAGTCCGAGAGTTTGGAAGTGCATGAGTAGGAGTTAGGGGTTGGTGGTTAGGGGTTAGTGAGTGGCACGTTGGATGGCTTGGTCGATGCGGGAGAGTACTCGTTCGCGGCCGACGAGCAGCACGCATTCGTAGACGCCGGGGCCGATCGGGACGCCGGTCGTGCTGATTCGCAGAGCGTGGATGAGCGTTCCGGCGGATTGGCCTTGTTCCTCGCAGTACGACTTCAACGCGGCTTCCAGGTTCTCGACCGTCCAGTCAGACAACGCCGCGATGCGGGCTCGATAGCCGGCGAGCAGCGTGGGAACGCCCTCCTTCGCGACCCGCTTGGCGAATTCTTTTTCGTCGTACGTGATCTCGTCCTTGAAGAAGTAGGCGACATCGAGCACGTCGCTGAAGAGTCTGATCCGTTCGCCGAGCGCAGCAACCAAGCGAGCGACAAACTCGCGGTTCGCTGGCGTTGGGGGCGAGGCGATCAGTCCGGACTTCTCGAGATACGGCAGGCAGCCGGCGACTTTCTCGGCGAGCGGCAACTGCATCATCCAGTGCTGCTGGTACGAGACCATCTTGTCGGGATCGAAGCCGGCCGGAGCTTTCACGACTCGGTCGAGCGTGAAGAGCTTCACGGCATCTGCGAGCGAAAAAAGCTCGGTCTTGTCGTCGAGCGACCAGCCGAGTCGTAGCAAACCGTTCAAGATTCCCGCCGGCAGGAAGCCGACTCGTTCGTAGAACTCGACCATGACCGGATCGAGTCCCGCTTGTCCCGCGAGACCGATCTGCGCGAAGACGGCGTCCCCTTTGTCGCATAGTTTTTTGAACGAGGCGTTGTTGCGGTACTGCGACAGCTTGCGCTTGCTGAGTTTTTCCTTCCCACCCGGTGCGGCGACGTACGGAATGTGCGCGAATTCTGGCAGCGTGTTGCCGAGGGCCTGATGCAGCAGCACCTGCGTCGGCGTGTTCGAGAGATGTTCCTCGGCGCGAACGACGTGCGTGATCTGCATCTGCGAGTCGTCGATCACGGTCGCGAAGTTGTAGAGCGGTGAGCCGTCGCCGCGCATGATGACCGGATCGGCCATGAGTCCCGCGTCCCATTCGACTCGGCCCCGGATGTGATCGTCGATGACCACCTTTTGATCGCGTGGAATGAGAAACCGAACGACGTGTGGCCGGCCCTCGGCGAGGAGGTTTTGGACTTCAGCGTCGCTGAGTAGCAACGAACGCCGAGCACTCAAGTACGGCCGCTTCTCCGCTTCCGCGAGCTTGCGGTCTTCGTCGATTTGTTCTTTCGTCTCGAAGCAGCGGTAGGCTTTGCCTTCGCGGAGCAAGCGATCGGCGGCGGTTCGATACTGCTCGCCGCGCTGCGACTGAAAGTACGGAGCGTACGGGCCGCCGATCTCCGGCCCTTCGTCCCAGTTCAAGCCGAGCCACTTGAAGGCTCGCAGGATCGGACCGAGCGCTTCGTCGAGGTTGCGCTGCTGGTCGGTGTCGTCGATCCGCAGAATGAACGTTCCGCCGTTGTGCCGCGCCCAGAGCCAATTGAACAGAGCGGTTCGCATCCCGCCGATGTGCATGTAGCCCGTCGGGCTGGGAGCAAATCTCGTCCGCACTGTTGCCATTACGTTCCTCGCCAAGAGATCAATTCGGGGCGGGATGATAGCGGTGCTCGAACTGTGTTCGTAGTTTCGCCTTCAGGCGGTCATGAGGAACTACGTATCGATCTCGTCGCGCGTCGGAATCGATGGCTGAGCACCGCGCCGGGTCACGGAGATCGCGGCTGCCGCACCGGCCCATCGAGCGGCGTCGAGAAGTGTTCGTCCTTCGGCGAGCGCCGTGGCCAAAGCTCCGTTGAAAACGTCTCCGGCCGCGACGGCATCGACACTGTCAACCTGCTTCGCGGGCAGGTGGGTCACGGTGTCACCATCGAGCACGCAGCAGCCATGCTCGCCGCGGGTGATGATGATTCGCGAGCAGCCGGCCAACTGAAGCTGCCGCGCGGCGGCTTCCGCCTCGTCGTCGGAACGGACTTCACGGCCGGTGAGCAGCGCGGCTTCGGTTTCGTTCGGTGTGAAGATGTCGATCAGGCGCAGCCCGACGGCAAACAGAATCTCTCGATCGGCCGGGGCGGGGTTGATGATCGTCGTCAGTCCGTTTTGCTTTGCGCGACGCAACCCGGCCATGACGGTTTCCAGCGGCGATTCCAAGCAGGCGACGAACACGCGCGCGTTCTGCCAGACCTCGACCGGCACTGCATGGATATCGTCCGGACGAAGATGCAGATTCGCACCGCTGGCGACGCTGATGAGGTTCTGGCCTCCGGCATCGACCAGGATCAGGGCGACTCCGGACGGCTGATCGGGCACGAGCTTGAGAAATCGCGTGTCGAGGTTTTCTCGCTGCAATCCGGCGAGCGATTCGTGGCCGAAGGAGTCGTCTCCGACCGCCGCAAGGAATGTCACCGGCTCGCGCGAAGATCGCGCGGCGGCGACTGCTTGATTGGCTCCTTTGCCGCCGGCGGCGCGGTAGAACTCACCGCCGAGCACCGTCTCTCCCGGGCGAGGCAACGCCGGCGAGCGGATCACCAGGTCGGTGTTGATCGAGCCGAGGACGATGATGGACATGGAGTGCTCGGCATCACTTGGTCGGCCACTTGACGTTGTATTTGCGTTCGATCGACTCCATCCACTCGCGGCGGAGCGGGTCGAAGTCAAACGAGGCGAGTTGGTTTGCAGGCGGGCTGCCCAGCCAGGTCTTCATGAAGCCGGTGCGCTGTGGAGCGTCTTCCTCGGCGGCGATCTCCTCGCGTTCGGCGACATGGACGATGATGAACGCGGAACGATCGAAGTTCGGAAGGGCGACCGTCTGCCCCGGTTTCAGTTTGTCGATGCCGGTGAAGAAATCGTCTCCGAGTTTTTCGAGTCCGGCGATCTGCGAGAGTTCGAGGCGTTCGTTGCCCCCTTGGAACGGATTGACTCCCGGAGCCGACGCGCCCGACATCGTAAAGTGCGAAATCTTTTCTTCGGGGGCGAGGACGGTTAGAGCCTGTCCGTCCTTGTCGCCGGTGACGGTTTCACCTGCCAAGACATCGGTCAGTTTTTTGCCTTCGGCGGATTTTGCGAGAGCGTTCGCTCGCTCTTCGGCTTTCGGTGCGGCTTGCGCGAGCTTCCACGCTTTCGTGACTTGTTCGCGGATGCCTTCGTCCTCGAACTTCGGGACGTGAGCATCCTTTCGCTCGATGACCCAGTACGAGAAGCGATTCTTCGTGCCGGGGTCTTCGGCGACTTCCGGTGCGAAAATGCTGTCGGAGCCACGAGCGAAGACACGCTGAAGAACCGAAGCGGCTCCTTGACGGTTCATCGCGTCGTCCATTGGGTCGGTCGCGCTGCCGATTTTGAACTCTTCGGACTTGCTGAGTTCTTCGGCCGAGAGCCAAGAAGTCTGGACATACTTCAGGTCGGACTCTTTGGCGAGTTCCTTCAACTCAGACGCGACATCCGCCGGCAGTTTGTACTTCGGGTTTTTGGCCAGCTCAGCCGCGACATCCTCTGGTGTTTTGAACTTTGGATTTTTGTCGTCAATCGTGTACGAGCCAAGTCGGCGCATCTTCTTGACGACCTCATCGACTCGCTTCTTCATTTCTTCGAGCGTACGGGTGCGCAAGAGGTCGTCGCGGATTTTGTCTTGCACGTCCTCGAACGGTTTGTATTTGAGTTCGGGCTTCTTCTCCGCTTTCTCTTCAGGCTTCTCGGTCTCGTCCTTCTTGTCTTTCTCCGCTGCCGGCTTGTCGTCCTTGTCATCCGCTTTCGGTTTTTCGTCGGACTTCTTTTCGTCGGCTTTGGCGTCTTCTTTTTTCTCCGGCTTATCGGCGTCCGCTTTGGGAGCGTCTTTCTTGTCGGCCTTCTCACCTTCGGCTTTGGGCTCTTCTTTGGACTCGTCGGCCTTCTTCGTTTCCTCGGCCTTGTCGTCGCAGGCGGAACCTTCCGAGTCAGACTTCTTCTCGGCGTCCTTTTTTGATTCTTCTTTTTTCGGTTCTTCGGCCGGCTTGTCGGACTTGGGCTTTTCCGACTTCTCAGGTTCGGCGGGTTTGTCAGTCTTCGGCGAATCGGTTTTCGGTTTGTCGGACTTCGGCTTGTCGCCGTCCTTTTTCACTTCAGGCTTGTCGGATTTCTCGCCGTCTTTTTTGTCGTCCGGTTTCTTGGCGTCATCGCCTTCGGGCTTTTTAGCGTCGTCGCCTTCGGTGGTCTCTTCTTTCTTCTCGGTCTTGGGCGGAGTGCGGTCGATGAAGAACTCTTTGTTTTTCTCGTAGTACTCGGCGACCTCTTCGTCGGTCGGTGGCGCGACTTTGGCTTCGATCGTTTCGTAGTCCGCTTCGAGGTACGCGAGCTTCGCCCGAGCTGGTTGGCGGAATCCGGGATCTCCCTTCGCGGTTGGGAATTTCTCGGCATGGTCTTTGAAGAACGAACGCAGGTCCGAGTCGGTCGGATCCTTGACGCTCTTCACGAACGCCTCGACCGGGATCGTGGTGGCCTCGATCGAGTTCTTCACGTTGACTTTGCGGAAGGCTTCCCAGCGTTGCTGCGGAGTCGCGACGGCTCGCGGGAAGGTCATCTCGGCGGCCATGCGGGCGGCGATTTCGTCGCGGAGCACGTCGAAGATGAAGTGATCGCCGACGTGCAGTTCTTGTTTGACTTCGCGGAAGTCCTGCGTGGAAAGTTTTTGATCGCTGACCATCTTGATGAAATCGGTGACGGCGTCGTCGTTGACGCTGATCCCCAGCCGAGTGGCCTCGCGACGCAACAGGTCGCCGAAGATCACGTCCTTCTCAAAGTCATCGTTGCCGAACGTGAATTGGATTTGCTCCAACGCTCGCTGCATCTGCATTTGGTAGAACTGCTGACCGAATGGACCAGCCTTCGCGAACTGCTCGGGGATGGGATGCGACTTGCGGTAGATCAGGCCGACGATGCGATTGGCGGTCTCGCGGCGGCTTCTCAGATTGGCGATGTCGCGTGCCTTCAGTCCAGCGATGGGGGGCTGCTCCTGAGTGTCGCGGTTGCCGAAGAACATGACGATCAAACCGAGCACCGCTCCGACGAGTGCGCCCATCGCGAGGTACTCTTTCTGCTTCCCTCTGCGAGCCCCCCAGACGAAGGCTCCGCCGCCGAACAAGATCGCCAGGATGACGGGAACCAACGTCGTGTTGTCGCCTCGCATGGAGTCGTCGAACACAAAAGTGATCATCGCCATGAGCGTCAGCGCAGCCATGAGCGGCTTGAGATTACGGCGAAAGAAATCCAACGAATCCATGAAGCAACACCTCTAAAAGAGCGCAGCGATCGAAATTCTGTTTCGGCAGACTTGCTTGACAGCGCAAGAAACGGCCGAGTACGTATTTCCGCCCAAGGTCGACGGAAAGCCGGCGGATTGTAGTCCCAGAGGGTTGAGCGACAAGGTTGGGGAAACCGGAGAATGAAGAACTTCGTTCTCTGCAAAAGGAGCAGCGTGTGGTCGGAAAGCGTTTGAAAGCTCTGGTGATCGTCGAGTCGCCGGCGAAAGCCAAAAAGATCAGCGGCTATCTGGGGCCGAACTACAAAGTGCTTGCCAGCGTGGGGCACATTCGCGATCTGCCCGCCGGCGCGGCGCAGGTTCCCGCCGCGCTCAAAAAAGAGGCCTGGGCCAAGATCGGGGTTGATGTCGAGCACGGATTTCAGCCGCTGTACGTCATCCCGCCCGAAAAGAAAAAAGTCGTTGCCGAGCTGAAGGCGGCGATGAAAGACGCCGACGAACTGATTCTCGCAACCGACCCCGACCGCGAAGGGGAGTCCATCGGCTGGCATTTGTCCGAGGTGCTCAACCCGAAGATTCCCGTCAAGCGGATGGTCTTCGACGAAATCACCAAGGACGCGATTCAAGCGGCGGTCAGCGCAACGCGCGACATCGACACCAATCTTGTGTCGGCTCAGGAAACGCGGCGAGTGCTCGACCGGCTGTACGGGTATCGGCTCAGTCCGCTGCTCTGGAAAAAGATCGCTCCGAAGCTCTCGGCCGGCCGAGTGCAGTCGGTCGCCGTGCGGCTGATCGTGACTCGCGAACTCGAACGGATGGCGTTCCGCAGCGCGACTTATTGGGACTTGAAGGCGGAACTCGCGACCGACACGTCCGCGAAGTTCACTGCGGAACTCGCGACGGTCGGCGGACGCCGAGTCGCCAGTGGCCGCGACTTCGACGAGTCGACCGGCAAGCTCAAGCCGAGCGCCGATGTGTTGCTGCTCGATCAGCCAAACGTCGAGGCATTGCGGAATCGGTTGGCCGACACGAGTTGGCAAGTCAGCAACGTGAAGGACCGCTCCGAAATTCGCCGGCCGTACCCGCCGTTCACGACCAGCACGTTGCAGCAAGAGTCGAACCGCAAGCTCGGCCTGTCGTCCAAGGAGACGATGCAGATCGCTCAGCGGTTGTACGAAGACGGACTCATCACCTACATGCGAACCGACAGCGTCAACCTGTCGGGCGAAGCGATCGGAGCCGCTCGCCGCCGCATCGAAGAGAAATACGGACAGGAATATCTCAGCCCGACGCCGCGACAATTCACGACGAAATCCAAGGGAGCGCAAGAGGCCCACGAAGCGATCCGCCCCGCCGGCAAGATGATGCCGACCGCCGACGAGCACAATCTCTCTGGCCAATCGGCTCGGCTTTACACGCTGATCTGGATGCGGACGATGGCCACGCAAATGGCCGACGCGCGGCTGACGTTCATCACCGCGACGATCGCCGCCGCCGATGCTGAGTTCCGCGCGACCGGCCGACACGTCGACTTCCCCGGCTTCTTCCGAGCCTACGTCGAAGGGGTCGATGACCCGGAGGCCGCGCTCGACGATCAAGAAGCCGCGCTGCCGCCGTTGCGCGAATCGCAACCGCTGTCGCTGGGGCAACTGGCTTCGCTCAAGCACGAAACGAAACCGCCGGCGCGATTCACCGAAGCGACGCTCGTCCGTGAACTCGAATCGAACGGCATCGGCCGGCCGTCAACCTACGCCAGCATCATCAGCACGATTCAGGATCGAGGCTACGTCCGCAAAGTCAGCAACCAACTGATCCCGACGTTCACCGCGATCGCAGTCACTCGGTTGCTCGAACAGAACTTCCCGAATCTCGTCGATGTGAAGTTCACCGCTCAGATGGAAGAGCAGCTTGACGAGGTCGCGGCCGGCACGTCCGAACGTCTGCCGTACCTGCAAAAGTTTTATTGCGGCGGCGAGGGACTCGACGAGCAGGTGAAGTCGCGCGAGGAGCAAATCGATCCGCGCATCGCCTGCACGATCGACCTGGACGGCGTCGAAGCGAAAGTCCGCGTCGGCCGCTACGGCCCGTTCCTGCAAAAAATCGGTGCTGGCCTCGAACCCGAAACCGCGTCGATTCCTGACGACATCGCTCCGGCCGACATCACGAACGAACTCGCCGAGAAATGGCTGGAACTCAAGCGGCAAGGCCCGCAGTCGATCGGCAGTCATCCCGAACATGGGCTTCCGGTTTACTTGCTGAGCGGCCGGTTCGGGCCGTACCTGCAAGTCGGCGAGATGTCTCAAGACCCCGAAGCGCCGAAGCCCAAACGGCAGAGTATTCCGAAGAACATCGACCCCTCAACAATGTCGTTCGACACGGCCGTCAAGCTGCTGTCTCTGCCGCGCGAACTCGGCACGCATCCGGAGGACGGGAAGCCGGTCCTGGCCAGCATCGGCCCGTATGGTCCGTATGTGAAACACGACAAGTCGTTCCGCTCGATCCCGAAGACCGGCGATGTGCTGACGATCGACCTCGCCGCCGCCGTCGAACTCATCAAGCAGCCGAAGGGGACGCGAGCGGCCCCGACCGCTCTTCGCGATCTCGGCAAGCATCCCGACGACGACGCGCTGATCCAGATTTTTGAAGGCCGCTTCGGCCCGTATGTGCGACACGGGGATGTCTTCGCCTCGCTGCCGAAGGATCGCACGATTGAATCGGTGCAAATCGACGAAGCGTTGATCTGGATCGCCGAACGAGCCGCACTCGGACCGTCGAAGAAGAAGGGTCGCGGCCGAGGTGGATTCCGCAAAAAGGCCGCCGCACCCAAAGGTGAAACGACCGCCGCCGCCCTCAAGCCCGCGAAAAAGAAAGCGGCGAAGAAGAAGGCTGCCAAAACGAAGCCGGCCAAGAAAACGTCTCCAGAGTCTGAATAGCTGCGATGACACCGTTGCTGATTCTTGTTGGCGCGTATCTGGCCGGCTCGCTGCCGTTCGGACTGATTGTTGCGCGAGCGGCCAAAGGGATCGACATCCGCGAGCACGGCAGCAAGAACATCGGCGCGACGAACGTCACACGCGTTCTCGGTTGGAAGTGGGGAGCAGCCTGTTTCGTGCTCGATGTGCTCAAGGGAGCGTTACCGATCGCGTTTCCCAAGATGCTGTTTGCGTTGGGTGATCCGAATCGCGTTCATTGGCTTGTCGCCGCCGGATTGTTGGCGATCCTCGGCCACATGTTTCCGATTTGGCTTGGCTTTCACGGTGGCAAGGGAGTCGCGACCGCCCTGGGAGTCGTCGTGATGCTGGCGAACCCGATCTCGACGGCCATCACGTTCGGAGCGTTCGTCGCTTGCTTCGTTGCGACCCGGATTGTGTCGATCAGTTCGATCACTGCCGCAGTGACGTTCGTCGTGGCCCAACTTTACTTTCTGTGGCCGCAGCCGTTCCAAGCGAAAACCTGGAGCGTCGCCGCCTTCAGCATCGCGGTGCCGACGCTCATCATCGTCAAGCACCGCTCAAACATCGGCCGCCTGCTGCGCGGCGAGGAACCTCGGTTTGGCAGCAAGCCACCTCAAGAGCCGGACCAAGATCAGTTGCCGCCTCGCAGCGGCGACTGAAAACCTGCCCCACGAAGGCTCAGCAGACTTCGATCTCGTTGGTCAGTGAAAACTCGCTGGCCGCATCGAGAGCGGCGTGGGTGGCAAGCTGCTTGTTGTAGTACGTCGACGTGCGTCCTGAGAGGATGACTTCGCCGTCAGACACCTCGACGTGCAGGCTGCGAATGGTGCCGCCGGTGCGAAGGCGGACGTAGCGATCGACGGTGTCGGCGAGTTCACGCGAGGAGAAGTCCGTGATTCCGGGAGATCGATCGACCAGAGCTTGAGGCGTCATGATTTTCCTCCTTGAGCCGCGTCGAAGCACAACACTCCGTTCTCAGCGAGACGAACTTGACGGTCACTCCGACCGCTTCCAAGATGCCGCCGCGTCGCGACTGGTCTGACCATCCTGGGTTGCCTCGCTCTTTGACCTCCAGCGTTCCGCAGGAGAATTCAAGTGGGCAAAAGTGTACCGGGGCCGCAGCGACCGTCAAATTTATTTCTCGAAAAGCCGCCTCGCGGCTGCAAAGGACCTCCCGGAATGGAAGCCGTCTCGCTGAGTTTTCTCGACCGATTGCTCACCACCCCCAGCCCATCTGGCTACGAGCGGCCGATTCAAGATGTCGTCCGCGAATTCGTCAAACCGTTCGCGACCGAGGTGCAGACCGACTGGCACGGCAACGTGATCGCGTCCATCAATCCGAGCGGCTCGCCGCGGGTCATGCTGGCCGGCCATTGCGATCAGATCGGCCTGCTGATCGTGAACATCGACAAGGACGGCTTCCTGCGGACGGCCGCCATCGGCGGTTGGGACGTGCAGCAACTCGTCGGCCAGCACATGCTCGTCTGGACGAAAACCGGGCCGGTCAAAGGGGTGATCGCTCGCAAGGCGATCCACCTGCAAACGCCCGAAGACCGCAAACAAGTGCCGGAAATCAAAGACCTGTGGATCGACATCGGCGTGAAGAGTGCGGACGAGGCGAAGGAGCTCGTCGCGGTTGGCGACCCGGTCACGTTTGAACTCGGCATGCGAACGCTGCGAAACAACCTCGCGGCGGCTCCCGGCATGGACAACAAAGTTGGAGTCTGGGTCGTCATGCGAGCGTTGCAACTCGTCGCGGAAGGGAGTCCGAAAGCGGCCATCGTGTCAGTCTCGACGGTCCAAGAAGAGATCGGCCTGCGCGGCGCACAGACCAGCGCGTACTCGGTCAATCCGCAGTTGGGCATCGCGGTCGATGTGACTCACGCGACCGATTGCCCGACGATCGACGAGAACCAGCACGGCAAGATCAA
>QWQF01000275.1 GCA_003669125.1 Planctomycetota bacterium
TCCGGCAGAGGGACTTGGTGATCCAGCAGCATCGCCAACAAGTCACAGAAATTCGCTCGCCGAAAGTTCGCCACGATCGAACTGATCCCCGGCAACACACGAAACGCCGACCACGTTGTCGTCTCGGTCGTCCCCTTCAAGCCGTATCGCCCGCGTGTCGAGAACCACCACCAGCCGCCCAGCACAAAGACGGCCGCAGGAATGATCCAGGCCCACGACCAGAGATGTTGTTGCAGCCACACCAACCGCCGCACCCAATCCGTTTCGGGCACCTGCATCCAGAAGAACGCATCACTGAGCCTCGGCACCCAAAACGCCACCAGCCACGCGAACAGCACTCCGGCCATCAGCAGCACCAGCGTCGGATACATCAACGCCAAGTCGATCCGCCGCCGCAATTGCAGCGTCTGTTGAGCGAACGTCGCCAGCGATTCCAACGCCTCCGGCAAGCGACCCGTCCGAGCACCTGCCTCGACCACGGCGCGATACATCCGAGGCAGTTCGCCCCCTTCAGTATGCAAGGCTTCCGCGAACGAATGCCCTTCACGCAGCCGCTGAGCCAACCGCAGCATCAGCACTTCCTGAGCACCGCGTCCCGACGCCCCCGCCATCGCCAATCCAGATTCGAGCGGCACGCCCGCGCGCACCAACGCCGCGATCTCCTGGTTCAGCAACGCCAGTTCTTGCAGGCTCAGCGGTTTGGATCTGGCTTCCGTCATATTCTTCCTCAACCCATTCCCCAACCCAACACTCTTCGCACCTCCGCCGGACTGGTTTGTCCTGCCTCGACCGCCAGTGATGCACGTCGCAACAACGTCATCATGCCGGCTTGCACGGCGAGCCCTTCGATCTCGGTCGCGTCGCCGCGCGACAAGATCGCTCGGCCCATGCCACTCAGATCCGGCTGCAACAATTCCGACACGATCATGCGGCCGCGATAACCCGTCCCGCCGCACCGTTCACAACCGACTGGTCGCTTCGCGCATCGCACGTCCAATCCCAGACGCCCGGCCGATCCGGCATCGCCACCCGCCTCATCGATCGCGCACGAACACAACTTCCGCAACAGCCGCTGAGCCACAATCCCGATGACACCGCTGCGCAGCAAATACGGCTCGATCCCCATGTCGCTCAGCCGGCTGATCGCTCCGGCCGCACTCGACGAGTGAAACGTCGTCAGCACGAGCTGCCCGGTGAGCGACGCCTGAAACGCCGTCTCCGCCGTGTTTCGATCCCGAATCTCACCGACGAAAATCACCTCCGGATCTTGCCGCATCAGCGACTTCAAGCCGGTCGCGTAGTCGAAGCTCGCCGCGCCGTTGATCTGCGACTGAGCGACTCCCGGCACGACCGCCTCGATCGGGTCTTCCAGCGACGAGATGCTTCGCGTCGAACCACTCGCCCGGACGATCTCCCGCAACGCGGCATACGCCGTCGTGGTCTTTCCGCTACCGGCTGGCCCGGTGATGAGCAGCAGCCCATTCCGCCGATCGAGCAAACGCTGCATGGCCATTTCGATGTCTTCCGGCAAGCCAAGTTCGCCGAGAAACCGAAACCCACCCGATCCGACAAACAACCGCACGACGGCCTTTTCGCCGAACAGCGTCGGAAACGTGCTGACCCGCATCTCGACCGAATTGCGCGGTGCCCCATCTCCATTGCCGTTCGCGACCGCCACCGAGTCCGACCGCACTCGCCCTTCTTGCGGCACGTCGGTTCGATACGTCAGCAGCTCGGACAGCACCTTCAACCGAGCGATCACGTTCGAGGAGGTCTCCTTCGGCAACTCCGCAACCGGCTGCAACACACCGTCGATCCGCAGTTGCATCGCCAGCCCCGTCTCCTGCGGGACCAGATGCACGTCGCTGGCTCCCGCCTCGCGAGCATTCGCCAAAATCGCATCGACGACTGCCGTGACATGCTGCGGCTGAGACGGATCGTGTCCGTCCAATCGCTGCCGAAACCGATCACCCCACGCACCGCCACTCATGCGTTGCCCCCATCGACACCCGTTCCGAGTACCGTGCATTTGATCCGGTCCAGCCCAGAATTTGTCTGGCGAATCCAAAGAATTCCAAAACGACTTTGAGTTCCTGGCACGACGCGCCAGCAAGTGTTTTCTCGGCAGGCCACTCGCTGGCGCGTCGTGCTCATTCGACGGCGGAAACACACACAGACTCCGTTGCACAAACGCAGATCGGCCAAGAAACTGCGGCCCCATTCCCTCCGGAGCCGCACCGCATGAGTTCCACCGCCGATTTGTCTGCTCAGCTTGACCGATTTCGCGACGACTTCAACAAACTTCGTCGCGAGATCGGCAAAGTCATCGTCGGCCAGGACGAGATCGTGCGCGGCACGCTGCTGTCGCTGCTGGCCGGAGGCCATGTGTTGCTCGAAGGGGTGCCGGGGCTGGGCAAGACGCTGCTCGTCCGCACGCTTGCGGATGCTCTCGATCTCAAGTTCTCGCGCATTCAATTCACTCCGGACTTGATGCCCGCCGACGTGATCGGCACGAACGTCTTCATGGAGGACGAGAACGGCCGCAAGCATTTCGAGTTTCAGCCCGGCCCGGTCTTCGCCAACATCGTCTTGGCCGACGAAATCAACCGCGCAACCCCCAAGACGCAATCCGCGCTGCTGGAGGCGATGCAAGAGCACACCGTCACCGTCGCCGGCCACACGCATCACCTGCCCGAGCCGTTCTTCGTGCTCGCCACGCAGAACCCGCTCGAAATGGAAGGGACGTATCCGCTCCCCGAAGCACAGCTCGACCGGTTCTTCTGCAAGCTGCTGGTGAAGTTTCCCGCATTGGCGGAAATCGAATCCATCCTCGACCGCACCACCAACGTCGAGATGCCTCACGCGACCCCGGTGCTCGACGGACTCCGCATTCGCGAAATGCAATCGCTCGCCCGCCAAATCCCGATCGCCGAGGACATCCGACGCGATGCCGTGCGACTCATCTTGGGCACACACCCGGACGATTCGCACGCCACCGAAATGACCAAACGCTTCGTCCGCTACGGCAGCAGCCCGCGCGGTGCGCAAGCCATCATCCTGGCCTCGAAAATTCTGGCGATCATCGACCACCGCTATCACGTCGCCCGCGAAGACCTCCGCACCGTCACCCTCGCCGTGCTCCGGCACCGGCTGATCCTCAACTTCGAGGGCCAAGCCGAAGGCATCTCGACCGATGCGATCCTGCAGGACGTGCTCGCGAAGGTTTTGACTTCGTAGTTCTGCGGTCAGTCGGCATTCGTCCGCGATCTCTCTGCGAGTGGCACTTTGAACGCCTCGCCAGGAACCTCGCGGACGTACTGCGGCACAGCGTATCCCGGCAGCCGTTTGCGAAGTTCCGCCATCAAACTCAGTCCGGTCTCTTCCGGCACCTCGAAGTGAGCAGTCCCGGCAACCCGGTCAAGTTGATGCAAGTAGTACGGCTTGATGCCCAGATCAATCAGTCGCTCACTCAACTCTGCCAGCACTTCGACCGAGTCGTTCACTCCCCGCAACAACACCGCTTGATTGAGAGTCACCACGCCGGCCTGCGTGAGTTGTCGCAAGGCCAATGCACAATCGGCGACCAGTTCGTGCGGATGATTCGCGTGGACCACGACGACCGGTGTCAGCCGAGAGGAGGTCAACAGGTCGAGCCACTCGAACGTCACTCGATTCGGCAGCACAATCGGCAACCGAGTGTGCCAGCGCAAGCGACGCAGGTGCGGGATGGATTCCAATCGGCGGACGACAGCCGACAACCGTTCGTCGGTCAGCAGCAGCGGATCACCACCGCTGAGCAGCACTTCATGGATCGAATCGTCCTGTTCGAGAGCTGCAAACGCCGGTTCCCAATCGTCGAGCCGTTTCGGTTCCTGCGAGTACGGATAGTGCCGCCGAAAACAGTAGCGACAATGCACGGCACAGGCTCCGGTCAGAACCAGCAACGCCCGGCCTTCGTACTTGTGCAACAACCCCGGAGCTTTCCGAAAGTTCGCCTCTTCGAGGGCGTCAATCGTGAACCCGGGGACGTCATCGTCCTCTTCCGCAAGCGGCAGCACCTGTCGCAGCAGCGGGTCGTTGATGTCCCCCGACTGCATGCGACTCAGAAAACTTTCCGGCACGAGCAGCGGAAATTTCTGGCCATGAGTTGCCAGCCGAGTGCCAACCGCCGTTAACCCCAATCTCGAGAGCAATTGATCCGGATCACGAATCGCCTCGGCCAGAGACCGCCGCCAATCGTCCGACGCGGTTCGCGAACGCTCGCTGCGAGGCTGTTCCGCCAGGCTGACTTTTCCCGAACCCATGCTCGACACCAACCTCGCGACCCCGCTATAAACCTGCCCCTTTGCGGGGCTTCGTAGCTCGACTCTCTGAGTCGAGACCCCCCAAAAGCTCGACTCAGAGAGTCGAGCTACGACGTCAAACACTATCCGTTTCTTCGAGAAAGACCAATGGCCAACATCGGTACCAGCGACTTCAAAAAGGGAGTCAAAGTCATCGTCGATGGCGAGCCATGCGACATGGTCGGCCTTGAATTCGTCAAGCCGGGCAAAGGCCAAGCCCTGTATCGCACACGGCTGAAGAACCTGCTCAAGGGGACGTATCTCGACAAGACCTACAAGAGTGGTGACGGTCTCGAAGAAGCCGACGTCCGCAAGACCGACGGCGTGTACTCATACCGCGACGCCAACGGCTACGTCTTCATGGACAACGAGTCCTTCGAACAACACTCGCTGCCGCTGGAGACCTGTGCCGAGGCGCTGCGATACATCAAGGAAGGCAGCCTCTGCCAACTGCTGTACTGGAATGACCGCCTGATTGACTTCACTCCGCCGGCCCATGTGACGCTGGAAATCACCTACACCGAGCCAGCCGTCCGCGGCAATACGTCGTCCAACGTGACCAAGGCCGCGACGGTCGAAACCGGAGCCGAAATCCAGGTTCCCTCCTTCGTCGCTACTGGCGAAAAAGTCCGGATCGACTCCGTCACCGGCGAGTACATCGAACGCGTCCGCGATTGATGGAGGATGGGCACTCTTGATCGTTTGCCGTTTGACGGGCCTGAGTCCCCGTCCTACCAAGGTCGTTCTATGTCCGCTCCCGAACACAATGGCAAACTCTACATCGAGACCGTCGGCTGTCAGATGAACATGCTCGACAGCGAGTTGGTCGTGGCCGAACTGCGCAAACAAGGTTTTTCGCTGACGACGGACGTCAAAGACGCTGACACGATCCTGTTCAACACTTGCTCCGTTCGCGACCACGCCGAGCACAAAATCTACAGCCAACTCGGACGGCTGAAATTCAGCAAGCGAGCACGCCCGAATCAAGTCATCGGCGTGATGGGCTGCATGGCCCAAAAAGATCAGGAGCTGATCTTCAATCGCGCCCCGCACGTCGATTTAGTCGTCGGCACCGGACAGCTCAAAGAGATTCCTCGCCTCATCGACGAGGCCCGCTCTGAACGTGGCCGACGCATGGCCGTCAGCTTGGATCGGAAGGAAGGCTCGCGAGCCGAAGTCGCCTCCAGCTTTGAAAGCTACGACCCCGCTCGCGATCCGACCATGCGGCCAACGCCGTTCCAAGCGTTCGTCCGGATCATGATCGGCTGCGACAAGTTCTGTACCTACTGCGTCGTACCGATGACTCGCGGCCCCGAACAAAGCCGCCCACCGCGCGAGATCGCTCACGAAGTCAAACTGCTCGCGCAGCAAGGAGTCAAAGAAGTCACGCTGCTGGGCCAAACCGTCAACAGCTACAAGGTCACGCAAGACGGCAAACTCTTTCGACTCTCGGATCTGCTGGAATTGATCCACGACACCGAAGGCATCCTGCGGCTGAAGTTCGTCACCAACTATCCGCGTGACATGACCGATGACCTGCTGCAAGCGGTTCGCGATCTGCCGAAGGTCGCTCAATACCTGCACGTCCCGGCCCAGTCCGGCTGCGACGAAGTCCTAAAGCGGATGAAACGCGGCTACACGGTCGGCGAGTATCGCGAGATGTACGCGCGCATTCGCGAGACGCTGCCGAACTGTGCGGTGTCCAGCGATTTCATCGTCGGCATGTGCGGCGAGACTGACGAGTCCTATCAAAAGAGTCTCGACTTGATCCGCGAGTGCCGTTTCAAGAACTCATTCATCTTCAAATACAGCCCGCGCCCCGGCACGAAGGCCATCGACCTGTGGACGGACGACGTGCCGGAAGAAGTCAAACGGCACCGCAACAACGAAATGCTCGACCTGCAAAACCAAATCAGCGAGGAAGACAACGCCAACCTGATTGGCTCGACTTTCGAAGTGCTGGTCGAAGGCATCAGCAAGTCCGCTCGCAAGGCTCAAGCGGCCGAAGGGATCGACAACTCTTTCGTGCCACAAAGTACCGAAGCCGAACCGACGGCCGGCCCAACACAGTTAGTCGGCCGCACACGCTGCGATCGGATCGTCGTCTTCAATGGCAATCCGCGCCTCGCCGGCAGTCTGGCGGAAATCTCCATCCACGACTGCACCGCCACCACGCTACTGGGCAGCATCGTGACCCATGAAGTCGATAACCGTAGTTTCGCATTACCGACCATCTCGTAGCCCGAACAATCCAACAAAAAATGCTCGCCACTCGGAATAGCCGAGTAACGAGCGTATTTGTAGGGCAATCCCGCAATATTCTTATTGCCCGCCCACATGTGAGGCTAGGTCCGTCAAGGCGGCAATCGCGCGATCAACCCCACCCATACTTACTGCAAAGGCCAATGCCGGGTCATTTCGGACCCCTTCCAACGCCTTCTTGGCCTTGTCGATGGTCCCGTTCTTCAACGCAAACATCATCGCTTCCTTCTGAGCATCTCGGCTCAAACCGCCACGGCGGCCGCGACCGCCTTTCTCTTTGGCTCGAATGTTCGACTTGATGACGCTGACGTACTTGGGATCGATTTCCAATCCCTTGCTTTGCTTCGCATAAGCCGAGATTGCCGACGGGGCCTCGATCCCTTTGCCGAGAGCTTCGCGGATAA
>QWQF01000317.1 GCA_003669125.1 Planctomycetota bacterium
CCCAGCGATTCAGCATGTCGCGGCTGTTGATGTCGGTGTAGCCCATCGAGCCGGTCACGCACGACAGGATGTTTGGCTGAGGGGCGACGAATCCGCCAGGCATGCGTTCCATCATCACGGCGGCTCGGTCGGGAATGTGTTTTTGCCGAGTGATGTGTGTGTGGATCGGCGGCCAACGATGGTTGTCCTCTTTGACGTTCGTCCCTTTGGCGAAGCGGCCTTTCACGGCGGCCTTCAACTCGTCGAGCGTGCCGCGTTGTCCCAGTACCAGAACCGTATTTGGCGAGAGGTACGACGAGATCGCGATCGTTCCGTGCCCCTGATTGGTGATCTCCAGGCAGAGCCGTTCGACCGCCGAGAATTCCATCTCCGGCCCGCGTGAGAAAACGATGCCCATGCGCACGTCGCTGGCCTGAGAGACCATGTCGTCCGAGAGCGCGAGCAGCGGAGTCAACACCGCATCGATCGAATACACGCCCGATGCGACCAGCGCCGCGACTTCACCCAAGCTGTAACCGAGTGCCACCGGAGCCGACCGATACTCGATGCCGAAGAACTCGTGCAGCAGTTCGAGCTGCGCCATCTCGGTGGCGACGATCAACGCGATCGCCTCGCCGTAATCCGCGAGCGTCTCGGCCCGCCGCTCTCGGACGCGCGCCACCAAATCCACCTCGCGACCCAACACATCGCTGGCGATCACCGACGCTCCGAGCAAATGCTTCTCGACCATCGGGCCGTAGATTTGATGAGCCAACAGTTCCGGCGTCTTGCCGAGGTTGGATTTGTCGAACCCACGAAACGCGAACCCCGACGAGGGCAGCAACTCTTTGAGCCGCTCCGGCGTGATTTCCGGACTGTCGTCGTTCTTGGCGTCGTCCATGAATTCCTCCGTTGTGAGGTAACAGCCTAACACAGTCGAGCGGCAGGGCGTCAGCCCTCCGAGTCCTAGCGACTGGGCGTTCGTCGAATTTGAAATCTGAGATTTGAGATTTCCAGCGTCAGCCTTCAGACTCCCGCTTTGTTTCCGACTCTTGCAGAAAGTGTCTCGACGTGTCGCAGTCCAATCCCGCTTCGTCACCGACCTCCGACAAACCGCTGGTGCTCGGCAAGCATGTCTTGCAGTCGCGGCTGATCGTCGGCACCGGCAAGTACGCGACCTTCGAGTTGATGCAGCAGTGCCTCGAAGCGAGCGGATCAGACGTCATCACCGTCGCCGTGCGGCGCGAGCGATTGATCGACGCGGCCGGGCGAAACATTCTCGATTTTATCGACCTCGCGAAGTACACGATCCTGCCGAACACGGCCGGTTGCTTCAACGCCGAGGATGCCGTACGGACGGCTCGGCTGGGACGCGAGATTCTCGAAGGCTTGGAAAACCCCGGAGCCGATTGGGTCAAGCTGGAAGTGCTCGGCGACAAGAAGACGCTGCTGCCCGATCCGATCGCGACGCTGCACGCGACCGAGCAACTGGTGGCCGATGGTTTTCAAGTCCTCGTCTACACGACCGACGACCCGATCACAGCCAAGCGGCTGAAGTCGGCCGGAGCCACGTCGGTCATGCCGGCCGGTAGTCCCATCGGCAGCGGGCAAGGGGTGCTCAATCCGAACAACATCCGCATCTGTCTGGAATACCTGAAGGAGAACGATCCCGATTACCCGGTGATCATCGACGCGGGCGTCGGCACGGCGAGTGATGTCGCGTTCGGCATGGAACTCGGCTGCGACGGAGTGCTGCTCAACACCGGCATCGCCGGAGCGACCGATGCGCTGCGAATGGCGCACGCGATGAAGTGGGCCTGCCAAGCCGGTCGGCAAGCGTATTTGTCCGGACGCATTCCGAAGAAGTTGTACGCGACCGCGTCGAGTCCAGAATCCGGTTTGATCTCGCCGGGCAGCCGGTAGGTCACAGAAAGAAAACGATGCCGCAGATTGATTGGAGCTATCACCGTCCTGGCTGAATGACGTGCGTCAAAGCCCAAGAGTTCTTGGGCAAGACGACGGTCGAGACCGTCGAGCAAATCGACGCGAGGAAAAAGAAGATGCCGGCGGCCGATGCACTCGCCTTGGCCAAACAGGTCGATCGGATCGTGGCTGCGAAAGGCTCGAAGGTCGTCACGCTGGATCTGAAGAAGGACAAGCCGGACGCCGAAACGTTGAAGTCCGTGCTACTCGGCCCGACCGGCAATCTGCGAGCGCCCACCTTTCGAGTCGGCCGCACGCTGGTCGTCGGCTTTCACGAGGAGACCTATCGGTCGGTCTTCGGCAAACCCTCGTGACGAGACCTCTCGCGTTGGAAGGCGGCGACGATGGCCTGCATCCGTTTTCGATTCGCGCCGAAGTCCGAATGTCCGGCGCGCGAGGCCGATCGAAAGTGGATCACGCCTTGATCACGGTCGAGGAAAAACTCGACGTCATCCACGAAGCGGAATAGCCGGCTGGTGAATTCGACGTGCAGGTAGTTGTCCTCGGCCGTGACGATCTGCGTTCGAGGCATTGCCGACACAACCCGCTTGAGTGCCTGCATCGCTTCGGCCGCGTCACCGGTCAGCGAGATCGCGGCCATCCGCTGATGCTCGCGATCGGCCAGAGTCGAAACGCAATTCGGCGAATCGGGGCATGGAGCCAACCGATCTTCGCGCACACCGAGCGTCTTCGGCCGCCGCGACGTCACACTCATGACCGCGAATGCGACGATCACCAGCAGCGGAACGATCAAAACAGCCGCCCACATGGTTTTTCTCTTCACGCGACCAGTCCTCGGGGCGGCCGATGCCAGCCGCTCGCCTCAGAGCCGTGACACCGCTACAGTTCCGCCCCATGTTTGTCGACCGCTACACGATTGAATGCAAGGCAGGCGACGGAGGTCACGGTTGCGTGAGCTTCCGCCGCGAGGCCAACGTTCCGCAAGGCGGTCCGGACGGCGGCGACGGCGGTGACGGCGGCGACATCATCATCATCGCCGACGAGAACGTCAGTAGCCTGACCAACCTCGTCGGTCGCAAGCGTTGGCTGGCGGATCGCGGAGCGAACGGGCAAGGTTCGAGGCGATCTGGACGCGATGGTGCCGACGTCGAGATTCGTGTGCCGCCCGGAACGCTCGCCAAAGACTCATCGGGCGAAGTGCTGTTCGATCTCGATCATCACGATGCTCGGTTTCTCGCGGCCAAAGGTGGCGGCGGAGGTCGAGGCAACAAGCACTTCGCCACCTCGACCAATCGCGCGCCTCGCGAATTTGAGCTTGGCGAACTCGGCAAATTGCGCACCGTGATGCTCGAACTGAAGCTGATCGCCGATGTCGGCCTGATCGGCAAACCGAATGCCGGCAAGTCGACACTGCTCAGCCGGCTGTCTCGTGCGACTCCGGAGATCGCCGATTACCCGTTCACGACGAAGTACCCGAATCTCGGCGTTGTGCGTATTGGCCTCGATCGCCAATTTGTCCTGGCCGACATTCCCGGCTTGATCGAAGGTGCTCACGCCGGCGTCGGACTCGGCCACGAATTCTTGCGGCATGTTGAACGTACGAAGGTGCTGGTTCACCTCGTCGAGCCGATCCCGGCCGATCAGTCCGACCCGATCGTCAACTACCGCGCGATCCACGAAGAGCTGCGGCTGTACGACGAGTCGCTGATCACTCGGCCTGAGTTGGTCGTCGTCACGAAGTGTGAACTGTCGGAGGCGGCCGAGATCGCTGACAAGCTCGAAGCTGAGATCGGCCAGCCGGTGTTCCGCATCTCGGCCGTGACGGGCAAAGGGCTGCCCGATTTGATCAATCGCGTGTTCGACGTCTTGAAAGAAGTCGCCAAAACTCCGCAGGCGGCCGGCCAAAACGCAAATTGACCCTCTCGCCACAAGCGGCCTACATTCCCCGCCCCTTCCGGCCGGGATTCCTTTCGGCCTTCCCATTTCCGCGCCGCAGGATGCGACGTTCTCAGGCGAGCGATCATGGACGATGCGATTCTGCCGTTGCACGCGGTCCCGAAACAACAAGTCACCGAATACCTCGGCCGTCGCGGCATGGCCAGTGAAGTCGTCGAGTGGAAATACTTCGACGAAAACTTCAATCGAGGCCGCGATCGTGGCTACGTCTGGATGCGCGACGGCGACGTGCAAGGTTTCATCGGTTTGATCCCCTGGAGCGTGCGCCGCGCCGACGAGCGAGTCGAAATGGTTTGGGGCTGCGATTGGTCGGTCGCGGACCCGAACATCAGCAAAGGGATGGGGCTGGTCCTGGCAACGCATTCGATGTCGCTGCATCGCCCGTGGATTTCGCTGGGTGGCAGCGCGAAGGCACGCACGATCATGCCGCATCTGTGTCATCACAAGGTCGATGACGCCGGTCTCGTCTTCTGGCAACCGCTGCGGCTCGGAGCAGCACTCAGAAAACTTGGCGAACGAAATCGGTTGGCTCAATGGCTGGAGCGAACATTTCTGAGATCGGTCCCGGTGCGGTGGGTGGCTCGGCCGTCCGCGCGGCGACCGGACATCATCACTGAGTCTGGCCTGTCTCCCCTCGTCGCGGATCTGATCGAACACGACCACTTCTCCGAGTGGCATCCGCATCATCGCTTCGAGGATTTGGCTTGGTCGCTGGGCCGCTGCCCGTCGATCTCGACTCGGACCTGCTTCATCCGCGGACTCAGCGGTGTCGATGCCGCGGCGGTCTTGTGGCGGAACTCGCAAGCCGCCGACTTTTGGAAAGTGACGTTGTGGGCGGCTCCGATGCGGCACGCGTTGCTCGTCGATCTGCTGCACGAAGTTCGCTGGCAAGTCTTTCAAGAAGGGGGCGTGGCGATCTCGACGCTCGTCTCGCACTTGCAGACCGACTTGATCGAGCAGTTGCAGTCGAGCGGCTATTGGCGACAGCCTCGGCCGCTGCCGATGTATCTGGTCGGCGAACGCAAACAGTCGCTACCGTTTCTCGACATGACCGGCCTGAGCTACCTCTGCACCGACCTCGCGTACCGTTTCTAAAGCCAACCACGACATGCCCAGCTTCGCCTCACGCATTCAAGGTCCAGTCGCCGTCATCGGTGACGTTCACGGGCAGATCGAAAAGCTCGACGTGATCCTCGCCAAGCTGCGGCAGACTCCCGATTTCTCGCGCCGCTGGATCGTCTTTATTGGCGACCTTGTCGATCGCGGGACCGATCCCAAGGCGGTGCTCGACCGGCTGTTTTCGTTGCAGCGTGAACATCCGCAAACGACCTCCGTCATCGGCAACCACGAACTCGCGATGGCCGGAGCGCTCGGCCTGATTCCGGCTCCGTCGTACGCCGATTGGGCGACGCAATGGGTCGAGCAATACGGCGTCGAGAGCACATTCGCGTCGTACGGCGCGGCACTGGGTGACCTCGCCGCACTGAAAGCCAACCTCCCCGCCGAGCATGCCGACTTCATCGCCAACGGTCCGTGGGTCGTCGAACATCCGCAAGCGATCTTCGTCCACGCCGGCCTCGATCCGAATCAACCGCTCGACCTGCAACTGCGCATCCTGCGACAACGCGATTTCTCGTTGAACCGCCCGCCGTGGCTCTGCTCGAAGACGTTCGTCGAGAACGGCGTCCCGCCCGATTGCCCGGTGCTGGTTGTCTCGGGCCACGTCCCGGTCCCCGAAGTCATCTACCGCCCCAACCGCCTGCTCATCGACACCACTGGCGGCAAAGGCGGCGACCTGAGCTGCGTGCTGCTCCCCGAACTCGTGCTGATCACCTCGGGCAACGAACCGCCGCAACCGCTCGCCGAACCCGAAAAGGATCGTCCGTGGTGGAAGTTCTGGTGACTGCCTAGCATGGCCGCGTGAAATTCCTGTACTTGGGTGAGGGCGAATGATGGCCGAACGCAAGTCGATTCGCTGTCCCGGCCCAATTGATCGGCGGACTTGGCTCAAAGTCGGCGGCTTGAGCTTGGGTGCGCTCGCGACCGGATTGAATCCGACTCTCGCGCGGTTGCTGGCGGCGGAACACGATGGCGTTCAGCGAGCCGTCTCCAAGGATTTTTCGGTCATCCTGTTTTGGGCGAATGGTGGTCCCAGTCATCTCGACCTGTTCGATTTGAAGCCGCAAGCCCCGGCCGAGTATCGCGGCGAGTTCTTGCCGATTCGGACCAATGTGCCGGGCATCGAGATCACCGAGCGGTTGCCGATGCTGGCTCGCATGGCGGACAAGTTCGCGATCGTCCGCAGCTTGCATCACGAACGGGCCGAGCACTCCGGCGGGACCAATCGGTTCCTCACCGGCTATCCGTCCAAAGCCGCGAACCTGAACCACTCGGAGTTCCCGGAAATCGGCTCGATCATCGCGAAGCAATTGGAGACGCAGGCTCGCGACATTCCGCTGTTCATGGCCAACACGAAATTCTACGGCGGCGGGCCGGCGTATCTGGGACCGGCGTATGCCCCGTACATGCCCAGTCCGAATCCGCGTTCGTCCACTGGCGACAACGAGTACGACCCGATCCCGATCCATCGTGCGGGCGACTTGGCCGACAGCCTGTCGATGTCGTCCGAGGGCGTGCTGGCACTCAGCCGTCGGCGTGGGTTGTTGAAGTCGCTGGACTCGCTGCCGCGCATGCTCGACCAGCACGGGACATTGCCGACGCTCGACGGCTTGCAGCGTCGTGCCATCGAGATGCTCGCCAGCAGTCGCACTCGCGAGGCGTTTGATCTGTCGCGCGAAGAGGAACACACACGCCAGCGTTACGGGCACACGCACTTCGGCAAGAGCTTGTTGACGTGCCGCCGGCTCGTGGAGTCGGGCGTCCGCTTCGTGCAGTGCCAGGCGGAATATCGGCTGCGACCGGAAACCGGAGTCACCAGCAATTTCGATGACCATTCGGTCAACTCGCACATTTTCAACGCCTACCGCGAGAAGCTGCCGTCGTTCGATCAGTCGGTGTCGGCGTTGATCGAAGACCTGCACGCTCGCGGGCTGAGCGACCATGTGCTGTTCCTGTTCTGCGGCGAGTTCGGCCGCACTCCGAAGATCGCG
>QWQF01000010.1 GCA_003669125.1 Planctomycetota bacterium
CGACCGTATCACTCGGCCTACGCGCCGGTCGCGTGGCGCGGCTGGTGGGATTTCGGCACCGGGGCGCTCGGCGACATGGGTTGCCACATCATCGACCATCCGGTGTGGGCCTTGAACCTCGGAGCACCAACGTCCGTCGAAGCGACGACCACTCACGATGGGACGCTGCTCGCGAAGGACAAGCTCAACTTCGAGACTTTCCCGATCGCGGCGATCGTGACGTACCAGTTCCCCGCACGCGAACACGCCGGCAAAAAACTGCCTCCAGTAACGATGACTTGGTACGACGGCGGCCTGATGCCGCCGACTCCGACCGAGATGTCAGGCGGCCAACGTCTGCCGGGCAACGGCGTGCTCTACGTCGGCAGCAAAGGAAAGATGTATCACGGCCCACACGGCGGGATGCCTCAGCTTCTGCCGGGCGAGTTGCAGTCGCAGGGCCAGGCAGTGCCGAAGACGATGGCTCGCTCACCCGGCCACTACGACGAGTGGTATCAAGCCTGCAAAGGTGGTAAGCCCCCGGTCGACAACTTCGAGTACTCCGGCCCAATGACCGAGACGGTGCTGTTGGGAGTGCTCGCGATGCGCAGTCCCGGCACGAGACTCGAATGGGATGCCGAGAATCTGAAGGTCAAGAATGCCTCGAACGTGAATGAGTTCATCCACATCGACTACCGCAAAGGCTGGACACTATGAAACGCTCAATGCTGCTCGCCGTTGTCATCCTGATGTTCGCGTCTACGCGGTCGTTCGCGGCCGATAACACGCTGACCGACCAGGAAAAGAAGGACGGCTGGCTGCTGCTCTTCGACGGCCAGACGACAAAAGGCTGGATGTCGCCGAAGGAAAAAACGCTGCCGGACAAGCACGTCCAGGAGGGCAGTCTCAATCCACATCCGTGCGATTACATGCTCACATCGGAGAAGGCTTGGGAGAACTACAAGCTGTCGCTCAACTTCAAAATCAGCCCCAAGTGCAACAGCGGGATTTTCGTGCGCACGTTTCCGCTGATGCCGCGACCCGGCAAGGATGTGGGATTCAACGGCATTGAAATCGCCATTGACGACACGAAGACGGTCGGCTTCCACGACACCGGCGCGATCTACGATCTTGTCAAACCGACGAAGAACGCCATGAAGTCCGCAGGCGAATGGAATCACATCGTCGTCACCAGCGACCGCAATTTGCTCGTCGTCGAAGTCAATGGCGAGACGGTCTCACGCATGAACTTCGACGAGTGGCCCGAACCGAACAAGCGGGCGGACGGAACGGCTCACAAGTTCGACGTGGCCTACAAGACTCATCCGCGCAAAGGCCACATTGGCTTACAAGACCACGGTAGTGACTGCTGGTACAAAAATATCAAATTGCTGCCGCTGAAATGAAAAGAGCCGCACGCGAACGGCGTACGGCTCTTGATGTTGACGATCGACGAACTACGCGAACGGCAGCGGGAACGGTTCGAGCGAGAACGGGAAGACGCGAGCCGCTTTGCCGGCAGCATGACGCTCCTTATAAGCGAGTTGTGCGGCGCGGTCGGCAGCGAATTGCAGATGGGTCAGTTCGAGTCCGCAGAAGCGTTCGTCATCGGTCTCAGCGGCCACATCGGCGAAGACTTCGCCAGCCGAGGCGGCATGACGGCGCACGCCGTGAATGCTGTGCTCCCGGACCTTCACACCGGCGGCGGCCATCTTGACGAGACCTTTGAGGAAGCGGCCGACGATCGACTCGTTGCCGGACGCTCGGAGCAGGCGATCCCACTCTTCGTGAGATTCCCAGTAGTAGCCGTGATTGAACAGGTCGATCGCCAGCAGGAAGCTGCGGTTTTCTTGCCAGTTCTCGGCCGAGAGCGGCTTCACCGACCGGTTCTTGCGGCCGTAGCTGTGTCCGCTGGGATGGCGAATCGGGTGCGGCGTGGATGATCCGGGAATGTAGGTGTAGGCCGGCAGAATGCCGGGCAAGAGTTTCACAACTTTGATGTCAATCGCTTCAGATTCGGCGGTCGCGGCGGGCATCCGTCGGGTCTCCATTCGTATCAGGCGGGGTGATCGGGGGCGGAGCGTTTCCGGCCACAAGGCGGGACTATCAGACTCGGCCCCGGGAATCGGGTCAAACAAAAAATCGCGGTTGCAGGAGGTTTCTAGTTTTTTCGAAAGACAGGGCCGATGCAGTTTTCGCAGTCGGCAACGATGGCAGGAATCATGACCGTCGCAGTGGTCGGGCGGGGCTCGCACGGGTGCTGCCCCTCGCGAGACGCACAGAGTATCAGGCGATTTCCAGTTGAGAAGACCGGTTTTCGGATTCACCGGCAGAAATGGGCAAGTCCCGCGTACAACCGCTTTTGCCAGACTAATTTGCCGCGTCCGCCAGCTTTCGGACTTCCCGTTTGATGCGAGCGATCACACCGCGAAACCCTTGCTGCCGCTGCATTCCGAGGGCTTTTTGCAAGCCGAGATAACCGATCACGTCGTCGGGGATGCCAGCCACCTCTTCAGGCGAGGCGTCGGCCAGTCCTTGCACCATCAGCGTGACCAGCCCTCGCACCGTCGGTGATTTCTTCGGGACGTCCGCTTCAAGCCGAACCCGGCCCGCCACGACGTCCACCCAGAGGTACACCGGGGTCTGGCACTCTTGGACTCGGCAGCTCTCAGCCTGTGAACCGGCGGTGCGGTCGTTCGACGTCGGCGGCAGTTGGTCGGACAATTCGACCAGTAATTCGAGCTTTTCCTCGTCGTCGAGGCCCTCGAAGTCGGCAATCAATTCGGAAAGTTTCATCGGCAGATCGAACCTCTTCACGCAGGCGGTTGCCCGTTCTCGCCGGGAATGATGAAGCTCATGTGCAATTCGCAGTGCCGGAGATGCAACTGGATGACCTCTTCGCTTGCCATCTTGCCGAACACGGGATGCGCTGCCGTTGGCACCTCGTGTGAGAGTCGCTCGACTCCCGCCTTAAAGTGACTCAAGCCTTCGTCCGCCGTCACCGAATCATCCGGCAGCAGCGATGCACCCTTCTTCGGGAGTTTGAATCCGGGCTTCATCGGCTTCAACAGAATGGAGTTCTTGATCACAGGAGCAATCAACCACCTGACCCACCAAGGAGCCTGAAATCCGAATCCGTCAATCGAGGCGTTCATCGACTTGGCGAGATGCTGACAGATCTGCCCGAACGACCATTTCTCGACGGTGCGGTGGTTGCCGACCAAATGTTCGGCGTCTTGAACGGCTTCGGACAGTGTTGAATAGCGAACCGTGCGACGGGTGGACATGAGCGACTCCGTGGATGACCGTGATGCGGCGGCATTCTGGCGGAGCCTGCTCCGCTTTTGAAGGCGAGCGGTGATTGGGATATAGTCGCCCACCGTGGGGCAGGTTTTCAGCCTGTCCATCTCATCAGCAACCTCATTGACTGAATCCCCGGCAGGTTGAAGACCTGCTCCACGAAAGGCACCACATGGCGACGTATCCCGGCGTTTCTGCGGACGTTTTGAAGGAATTGGCCAAGTACGACACCCCGACGATCGCGAACGCGGTTGAATTGTGGAATCGGTATCCGCGCAACTTGGGCTACATGAATGGCAGCATCGTGGCCTGCTACCCGAAGCTGCCGCCGATGGTCGGCTTCGCGCTGACGACTACGTTTCGCAGCATGGCTCCGCCGCGCGGTGGCGATGCGTATTCAGGAATCTCTCAGCAACTTGAGGCGTTCGCCGACTTTCCCGGCCCGCCGGTCGTCGTGTTTCAAGATCTCGACGTGCCGTGTGCCTCGGCGACGTTCGGTGAGGTGATGTGCTCGACGTACAAAGCGTTCGGAGCCGCCGGCCTGATCACGTCCGGTACCGGCCGCGACCTCGATCAAGTCGAGGCGTTGAACTTCCCTGCCTTCACGAACGGGACGATCTGCGCTCACGGCTATTGCCACATGCTGTCGCTGAATGTGCCGGTCAGCGTCGGCGGCATGACGGTCTATCCGGGAGCTTTGCTGCACGGCGACCGCAACGGCATCTGCTCGATTCCCGTCGAGATTGCTTCTGAAGTTGGCGGCGTCTGCCAGGAAGTCGCCGTCGCCGAGGCGATCATCCTGAATTACCTCAAGGGAACGAACCTCACCGCAAAGGACTTCACAGCCGCTCGCACCGAATGCGGAGCCATGATCAAGGCGGTCGAGAAACGGCTGAGCGGGAAGTAGGTTCGACCACCAAAGCAAAAACCGCGGTCAGTCTTGCGACAGCCGCGGCCAATGTGCCTGTTCTCGTGACTGAATTGCGACGGTGGAGTCGCTTTGCGAAACGGGCGGAAACCGGTCGTACTTAAGCACGTACCTTTTGTGGTTTCGACCCACGCGGTTTGTTTAGGCACCTCCGTCTGAATTACTGACGAGAACCAGGCATGTCCCATTTTGAGGCTGGGAACTCGTTGGCCGACCGGCATTTTCACATGGTGTGATTGACCGTGAGGCAGGTGCGATCTGCTTCATTCAGGTCGTGTGACAGTCTCCAACAGAGCACTGCATTCATCGGCAACGGCTGCGCTCCGTCCTCTCCGATTTTGTCGGTGGCAACGGTTTTCGGAAGAATTCTATCGCCCTGGAGTTTCGGGCACCCTCGCCGCTTTGGATCGAAGTCACGGTTCGTCGCCAGTTTTTCTCAAGCCGTGCAAGTTGATATCCTCCCGGCCACTGAATTGACCTCACCCCACTCTCAGGAGCTTTCACCATGAATTTTGCCGCCCAGTCGTTCGGTTCTCGTCGCGAATTTCTGCAATGGACGGCTGCCGCCGCAGGTGTTGCGGTGTTGTCGCCAGTCGTCGGCTTCGCCGCTGACTCCGACCCGTACGGCGGGTTCAAGATGTGCATTCAGAGCTACTCGCTCCGCGGCTTCGATGGAAAGACCGCGATGCAGCACTCACAGAAACTGGGGCTGAAGTATTGGGAGTCCTTCCGCAACCACGTTCCGATGGACACCGCTCCTGAAAAGGTTGCGGCGGCAAAGGCGATGCTCAAGGAGCACGGCCTCACCCTGCTGGCCTTTGGTGTCGAAGGCTTCAACGAGAATGAAGGAGCCGCACGCAAGGCATTCGACTTCGCCAAGGCGATGGGCGTGATGTCGATCAGCGCCGATCCGAAGAAGGACAAGGCGACGTTCGACCTGCTCGACAAGTTGGTTGCCGAGTACGACATCGCCATCGCGATCCACAATCACGGCCCGAAGGCGAGCTACGACAAAGTCACCGACGTCCAAACTTGGGTGAAAGACCGCCATCCCAAAATCGGAGCGTGCGTGGACACCGGCCACTACCTCCGCAGCGACGAAGATCCGGTTGAGGTCATCGAGAAGCTCGGCAAGCGTGTCTTCGGCGTGCATCTCAAAGACGTGAAGAATCTCCCCGGCGGCGGCAAGAAGTTCACGATCCTGGGCGAGGGCGACCTCCGGTTGGCCGGCTGCCTCAAGGCGTTGAAGAAGCTCGACTACAAGTACTCGCTGTCGCTGGAGTACGAAGAAAGCCCCCAGAACCCGATCGCCGACATCGAACTCTGCCTCAAGGCCGTTCGCGACGCGGTCAAGAAGATCGGCTGACCGTAGGCCAGGCTTTCGAGCCTGACCCGAATTGGCAAGTTGCCGTCGTTCGTCCAGCGGGGCCGCTTGGAACAGGCGCGCCCCACTGCGGTTGAGTGGGACACGAGATGGCTCGCCGCCCTCTCGGTGGACCAGACCTCAGCGACCCCGTCGGCCCGCGCGTCCTGCAATTCGCCCGCGAATGGAAATGACTCTTCGCACGACGCGCCAGCGAGTGATTCAGACCGACATCACTCGCTGGCGCGTCGTTGCGTGCCGGACGATAATCAGCGACGCTCGCGCATCGAGTGGGTCAGTCCTTGTCGTGCTTTCAAGCCTGTGGGGGAGACGCTCATCATGCGACCGATTGTTGCTGCGTTTTGTTGGGCGGGAGTCTTCGCGTTTTTGATCGGTTCCACTTGGCAACCCGTCGCCGCCGCCGACAAGCCGAATCTGGTCATCTTCTACGCCGATGACCTTGGCTGGGGCGAAACCGGAGCGTTTGGCAACAAGGACATTCCCACGCCGCACATCGACTCGCTCGCCAAGAACGGCGTGAAGTTCACGCAAGGCTACGTCGCCGCGACCTATTGCAGTCCCTCGCGAGCCGGCTTGATGACCGGCCGCTATCCGACGCGCTTCGGCCACGAGTTCAACAGCGTCGCCAACAAGACCGGTCTGCATCTGAAAGAGACCACGCTCGCCGACCGACTAAAGAGCCTCGGCTACGCGACGGCCGCCGTCGGCAAGTGGCATCTCGGCGGCGGCCCCGAATACCGGCCGACGAAGCGTGGGTTCGATGAGTTCTTCGGAACGCTGGCCAACACGCCGTTCTTTCATCCGACCAACTTCGTCGATTCACGCATCTCGGACGACGTGCGGAAGATCGACGATGACTCGTTCTACACAACCGACGCTTATGCGGATCGCTCGGTGGATTGGATCGAGAAGAACAAATCGAAGCCGATGTTCCTGTACCTGCCGTTCAACGCGCAGCACGCGCCGCTGGAAGCTCCCAAGAAATATCTGGACCGGTTCCCGAACATCACGGACGAGAAACGCAAACTGTTCGCCGCGATGATGTCGGCGATGGACGACGCGATCGGCCGCGTCCTGGCCAAGGTCCGCGAGATCGGCCAGGAAGAGAACACGCTGTACTTCTTCATCGGCGACAACGGCGGCCCGACTCAGAGCACGACGTCGGCCAACGGCGGACTGCGCGGGTTCAAGATGACGACCTTCGAGGGTGGCCCGCGTGTGCCGTTTATCGCTCAGTGGAAAGGAAAAGTCCCGGCCGGCAAGACGTATGAATTCCCGGTTCAAAATCTCGATGTGCTGCCAACGATCGTGACTGCCGCCGGAGGCAAGGTGGACCCGGCTTGGAAGCTCGACGGCGTTGACCTCATGCCGCATCTGACCGGAGCGAACAAATCTCGTCCGCACGAGACGCTTTACTGGCGCTTCGGCCCGCAATGGGCGGTGCGTCACGGCGACTTGAAGCTCGTCGTCTCCAAAGGGGGCAGCGGAGATCCGGAGTTGTACAATCTCGCGACCGACTTCGCGGAATCAAAGAACCTCGCGAGCACTCAGCCCGACAAGGTCAAACAGTTGCAAACCCTCTGGGACAAGTGGAGCTCCGAACAAGCCGCACCGAGTGCCGCGGATGCTCCCGCCAAGAAGGCCAACAACGGGGCCAAGAAGAACAAGAAGAAAGCCGCCGCACAGTGAGACGAACGACGGGACATTTTTGACCGTAGCCGCGTTCGCCAGAACGCCGGCCACCCGCACTCTGGCGAGTGTGGCAACAAGGAGCAGCCTGATGCGAGCCCTGTGTTGGAGAGTTCTCTGCGTGGGACTGTTGGTCTGCGGTTCGGCGAGCGCGAACAACATTGAGCCGTTGATTCGTTCCCACGAGCCGATGCGACCGCTGCCAACGAAGTCGGATCGTCCGCTGGGCACGGGGCCGACGTATTTCGTTGAGCCCGTCAACGGCATGGATCGCAATGACGGAACGAAGCCGGCTCCGTGGAAGACGATCAATCACGCGGTGCAGCAACTCAAGCCGGGCGACACGCTTTGCCTGCGAGGCGGAACGTACTTTGAATCCGTGACGGTCGCCGCGTTGGGCACCGCCGAGAAGCCGATCACGATCCGAGCGTTTCCCGGCGAAGTCGCGGTCCTCGACGCTGGGCTGCGTGAGTTCTTGGAAGCCCCGACCGGCGTGTGGGAACCGGCTCCCGGCGGAGCGCAGGACGAGTTCCGTTCAACTCGGACGTATCGGTCGGGCGGAGGCTTCGGAAACTTCGCGGACTCGATGATCCCGTTTCATCGGTACATGAACTTCACGGACCTGCGGTCGGCGAATGAACTGTATCACGTCGGTCTCAGCGATCGGCAGGACGATCCAGTCGGCATCTACTGCGGTCCTGGAACACGCCGCGATCCAGAGACCGGCCGCATTCATGTGCGGCTGTCGCACACGCAGCTGGCCGGGTTGGGGAAGGACGCCTATCGCGGCGAGACCGATCCGCGCAAGTTGCCGCTGGTCATCAGCGGGCACGAGTACGCTCTGCGAATCGAAGGGGCACGGCATCTGCGGATTCAAGACATCGTCGTGCGCGGGGCCGAGCGATCTGCGGTGCTGATTGATCGCGATCAAGAGGACATCGATCACGAGGCCGAAGACATCGAACTGGATGGCGTGACGCTCTACGGCAGCGGTTCGGCGTTGCGAGTCAGTCACACGAAACGCTTGCGAATCGTGAACTCGATGCTGCGAGGCCATTCGGCTCCGTGGCATTCACGGTTCACGGTGAAGAATCGAGCCGGCTCCGGATACTTGATCGTCGCCGAGGGGAAGGACTTTGAGATCGCTCACAGCGAGCTGACCGACCATCACGACTGCATCACGTTTCACGGACTCGACGGCCTGCGTTTCCATCACAACCTCGTGGACAACTTCAACGACGACGGCATCGAGCCGGGACCGAAGAAAGCTCGGGGCACAACTCTGGTCTATCAGAACCTCATCACACGCACGCTGAATCCGTTTACCGCTCACGGAAACAAGCCGATCCCGATCGATGCCGAACCGGGCAGCGGCATGTACGTCTTCCGCAACGTCGTCGATCTTCGACAGGGAACCTACAAAGGCCCGCCGACCGAACCCGATCCAAGCGGCAAGTTTTTGAATGAGCCAACGCAACTCGTCTGCCACGATCACGGCAGCCCGGTCCACGCGGTCTACTACGTTTATCACAATACGTTTCTGCTGCACCAAAAGGCGTTCCGCGACTACTACGCCTTCTGCTGGGGCAGCCAATCGCGGATGACCACGCGGCGAGTCTTCAACAACATCTTCGTGCAGGTCGAAGGACTGCCCGGCCTGAACTTCACGGGACTCAAGGCAGACGACGACTTCCAAGCCGACGCCAATCTGCTGTGGGGCTTGAAAGACGGCCCGACTCAGACTGCTGACTACTTCGCGAAGTTCCGCAAGTCACCGCTGTTTGAAGCCAGCCAGAAACAGTACCCGCCCGGTTGGGGCGCGAACGACCGGCTCGCCGATCCGCAGTTCACTTCGCTGCCTGCCAATGATTTTCGCCTGAGCAGCGGCAGTCCGGCGATCGATGCGGGCATTGCCATCCCGGCGGAGTGGCCCGACACGCTCCGCGAGTTTGACAAGGGCCAGCCAGATCTCGGCGCGTTCCCGTTGGGAGCGGAGAAACTCCGAGTCAGCCGCAAGTAGGATGGGCACTCCTGCCCGTCCACAGAGGGAGACATTTTTGATGACACCGCGATCATGGTTGTTGGGTTTTGTTTTGGCAGTTTTCTTCCTGAGCGATTCGTCGTTGCAGGCTCAAAAAACGGCCGCCAAGAAATCCGTCACGAAGAAGCCGGCCCCCGCCGCGTTGCCGTTCCCTCCGACGCTGCCCAACGGCGAGCGCGTCGTCAGCGACACGAGCGACGCGTTCCTTAAGCCCACGGCGACGATTGCCAAAGACGTCTCCATTGCCAAGACCGCGCCGACGGTCGATTTTCTGTACTTCCCGCGGCAGGACTACGAGGGCAAGCCGTGGTCGAATTGGGGCGACAGCCTCGCAATCAACGGGAAGTACTACGCGTCGATCGGCGATCATTACTCGCAGTTGTCGTCGAAGGGCGATCCGAATCTGATCGGTAACGCCTTCGTGTACGAGTACGACCCGGAGAAGAAAACGTTTCGCGAACTCGTTGAGGTCCGCAAACTGCTCAACATGCCTGAAGGGCACTATGTGCCAGCCAAGATTCACGGGCGGCTGGACATGGACGACGAAGGCTGGCTGTATTTCTCGACGCATCGCGGTTCGACGACCGTGACCGTCGACAAGTTTCATTATCAAGGGGACTGGATCATCCGCGTTCGTCCGGCTGACGGCAAAGCCGAGGTGCTCGCGTGCGGGCCGGTGCCGAAGCACTGCATCCCGAACAGCGTGCTCGACCCCAAGCGGAAGATTTTCTACGGCGGCACGGCGGCGGGTGAGAAATCCGACGGCGGTAGCGTGCGATTCTTCGCCTACGACATCAACAAAAAGAAAGTCCTCTTCGACGGAACGGACGGTCCCGCTCGGTACATGATCTTCGCCAAGTCCACCGGCAAAATTTATTACACGCCCGGCAAGGAAGACATGATCGGCCAGTTGGTGCGATTCGATCCCGATAAGCCCGGTCCGCCAACGCCGATCAACGCAGAACTCGGTTTGCGATCTGCCACACAAGAGACTCCGCAGGGTATCGTCTACACCGTCTCGAAGGGGGGGCAAGCGGGCGAGTCGCTGCTGTTCGCGTTCGACACGAAGACCGAGAAAGTCACCGAGCTTGGTCCCGCGCAGGTCGGCTCAATGAACTACATCACGACAATCGATGCCGATCCGACCGGCCGATATCTCTACTACATCCCCGGCGCTCACGGCGGCAGCGAACGAGACGGCAGCGCGGTCGTGCAATTCGACGTGAAGACCAAGACGCGGAAAGTGATCGCGTTTCTGCATCCGTTCTACCAAGAGAAGTACGGCGTCACGTTAGCCGGGACGTTCAGCTCGGCGGTCGATCCCGACGGCAGCAAGCTCTACATCAACTGGAACGCCAACCGCGGCGGCAAAGTTTGGGACTGCTGTGCTCTGACCGTGATCCACGTTCCGGAATCGGAACGGCAGCCGTGAGTCGTTGGTCTGGCCGAAAGTTGATCGGCTGCCGGCCGGACAAACAAAGGAGGAGATTTGCGATGCGACGAGCGATGTTGTGCGTGGCGATTTGGATCTCGCTGTTGACTGAGTTCGCAGTCAGTGCCGAACCGCCGTTTGTGTTTCGCGATGTTGGCGATGAAACCGGACTCTTCCCGCATGTCGCCGGTATTCGTGGTCACGGAGCGGCGTGGGGCGACATCGACGGCGATGGTTGGGCAGATCTGTTTGTGGTGACGTTTCACAACGCAGGATCGAAGCCGAGCCTGTTCGTGCGGAATGAAAAGGGAAAGTTTCGGCTCGATCCGCAGGAGCACCTGCACACGTCGGGCATGGGAAGCGGCGCGTTGTTCGCCGACTTCACGAACAGCGGCCGACTCGATTTGTACGTCTCGAATTGTGCTCACGGGAAGAAGGGAGATCCGGCGTTCTCGGCTCCGAGCGTGTTCTTTCGAAACGACGGCGGCGGCAAGTTTACGGACATCTCGCAGGAGAGCGGGACGTGCCCACCCCTTTACGAAGGACGCGGCGTTGCGGCTCTCGACTTCGACGGCGACGGACTGCTCGACCTGCTGACGTGCGAGCAATACTACTCGCCAAAGGTGAAGGTCGGCCCAGTGCTGTATCGCAATCGAGGCGGGCATCGCTTTGAGAATGTCTCTGAGGCGGTTGGCCTTCCGGTTGGCTTCGGAGGTTTGTGTGTCCTCGCATCCGATCTGAATGCGGACGGCTGGCCGGATATTTTTCTCACCAGCGGTGCTGGCGAGCATCGGCTGTATTTGAACGACGGTCGCGGCCACTTTCGCGAGGCTCCCGGTACGAGTGACATCTTTCGCTGGTCGAATGCCAAAGGCGAGGACACGCCCGCTGGCGCCTGCATCGCCGACGTGAATCGCGATGGACTACCGGATGTCGTCATCGGTCATCACTTCAAGACGCCGTGGATTTCGCCAGTGCCGATTCGGCTGTATCTCAACCGCAGTAAGGCGGGCGGCGATCCGAAATTTGAGGACATCACGGACACTGCGGGCTTGGAACCGCTGCTGATGAAGGCTCCGCATGTTGAGATTCAGGACTTCGACAACGACGGCTGGCCCGACATTCTGGTGAGCATCGTGAAGTTCAAAGACGGCCAGCCGCATCCGCTGATCTACAAGAATCTCGGTGTGCGTGACGGCTTGCCTCGCTTCCGCGAAGAGGCCTGGGCGATCAATGACTTCCCGGACGACGAGGATCGCAAGCAGCGCAGTTCCGGCAAGCTGTTCGCGAAGATGCTGGAGGAAAAGAAGTTCGTCTACATGGCCCCGTGCGCGACCAGCGACTTCGACCGTGACGGTCGGCTGGACATGTTTCTGCCCAACTGGTGGATCGAGTCCCGTTCGCTGTTGCTCCGCAACGAGACACCCGGCGGCAATTGGTTGCAAGTCAGTGTTGAGGGCAAGGGCGGCGTCAATCGGATGGGAGTCGGGGCCAGAGTGCATGTCTACCCGGCGGGAAAGCGAGACGCGGCATCGCGCATCGGCTTGCGAGAAATCTGTATCGGCTACGGATACTGCTCCGGACAGGAGGCGGTCGCGCACTTCGGCTTGGGCAAGTCCGAGCGAGTCGATGTCGAAGTGGAACTCCCACACGGCAAAGGCAAGTTGACGAAGACCGATGTCTTGGCCAATCAGCGGATCGTTCTGAAGCCATGAAGACGGGCCCGGTCAAACCCCTGAATCGCCGAAAATGCCGTCTTGTCCCGTTCCGGGGATCGAACTAGAGTGCAAAGCATGGGTTTTTAAGGCTTTTCCTCCGCTTTCAACGACGGTTCTTGAATCGTGGCACTCACGGAAATCGACCGAACGCTGCTGAAACGCTGCCTCTCCGAAGAACCCGGAGCGTGGAAGGATTTCGTCGACCGATTCATTGGGCTGTTCGTGCATGTCATCAATCACACGGCTCATTCTCGCAGCGTGCCTTTGTCGGCGGATGATGTCGAAGATTTGTGCGCCGAGGTGTTCGTCACGCTGCTCTCGAACAACTACGGGGCACTGCGGCAGTTTCGAGGCAAGAGTTCGCTGGCGACGTACCTCACCGTGATCGCCCGGCGAATTGTAGTGAAAGAGATTACGCAGCGGCGGTTGTCCGAAGCACTCGGGCATGTGCCGGCTCATGGTTCCTCGCTGGACGCTGCGGGTGTCGGAGCGACGGAATCACAACGCATCGAAGATCGCGAAGAGGTCACTCGGTTGCTGCGCGTTCTGCCACCGCGTGAGGCGGATGTGATCCGACAGTTTCACCTCGAAGGCAAGTCGTATCGCGAGATCAGCGCGTCGCTGGGTATCCCCGAAAACTCGATCGGCCCGACTCTGAACCGCGCACTCGACCGGATGCGGCAGCGGACGTGACGCCTTCGTTGAATCCTTGAAGCAAGCTTCCTCCTGATGAGCTCGACCTACTCTGCCTGTGCCGAACAAGTCCGACGATTGCATTCGGCCGCGCGGCAGTTGGAAGCTCAGAGCCGTCTGCTGCAACTGCCGCCGCTGGCCGGCCGCGAATGGTTTGAGTTGCTCGAACGCAAACTGCTGCCACAGATGACCGACGACGCGTTTCTCGTCGTTGCGGTTGTCGGCGGGACGAACATCGGCAAGAGCGTGATCTTCAATCACCTCGCCGGTTGCCGAGCCAGTGCGACGTCGCCGTTCGCTTCGGGCACGAAGCATCCCGTGTGTCTCGTGCCTCCCGACTTTGCCGCGCGGTATGATCTGGAATCCATCTTTCGTGGCTTCGAGTTGCACGAGTGGTCGCAGGCCGACGCGGCTCTCGAAGATCATCCCGAACATCGCTTGTTCTGGCGAAGCAGCGAAGTGACGCCGTCGAACTTGCTGATCCTCGATACTCCCGACATCGACGGCGACGTGCGCGTGAACTGGGAGCGAGCCGATAACATCCGCCGGTGTGCTGACGTGCTGGTCGCGGTGCTCACGCAGCAAAAATACAACGACGCAGCCGTCAAACAGTTCTTCCGCAAGGCGGCCGAAGAAGACAAAGCGGTGCTGATCGTCTTTAACCAGGTGTTGATTCCGGATGATGATTCGTTCTGGCCCATCTGGCTGCGCACGTTCTGCCAAGAGACCGGCGTGCAACCGGAGTTTGTGTACCTCGCACCAGCCGACCGCCGTGCGGCCGAGGAGAATCGGTTGCCGTTTTTCGTGGGGCAAACTTCAAACCAGCCTCACGAGACATGCAGCCTGAAGAACGACATCTCCGCCCTGCACTTCCGCGAGATCAAATTGCGGACGTTGCGCGGTTCGCTGCGATCCGTGCTCAACCCAGAGTCCGGCTTGCCGGCGTATCTCACCGAAATTGAGCGGCGTAGTGCGGAGTTCAAATCGGCATCTGATCTGCTTTCCACGCATCAACTGGCCGAGAGCAAAGACTGGCCTTCGATGCCGAATTCGGTGGTCGTTCAAGAAGTCCGGCTGTGGTGGCAGCAGCAGCGTGAAGGTTGGACGAAAAAAGTTCACGACTTTTACAACGCAATTGGCAGCGGAATGCTCAAGCCGTTTTCGATGCTGCGAAATCACTGGCAGGGAGAACGCACGCCGCCACTCGAACAGTACCGGCAGCGCGAGTGGCAAACGGTCCTCGACACCGTGGAATCGGTCTACGAACGTCTGCGTTGGTTCGCCGAGTTGGGCAATCCGCTGTTGCAACCGCGCATCGAAAAATTGCTGGGGGGCAAGTCGCGTGTCGAGCTACTCGAACTGCTGAAGACTCGGCACGACCTCACCGATCTGGAACATGAGATCCGTGACCTTGTCGCGATCGAGATGGAAGGGTTCCGCCAGGACAGTCCGCAAACCTTTCAGTTCATGAAATGGATCGACCACGGAGCGGCGGCAGTGCGGCCGGTGACCAGCGTCTGCTTGTTCGTCACCGGTTTCGGCCCAGCGGGGCACGCTGTCCATCAAGTCGCGGCGAGCACCGTCTTACAGTTCGCGGTCGATATCGCGGGGGGCACGGTTTCGGCCGTCGCCGGAGAATCGGCGATCAGTGGGGCAGCGGCCACCAGCGCGGGATTCTTCGAGGCTCGGTTCCGCCGATTGCACGCACGGTTCGCGGCCAAACGAGCCAGTTGGTTGGCGCGGATGCTGAAAGAACACCTCTTCGGCGATTTGCCGGACGAGTTGCAGTCGGCGACTGCTGTTCCGCACTCAGAAACGTTTCAAACGGTGCGTGAGACGATGGGTTTGCTGGAATCTAGCCTTTAGGCTGTTGCCGAGAACCGCGACAACGAATGTGATTTCACGGACTGGCAACCGCAGGAACTTCAACGACTGAACCCGAACATGGCTGATTCTGAACTGGCGCAACTCGAACTCTTTGCGGAGATCGACGAACTGGTCCGTCGACTGCGAGACTTCGTCGACGCGGAGTCGGCGTGGGAACCGCTCGGTCACTGCCGAGCGATCCTGCGGCGGTTGCTCGGCCGCGTCGAAACCTTGCGGATCCGGCTGGAGGCTCCGCTGGTCGTGGCCACGTTCGGCGGCACGGGCGTCGGCAAGAGTTCACTCGTCAACGCACTGGTCGGTCGCGAATGCACCCGCACTGGCCGGGAGCGACCGACCACAACGCTTCCGGTTTTGATCTCGCATCCTGAGACGAACCTCGATTCGTTCGGACTGCCGCTGTCGGAATTCGAACTGGTTCGAATCGACTCGCCGATCTTGCGAGACATCGTCGTCGTCGATTGCCCGGACCCGGACACTTCGGAAGGAGAATCCGCCGGATCGAATCTGGCGCGACTGCGAAAGATGCTGCCGCACTGCGATGTGTTGCTGTTCGTTTCGACGCAGCAAAAGTATCGGTCCGCCCGAGTCAGCGATGAATTGCAACAGGCGGCCGAGGGTTGTCGGCTGCTGTTCGTCCAAACGCACGCCGACCGCGACAGCGACATCCGCGAGGACTGGCGTCGGCAACTCGCCGAGAAGTACGCCGTACCGGACGTCTTTTTCGTGGACTCCGTGCGAGCCTTGCAGGATCAACAAGTGGGGCGGCGACCGTCCGGCGACTTCGCACGATTGCAAGATTTGCTGACCAGTCGCATCGCCTCGTCGCAGCGCATTCAAGTGCGGCGAGCGAATCTGCTGGACTTGATTCACACCGCGATCACTCACTGCCGCGAGCACGTCGCCGCGAATCTGCCGGCGATCGAAAAACTGGAGGCGGCACTGGAGACACAGCGACAGCGACTGCACGACGCGATGACCGCCCGGTTGCGAGATGAGTTGGTCGCCAGCCAAGGATTGTGGGAGCGGCGATTGCTGGCTGCGGTCACCGAGCGTTGGGGCGTCAGTCCGTTTTCATCGATCCTGCGAGTGTATTCGGGACTCGGCAACCTGATCGCGTCGGCGACGTTGTGGCGAGCGCGCTCGTCCGTACAAATGGCGTTGATCGGTGTTGTGCAGGGCACTCGCTGGCTGTCGAGCAAACAACAGGAACGTGAGGCCGAATCGAGCCTGCAACGAGCCGCCAGTTCGCTCGGCCTGGAAGACGAATTGCTGCGCGAATCACAGTTGGTCCTGAGTGGCTTTCTGCGCGATGCCAAGCTGACGACATTGTCGAGCAATTCGAAGACGGTGCAAGAACTGCGGCAGGAAGCGGCTCGTGTCGAAGGTCAGTTTCTGGGGGATGCCGGCCAGCGCATCGACGGCATGGTGGAGGATGTTGCGAAGCGACGATCGGGAAAACTGATTCGCGCGTGGTATGAAACGCTGTTACTGTCGTTCATCGGCTTCGTCTTGTACCGCGTGCTGAAGAGCTTCTTCTACGACTCGATGTTCGCCGAAGACCTGCGGCACGACCCGTATTTATCAGGAGCGTTTTACATCAACGCCGGAGTGATCTTCGTGCTGTGGTCGATGCTGCTGGTGATGATGTTCACCCGCCGCTTGCGTCGTGGATTACAGCGGCAGGTCGATCAACTGGCTGCGGATTTGGCTCGGCAGCGGATCAGCCAAGGCTTATTCCCGGCGTGGGAGGAAGCCTGTCGAGACATCCATTTGCACTGTGAGACGCTCGACGTCCTCGCAGAAAATACGAGTTCGGTTCGCGAGCGGATCGCGACCCCCGCACAATTCGGCGCTGCCCGGTGAAACTTAACAAGCCCGACCGACCAGCGAGGGCGGACCACTGGCCATCTCTCGCGGGCACATCGGGCTTGTTTGTTCTCGCCACTCAAGTGGCTCGGCCTACTTGCCGAACAGTGGGCTGGTTTGTCCGGATGATGTGGGCGGCTTGATCTTCTTGTTGCCACTGATCGCACCAGAGACTCGGTTCGCCCGTGTATCGATTGGTGCTGGTCGCTGTCCGGCTTTCAGGTCATAGCCCTTCTCGGCTCCGGGAACGAACAATTTGCGTTGCGGCTGGTAGCCAATCCACGACAGAAAGTCGTTGAGGTTCACCATTCGCACGCCTTGCATCTTGGCTTCGTCACCCAGAGTTTTCCGGTGTTTCAGAATTCGCCCGATGCGGTCCTTGTCTTCATCTTTGCCGGCGAGCGCGATGTCAGGAATTTCGCCGAGCACCAGGAACTTCGTATTGACGTCGATGCCGGGTACGCCTTCCCCGTGATCGATGAAATCGTTGGGGAACTTCATGTAGCGGATTCGCTTGCCTTCGTCATCGACTTCGTTGTCGATCGTGGCACCCGCGGCCGAGACCAGGTCATGCAGTTTTTGTCGATCGCTTTTGCCATCGCCATCGAGGTCGATGATACCCACGAATGAGAAGTTCTCTTTGCGACCAGGACTCCAAATGGGTGTGAAGATTGGGTCACCCTTGGCCACCGGCTGATACAGATCGTCCTTGATGATGCGTGCCTCGGCGGTGTGCGCGTCGATAATGCGGGTGACTTCGATGGCCCCTTTGATGTCATCGCTGCCGCGAGCCACGCCGTTATGATTCTTGGTGTAAATGCTGAAGGTCATTCTCTTCGGCAGGTTGTCCGCCTCGCCGAGGTTGATCCACACACGGCCGTTTTGGTGATCGACCCAGCGAATCTCGCCGTCGGCGACTTCGAAGCTGGTCTTGGTGATCTTGTCGATCTCGTCGGTGAGTTTGTCGTTGATCTTTTTCAGAGTGGCCATCTCGTTTTCGAGTTTCTTGACCTCGGCAGCCCGCGCGGATTTTTCGTTTTCGAGTTCGGCTGCCGCCTCATTCGCGGCGGTGGTGAGCTCATCGATCCGCTTCTGTTTGACGCGAGCCTCTTCATCCTTGTTCTTGATGGCGATGTTCAGATCGCCGTCCGCCTTCGCAGTCGCGGCAATCTGCGTATCGACCTTCACTTGGTACTGCTTGTTGAGGCCCTCCAAGACCTTCGTCAGGGCGTCGTATTCTGTACGGATCTTGTCACGGTCACGTTCCAGATCGTTGGCTCGCGTCAACAGCGTGTTGATCGCGGCCTTGTGAGTTGGCTCACCAGCGGGCCCGGCCTTGGCGATGTCCGCCAAATTCATGGCTCGGACTTTGCTGACGTTCTGGTCGTCTCCCAAGCCGTAGTCATCACCAGGGTTGCCGGTCATTTTCTTGAGATCTTCAAAGTGCTCTCGCACCGTCCTCTCCAAGCCTTCGATCTTCTGGCGATCTGCGGTGGCTTTGAGGTTTTCGGTCTTGATGTCCTTGAGACTCTTCTGGTCCATGTAGACCAACGTGCCGAGAACGATGATCCCCAGCGATAACACGGTGACAGCGACCTGATACCCGATCGGCTTACTTTGCGGCACAGCCATGACACACCTCGAGAGGAGAATGGAGTGATCGGAATATCGGAAAACCAGCGATTTGACGTGACGGCGGAACTCTACCCGGCCTTCGAGCCGGGTCAAGACGCGGTCAGGAGAGCGGTCGTAGCAGTCGATTCAGCCGAATGGCCGGACGGACGTGCGGAGCGTGGCGATTATGCGGAGAGCGAACGCAGATTGGTGATTGGTCATTGGCTGTTGGTCATTGGTGATTTGGGAGGCAGACCGGCTAGATTGCGGCTGGAAATCACCAACAGCCAATAGCCAATCACCAATGACCAATCCCACGCTCTTCCTGATCGACACCTTTTCGCTGCTGTTTCAGGTGTTCCACGCGATCCCCTCGATGACCAGCCCCAAGGGTCTGCCGTCGAACGCGGTCTTCGGCTTCACACGCGACTTGTTCAACATTCTGCAGGCTCAGCGGCCGACACATTGGCTGTGCGCGATGGACTCGCCGGGACTGGGAACCCGCGAGGCGCTGTATCCCAAATACAAAGCCAATCGCACCGAGATGCCCGAAGACCTGCGGCCGCAGATCGAGATGGTGCAGCAAGTCATGGACGGCTTCGGCATCCCGAAGCTGCGTTGCGACGGCTGGGAAGCGGACGACGTCATCGCAACACTGACTCGGCAAGCGGTCGAGCGAGGGTTCGACGTCCGCATCGTCACCAACGACAAGGATGCTCGCCAACTGCTCGGTCCGCGCGTGCGGATTTTCAACGTCCGCAAGAACACCTGGATTGACGAGTCCGATTTGAAGGCGGACTGGGGGATCCGGCCGGACCAAGCCATCGACTTCCAATCGCTGGTCGGCGACAGCGTCGACAACGTACCGGGAGTGCCGCTGGTCGGTCCCAAAAAAGCGACCGCGCTGCTCGAGCAATTCGGATCGCTCGATGAAGTGCTGCTGAATGCCGACAAAGTCGCCGGTGAAAAACTCAAATCGAACCTCAAAGAGTTCGCCAATCTCGCGCGTCTCAGCCGCACGTTGGTCACGCTCAATCAACATCTCGATTTGAACATCGACTGGGACGCGATGCAGGTCGGCCGAGTCGATGTCGCCAGGCTGGCCGTGCTGTTCCAAGAGTTCGGATTCCGCCGGTTCATCGACGAAGCCAAGTCGCTTCCGAGCGAGCTCAAGCTCACCACTGAGGACGATGCCGCAACAACGTCTCAGCAGACCAGCTTGTCGTTCGAGCCGGCTCATCGCTGTGAGATCGTCGAGACCGAAACGCAACTCGCCGCATTCATCAAGCAATTGCAGACGCAACACGAGTTCTGCCTCGACGTGATCGCGTCAGTTCCCAATCCCGCGCAAGCCGACATCGTCGCCTTGACGTTCACTTGGGAAGCCGAAAGGTCCTGGTTCATTCCGGTCTCCGAACCTGCCCCTCTCCCCTTGAGAGCGGGTGGCCGAGGGCCGGGCGAGGGTTCCGCGCAGCCAATCGCTCCCTCACTTCAAAGTTCCCCCCGTCGCCAACAATCGCTCTTCGACGAGGAGACTACTCCGCTGCCTATCGAAGCCCCTCCCCCCTCCTCTGCCCCGCAACCATTGGCCCCGCAACCATTGGCCACGCACGTTCTGCTCGCCCTGAAACCGATCCTCGAATCCCTCGAGGTGCAGATCGCCAACCACGATCTCAAGTTCGACCTGTTGCTGCTGCGCCGTGCCGGGATTCAAGTGACCGGCCTCGGCGTCGATCCGATGGTCGCCAGCTATCTGCTCGAAGCCGGAGCACATGGTCATGATCTTCCTAGTCTGGCCGACAAATATCTCCAGAAAGCATTGCCGCCTTTCGATCCCGCGATGTTCGCCGACCAACCGCGTCTCACCGAGTGGGCGGCCGAACGAGCCAATGTGGCCTGGCTGTTGTCGCGGTTGCTCGCGGACGAACTGCGTCGCGAAGGCTTGTGGGATTTGTACTGGAACCTCGAACGACCGTTGATCGGCGTGCTGGCCGAAATGGAAACGGCGGGCATTCGCGTCGATGTCGCGGAGCTACGGCGGCAATCGGCGGAGATCGCTCTGCGGCTGACGGACCTCGTCGTCGAGATCCATCAGATCGCCGGGCACGAGTTCAACATCGACTCACCGAAGCAACTCGCCAAGGTGCTGTTCGAGGAACTCAGCCTGCCGGTCATGAAGAAAACCAAGACCGGCCTCAGCACCGATCAAGACGTCTTGGAAAAACTCGCGCTCGTGCATCCGCTGCCGGCGAAGATCATCGAGCATCGGCAGCTCAGCAAGTTGAAGGGGACGTACCTCGATTCGCTGCCGGAGCTGGTCAATCCGCAGACCGGCAAGATTCATGCACGCTTCAACCAAGTCGTCGCCGCCACCGGCCGGCTCAGCAGCAGCGACCCGAACATCCAGAACATCCCGATCCGCACGACCGAGGGACATCGCGTTCGCCGAGCGTTCATCCCCTCCGAGCCGGGCTGGAAGTTTGTCTGCGCGGACTACTCGCAGATCGAGCTGCGCATTCTCGCGCACTTCTGTGGCGATCCCGTGCTCTGCGAAGCGTTCGCGAAGGGGACCGACATTCACACGTCGGTCGCCTGCGAAATCTTCAACGTCACGCCTGACGTCGTCAGTTCCGAGCAACGCCGCATCGCCAAAGCGGTGAACTTCGGAGTGCTCTACGGCCAGAGCGCCTTCGGTCTGTCTGAGGCGTTGCACATCGACCAAGACGAGGCCACGCTGTTCATCGACCAGTACTTCGCCAAGTACGCCGCCGTCGACAAGTACATCACGCAAACGCTCGCCGAGGTCGCTCGCACCGGCTTCGCGACAACGATCCTCGGCCGACGCCGAGCGATCAGCGGCATCCGTCCGGAACGCAAGCAACAACTGATTCTCCCCGAGCGCACCGCCATCAACACCGTGATCCAAGGCTCCGCCGCCGACCTCATCAAGCAAGCCATGCTCCGCGTCCACGACCGACTCGCCAAGACTCAGCATCCCGGCCGCCTGCTGCTGCAAATCCACGACGAACTGGTTCTGGAAACTCCGGCCGATGCCGTCACGTCGCTCGCCGCACTGGTTCGAGACGAGATGACCAACGCCATGACGCTGCACGTCCCGCTCGCGGTGGATGTCTCCATCGGCGAGAACTGGCAAGTGTTGGAGAACCTCTGACCGAAGGGTCACAATTCCACCAGCACGACGCGCCAGCGAGTGATTGTTTCCCCGGATGTTTCCGGCCAGTCGCTGGCGCGTCGTGCGAGTTTTAAACCACCTCTCAACAAACGGAAAACTCGTCATGAAAGATCACCTCATCACGATCATCCTGTCGGTCAGCACCACGTTGGGAGTGATGCAGGTCGGCACCGAGCGGCCGAAGGAACTCGAAGTCGATCGGCTGATCGTCCGCAAGGAGTTGATCGTGTCCGACACCGGCCAACCGTGGGAGGCCGGCTTTGAAGCTCATCAAATTCCGCGCGGCATTTACGCCCGTTCGCTGTGGGACGGGCCAGGCGGACTGTGGGTCCGCAGCCGACTGATCAAAGGGGAGATTGACGATCCCTTTGACGACCGATTTCACGCTCTCGAAAAAGACGGCAGCCGACGCGGTTCGCCCGGCCACATTTCCTGGAACGTCTGGCTCGACGGAGCGTGGCGGCAAATGGCGATCATCCAAGGGGAAGGACTGGAGCATTCCGAAGTCCCCAAAAAGGAGTGGTCCGGTCTGACTCATCCCGGCCGAATCCGCTTTCAATCGTTCCGGCCTGGTCACGGCGAACCTCTGACTGATGCGGTCATCGGCCAAGGCATGATGTCGCTCGGCGGAGGCGGCTATGGCGGCGGCGGACTGCCGTACCCCAACGAGGTTCTGCAACTCTGGGGCGGCGAACTGCGGCAGACGGAAATCCCCGTCCCGGCTGCCCCCACCATCGTGAAGGACGACGGTTCGGGCGAGCACCACTACGCGATCATGGCCATCGGTGTCCAAGGTCGTCGCACCGCCGCCTCGCGAGCCACGAAGGCCAGAGGTCTCTCGCAGCTCCACTGGGACAGCGTTCCCGGTGCCGATGCCTACGTCATCCTCCGCGACGGAAAAGAGATCGCCGGCCCCTTGCGAATCGAAGGCTCACAGAAGCAATGGACGGATCGTGCGGAAAAATAACGCGAAGGCAGGCAGGCTCTCGACGTGCTTTCGTGCTGCCGGGCACGATACTAGTGCGGTTCCATTTTAGGTGTGGCGATATCCGCAGTGCTTGAAGTAATTTCGGCACTCGGTTTCGGTGAACTGGTCGAGGATTCGACCGCAGAGTTCCCAGAGCTTGTCGACGGTTCGTTCCGCTCCGTCGCGGAGAAGCTTTTTC
>QWQF01000232.1 GCA_003669125.1 Planctomycetota bacterium
ACAACCACGCGATGTTTTAACAGGTCATAAGAATTCAGCCACGCCGCAGTCGTCAGACTCAGGCGAGGAATATTGCGAGTCGAGAGCCACAAAGTCTTGTCGTAGTCACCAACCACAAACAAACAACTCTTGCCAGCAACCGATAATTTCTTGAGAAGCAGTGCAACCTCTTTAGTCTTCGGCTTCTCCTGCTTGAATTGATCAACGACGACAATTTCACCGTCTTTCAACTTACCGACGAGCGCCATCCGAGTTGCCACTCGCATAGCCTTCTTTGGCATCCGAAACGACCAATCCTTCGGCTTCTTCCCGAACGCATTACCACCACCAACCCGAACCGGAGTCCGCTTCTGCCCCATGCGAGCATTGCCGGTCCCCTTCTGGCGAAACAGCTTTTTCTTGCTGCCAGAAATTTCACCCTTCGTCTTGATCTTCACCGTGCCTTGCCGACGACTGGTCTCGTACATGACATAGGCGTCACGCAACAGGCGCGGAGTCACCTTCGACTCGAGCAGCGCCGAATCAAATTCGACCGCACCGGCCGCCGCCCCACTTACGTTTTTCACTTCAACCGACGCCATGTTGTCACCCAACCAAAAAATCAAACCTCGAATTTCGAAATCGAACTAGACCTGCGATCGCGGCGGCTCTTTCGGGAAGCGAACCATCACGAGACCACCATTTGGCCCCGGAATCGCCCCACGAATGAGCAGCAGATTCTTGTCCTTATCGATCGAGAATAACTTCAAATTTCGCACCGTCACCCGATCGACACCGAGTCGTCCAGCCATTTTTTGGCCCGGATGCACCCGGCCCGGATATGTGTTCTGACCAACCGACCCAAGCGCGCGGTGACATTTCTTCACACCGTGCGACGCCCGTTGGCCATGAAAATTATGGCGCTTCATGGCACCCGCAAAACCGCGACCCTTGGTCGTGCCAATCACGTCTACAAACTTCTTGCCGTCGAACAGATCCACCGTCAACACATGACCAACTTCGTGACCAACCGGCTCAGCCTGAAAACGAATTTCACGAACAACCCGACTCGGCTCCCCACCAACTTTTAGGCCTGCCGGCTTCTTGCTCTTTTGTGATGTTGCCGATCGCTCTAACTCCGCAACCTGTCCGCGTTCCGCACGCGACGCCAAGCGACGAGGCTTTTCCTCAAAGCCGATTTGCAAAGCGTGATAGCCATCCGACTGCAGCGACTTAACTCGCAGCACCCGACACGGCCCCGCCTGAACCAGCGTAACAGGAATGGCGCGGCCATCCGCGTCCGCCACCTGTGTCATTCCAACTTTACGACCCAACAGAAACATTTTCCCCTCGCAGTCAGCACTAAAGGCTGCGACCCAGTGAGGCACAAGCACTCAACCGGAGAAAGGCAAACCACAATCATCCATGCAGCGAAGAAGCTTTAATCTTGATATCTACGCCAGCCGGCAGCGACAGACGGTTTAGAGCGTCAATCGTCTTACCCGTTGGTTGCACAATATCAATCAGCCGCTTGTGCGTTCTAATTTCAAATTGCTCACGAGACTTCTTGTCGATGTGCGGACTCCGCAGCACCGTATACCGCTCAATGCGCGTAGGCAAAGGGATCGGCCCCCGAACATCGGCCCCCGTCCGCTTGGCCGTGTCGACAATTTCAGTCGCCGACTGATCCAAGACGGAGTGATCGTAGGCTTCCATGCGGATGCGAATTCGCTCTTGGCTCATGCGTTAACCGTTGTTGATGCTGCCTAAGTTCCGACTTTGCCACAAGTTATCCCCATTCGAGACCATATCCGAGTTCGGACAGGCCGTTTGGGAAGGGGCGAAAGATACAAGTGGCCTTTTTCTTTGTCAAACGACCCAGCGAAGAGAAGTTGCGATCTGAGACGGAATTAGATTTCGTCGCTGACCTCTGGCCAGATTTCAACGCTCAAAATTCTTGAGCACACGAGCTCCTCAAAATACGGTGTGTCGTTTGGCGGACAAACGGTTTCGGGCTAAACGGGCCACCGTTTTGGAGTTGACGAGTGCCGTCAAGAATCCAGGCTGCGATCGAGTTGTCGGAAACTGAGGTCTTGCCTGAATTTCGAAATTCGCCGTAGATTGCTCGTCTGTTGCGGATTCGTGTTTCGGGAAATTCATTACGGCAGGACGCCTGATGTGGTGCGGAAAATGCCAATCTGAAGTGGCCGCCGAAGTGTCGCCCGACAATCAGCGCGTCTTTTGTGCGAGTTGCGGAGCATTGTTGAGCACCATTGATGTCCCGCCCGCCCGCCCGGGGACGGATAAGGTCAGCGATCGAACGAAGGACGCCCGCGAGCTTTTGCAGCGTTGGTCGAGCGGCAAAATCATCGATCCATTTGGCCCGGCGATTCGGTCCCCCGCTGTCACCAACAGCCTGACTTCCAGAGCCGAGGCAGTTCCGCCCCCAAACGCCGAGGCTGAACACTCAGACGCGCCCATCGCTGGCGATTCAGCCACGTCGATTGTCGCACCGACCGAGAACAGATCGCAGGTGCCTTCACCCCTTTCCGCCACGGCGTCCTCGCCGTCAGATTCGCCAGTGCATTGGAATGGGCTTCCCGCGTTCTCGGTTGGGCACTCTGACGCGATCAATCTGTTGGGCGATGGGATCGCGTCTGCGACTCCGAATCCGTTTGCTGCCATTGGCGAAGCGGTGCGCCCCGTGATCGCACCCAGTCCGAGTCCGTTTGGCGGTTCAGGCGAACCATCCACACGAGTTGCGCCTTTATCGACGAATCCGCCGATTGCGGTTGTTTCAAGTCCCAATGCTTTTCGGCTTGATGCGGCTCATCCCGCAGACCATTTCGCGAACAGCACGAAGATCACAAGCGCTCCGCGCACCGATTCAGCTGGCCCATTTGCGTCCATTGAACCACCTGCCGCGGCAACGCGAGAATCGAGGCGGGCGATGTCGTGGTTTCCGACGTGGGATCCGGCCGTGTGGCGAACTGAGCCCGGTTCTTCATGTGGTTGGTCGTCGCTGGCGGGACAATTTCTGGCGTATGCCGGAGTGCTCGGCATGACGGCCGGAGCAAGCATGGTCGTGTGGAGCCATTTCGGCGGGCCGGCAAATTACGCTCCGACCGGCTGGCTGCTGGCAACGGCGGGGCAGATGTTGCTGTTCTTCGGAGTCGTGACGCTCGTCTCCGGCGGACTCGAACAAACGACCGAACAAGTCAACAAACGCATCGAACAGCTTGGCGATCACATCATCCGCATCGAGCAAGCCGCTCGCGAAATGAGCCTGCGTGGCAACTCAATTCCACCGGCCCATTTTGGACACGATCCCGACGCGGCCGCTCCGCAGCGATCTGCGGCGTCAGGCTATGAACGCTCGGTAGTAGAAGAGTAGCCCGGTCGCCGACGTCAGGACGAGGTCCATCACCGACAGCCAGCCCAGCGTTTTGTGGAGCCGGCTGTGCTCACACGGAGCGGGCGGCCGTGGCATCCGCTTGAGAGCCAACGCAATCGTCGTCCCCCACAGCAGCGGCGTGGAGATCGCGAAAACCAGATGCACGGACAACGTCTGCCTGACGGTCTCCAGACGCTCGGCCGAAAGGGGAACCGTGCGTGTATCGACGATCGCTCGCCAGCCGCCGTGAGCGCGAATATCGATCTCAAAGGCGATGACCGTAACCAGCAGCACGCCCGCCAACGCCAATTGCAGGTTGCGGTGGGCCGTGTAGTTTCGTTGGACCTTCACGAGGTACAGGCTCACCAGCAGAGCCGGGACGATCAGCACGAGTGCCGTTACCACGAAATCGAACATGAACGTCGATCCGTCGTAGCCCAAAAAACCGTGTGACATGGCCGCCTAAATCCCAACGTCTGCGGGGTTCATCCCCAAGTCCAGGAATCTCGTGACGTGAGCAACGTGGGCGAACGATGACGACTTCTCGCGGCAGCAACAAGCGGCGAATTGTCGCCGAAAACGCCAACAACTACTCCTTGTGAAACTGCTCTTGCAGTCTTCCGAAAGAGCGGTCTATGTTCCCGCCCCCCTTCCGGCGAATCCCGGCCGTTCGGCCACTCCCCGCTTCGCCAGATCCCCTTCCAAGTGACTTCTCCCCACGGAGATCTTCCATGCGCCGATCTTGTTCGATGTCCGCCGCGCGGGCGTTGTGTTTGTGCGTAATTTTCATCTGGATCGCCGGCTGCAATTCCATGCACGGCTGGTCCGCCAACCGCACCGGCATGAGAGCCTACAAGGACGGCAACTACGCCGCCGCGAAGGACAATTTCCAAAAGTCGTTGTACGACGAGCCAACCAACGCCGACTACGCTCACAACCTGGGTGCCTCGCTGAAGAAAACCGGCGACAACGATGGGGCTGAGCGAGCTTACCGGCACTCCTTGGCACTCGATCCGTCGCATCAGCCGGCGCATCACAGTCTCGCCATGTTGCTGTCCGAACAGGGCCGCACTCAGGAGGCTCACGACCTCGCGCAAATGTGGTCCGACACGGAACCGTATCTGCCCGAATCACACATCGAACTCGCCTGGCTGCAACGCGAGACGGGTGACACCGCCGGCGCCGAACAAAGTCTGAAGAACGCGCTGCGAATTCAGCCGAACAACGACGTCGCCACCGCACAACTCGGTGACTTGTACCGCTCAACCGGCCAATCAGACCGAGCGGTCGCGATGTATCAACGCTCGCTGCACACGAACTGGTTCCAGCCGCAGGTCCAATCGCGATTGGCGACGATGAACGCCTCGTCGGTGCAGCAGGCTCGGTTGGTGCCGCGGCAGCAGCAGATGGTCTACGGGCAGCCATTGCCGGCGTATGCCAGCGTGACTCCGACTGCTCCGATCGTTGCTGGTACACCGGGACCAGTTATGGCGTCTTCTGGCTGGGTTCCGGCTGGCGCAGTGGTGTCGAGTTCGGTTGTCCTGGGAACTTCGCAGCCGATACCGACACTGGCCGCACCTCAGTTCGCGACCGATTCCGCGCACTCCGACACCGCCACGAATGAAGGCCCAGAAGTGCAGGCTCACTGACATTCTTGTCGATCGCAAAACTCCAAGCCTGGTTGAACGCATCGGCCAGGCTTTTTTCGTTTCGATGGGGCACTTGACGGACGCAACTCCGACTGCCAGCTTTCGCCCTCTTTTCATTTGGTGAAGGCGAAGGTTTTGGCCGGACGTGGGTGTCCGGCCTACTACCGTCCAGGAGTTTTCGATGTTTCGCGTGTTGATTACCGACAATCTCGCCCCCGCCGGACTGAAGATCCTGCAAGAGACTCCCGGCATCGAAGTCGACAATCGCTCGAAGCTGACCCCCGCCGAGGTCCGCGAGGCGTTGAAGACCGCCGACGGCATCATCATCCGCAGCGGTACCGAGCTGACTCCCGAATTGCTCGAAGGTCAGCAGCGGCTGAAGGTCATCGTGCGAGCGGGCGTCGGCGTCGACAACATCAACCTGCCGACCGCGACGCGCGAAGGCATCGTCGTGATGAACACTCCGGCCGGAAACACCACCAGCACCGCCGAACACACCGTCACGATGATGATGGCTCTGTCTCGCAACGTCGCCGCCGCCGATGCCAGCATGAAGTCCGGCAAATGGGACCGCAACAAATTCAAAGGGACGCAACTCGCCGGCAAGACACTGGCGGTCGTCGGTCTCGGTCGCATCGGGCTGGCGGTGGCCAAGCGAGCGATCGGCCTCGAAATGAAAGTCGTCGGCTACGACCCGTTTCTCTCCGCCGAACGTGCCGCCGAACAAGGGATCGAACTCATCCGCGACGTGGACGAGATCGTTACCCGCTGTGATTACATCACCGTTCACACGCCGCTCGACGACGGCACGCGCGGACTGCTCAACGCCGAACGCATCGCCAAGATGCGCAAAGGCGTGCGAATCATCAACTGCGCTCGCGGCGGAATCGTCGATGAGACCGCGCTCGCCGATGCTCTGAAATCCGGGCACGTCGCCGGAGCCGCGCTCGACGTCTTCGTCGAAGAGCCGCCGCCGGCCGATCATCCGCTGCTGAAGGCTCCGAATCTCGTGCTGACTCCGCACTTAGGGGCTTCGACGGAAGAGGCTCAAGAAGCGGTCAGTGTTGAAGCCGCCGAGATCATCGTCGGGTTTTTGATCCGCAGCGAAGTCCGTCACGCGGTCAACTTGATCCCGATCAGCGGGGCCGAAATGGCCGACATGAAACCGTATCTCGACATCGGCTATCGGCTCGGCTTGCTGCTCAGCCAACTGAAGAAGTCGTCGCGAGTCCAATCCGCTCGGCTGCTGTACCGCGGCGACGCGGCCACGAAAAAAACGAAGCTGATCACGGCGGCGTTCACGTCCGGCTTCATGGCCTCGGCCGACGACAGCGGCGTGAACATCGTCAACGCCGAGATGCTCGCTCGCGAACGAGGCATCGAGATCACCGAATCGTCGTCGTCCGAGCGCGGCGATTTTTCAACGCTCGTCAGCGCGACCATCGTGACCGATGCGGGGGAGTTCTCCGCCGCCGGCACGATCTTCGGCAATCAATTCTTGCGACTGGTGAAGCTCGGCGACTTCCACCTCGATGCGTATCTCGATGGCGACTTGCTGATGTACCACCATGTCGATGCCCCCGGCTTGATCGGCTTCATGGGGACCGTCTTCGGCAAGCACAACGTCAACATCGCACACCTGGCCTTGGGCCGCAAAGTCGCGGGCGGCCAAGCGGTCGCCGTCCTCAATCTCGACGGTGCGCCGACGGCCGAGTCGCTGGCCGAGGTCTCAAAACACGACAAGGTCATCGCCGTCGATACCGTTCAACTTCCTCCGGCGAATGCTCCGCTGCCGTGGCTGATCAGCGGCTGAGTTCGAGTTTCCAGCCTTGCCAGCCAGCGTTGAGGAAGTTCAACTGTCGCACCGATCAGCCGATGCCGATGGATTTAGGCGTGGAACCACTGATCTCGGAGGCGAAGCATGTTTGGCGTCAGTAGTCTCGTGCGGCAGTGTGACGGCGTCTCGCGAAGGACGATCTTGCAGGCCGGGGGTTTGGGCCTGTTCGGTTTGAGCTTGCCGAGTTTGTTGCGAGCCGAAGCGGCCTCCAAATCCGGCTCGAAGCCGATGAACTGCATCCTGCTGTTCACGGCCGGCGGGATGAGCAACATCGACACGTTCGACATGAAGCCGGACGCGCCGGTCGAGTATCGCGGCGAGTTCGCGCCGATCTCCAGCAACGTCCCCGGCACGCAGGTCTGCGAACATCTGCCGCGAATGGCTCAGGCGATGGACAAGGTCTGCATGATCAAGTCGATCGTGCATGGCGAGAGCGGCGATCACACGGCGGCGATGCACTACATGCTGACCGGCTACCCACAGCGTCCGGACCCGACGGGACAGCCGATTGGCTCGACGATTTATCCCGCGTTCGGATCGGTGATCGCCAAGGAACTCGGCTGGCGAAACAACCTGCCGCCCAACGTGCTCATCGGCGGAAAAATGAGCTACGTCGGAGCCGGATATCTCAGCTCGAAATACGATCCGCTGCCCATCAAGTCGGATCCGAACGCCAAAGATTTCAGCGTCGAAGATGTCAGCATCCCGAACGAAGTCGGTTTCGATCGGACGATGCGTCGCCGCCGAATGCTCGACCGGCTCGACGGCTGGCAGCGACAAGTCGAGTCAGCGATGAAGTCACCAAACGCGAACGCGACTGCCGGTGGAGCAGTGCTCGATCGCAGCGAGTTCTACCGGCAAGCGTTTGACCTCATCACGTCCCCCACCGCCAAGAAAGCGTTCGATCTGCAATCCGAACCCGACGCGGTGCGAGATCGGTACGGCCGCACGCGCGAAGGACAAGCGACATTACTGGCTCGGCGATTGGTCGAGTCGGGAGTCCGCTTCGTAACCGTCGGCTTCAACGGCTGGGACACGCACGTCAAGAACTTCATCAGCTTGAAACAGCCGCTGCTGCCGACACTCGATCAAGCTTGGTCCGCGCTGCTGGAAGACTTGTCGCAGCGCGGGATGCTCGATTCGACGCTCGTCATCTGCGCCGGTGAATTCGGCCGCACCCCCGGCGTCAACGGCGGAGCGGGTCGCGATCACTACGCCCCGTGCAACGCCGTCGGCTTCAGCGGCGCGGGGACCGCGATGGGACACACCGTCGGCAAGACCGACAGCAAATGCGCGTCGGTCGTCGGCCAGAACAACAGCACGCTCGATTACGCCGCGACCATTTATCGACTGCTGGGGATCGACGACTCGCAAGAGTACCGCACCGAAGATGGCCGCCCGGTGCTCATCAACGCCGGCGGAAAACCGATGGCGGGCGTCATCGGATGAACGATTGGCTCAAAATGTCACGGTTGCTTGGTTCTGCTTTTGGTGTGTCGCTGCTGCTTCTCTCGTTCAACTCAGCGTCCGCTCAGTTGCCGCAGGCTCCGCAGTACGCCGACTGCCGGCTCGATTCAGTTTTTCCGAACGGCGGTCAGCAGGGGACGACGGTCACGGTGACGTTTCGCGGCCAAGCCTACGCGTTGAATCCGCCGCGCGGCGTGATCATCGACGGTCCTCCGGGCATCACGGTGAAGGAACTCAAAGAGGGCGAGAAGGGGACCGTCGTCGGCACGCTGGAGATCGCGGCCGACGCTCCGCCGGGACGGCGCTGGTTGCGGATCGTCAACGAACGGAGCGGACTGACCAACTTCGCGCACTTCGTGGTTGGTCGCCTGCCAGAGACGCTCGAGGTCGAACCGAACAACGAAATCGCGAAGGCGACTGTCGTCACGACTCCGGTGGTACTCAACGGGAAGATCGATCCGAAAGCAGACATCGACTGCATTCGCTTCGCCGGCAAAGCGGGACAGAAATTGGTCGCGGCGATCGCGGCGTTTTCGCTCGACATTCATGGGCAATACAAAGATTACGGCATCGCCGATTTCAGCCTCGAACTGCTCGATGCCGACGGACGCACGCTGGCGGCGGCGGAAGACACGCTCGGTTTCGATCCGCTGATCGAGCACACGTTGCCGCGCGACGGCGACTATTTCGTGCGGGTGACAATGCTGAATTTCGGCGGCTACCCGGATGCGGTTTATCGGCTGACGCTCGGTGAGGTGCCGTATCCGATCGGCACGTTTCCATCGGGACTGCAACGGGGCACCGAAGCCGACGTCGAGCTATTCGGCCCCAACATCCCGCCCGGCACGAAACGCCGCGTCAAAGCCGAGGCTGATCTGACCGTTCCGCTGCAATTCGTCACGCTCGATGGGCCGAACCATTCCGGCCTCGATTGGCCGCTCGCGATCGGTGACTTCTCGGAGCAGTTGGAAGCGGAACCGAACAATGATCGCGAGCACGCGACGTCGCTGAGTTGGCCAGCGACGATCAACGCTCGCTTCGCCGAACCGAACGACGCCGACTGGTATCGAGTGTCGCTGACGGCCGGCCAGAAAGTTTGGTTCGACGTGATCGCGCAGCGATTCACCGCGTCCCCCGTCGATACGTTGCTGCAAGTCTTCGATGCCGAAGGAAAAATGCTCGCCGAGAACGACGACGATTCACACGATCCCGAATACGAGTCGTTCCACCACTTCCGCACAACCGACAGCAAGCTGCTGTTCACGGCTCCAGCAGCGGGAGACTTCTTCGTGAAGCTGACCGAAGCCAGCGGCAACAGCGGCGCGCGAGCGGTCTATCGGCTGACGATCAAAGAAGCGAAGCCCGATTTTCATGTGCGGCACTTTCCCGATGCCGTGCCGATTTGGGGACCGGGAACGACCGCAGCAGTACTCGTCAAAGTCGATCACCTCGCCGACTTCAACGACGATGTCGAATGCTCGATCGAGGGCTTGCCGCCCGGTTGGAAGAGTTCGTCGGCCGTGTCACTCGGTCGCAAGCCGGAGCGGTACTACAACAACTACCAACGCAAAGTGTTCCTGACGATCACCGCTCCGGCCGACGCGGCGCTGGGGACGGTCGTGCCGTTCCGAATCATCGGTCGCGCGAAACGGGGCGAGGAAAAGATCGAGCATCAGTCGTGGCCGCTGACGCTGTTCTTCACCAGCGACATCGGTTTCTTTCGAGCCAGCCAGCAAACGCGAGCCGCCGTCGCGAAGTCGCAAGGCCCGTGGCTGGAACTCGCAGGTGTCACCGAGATCACGCTCAACCCCGGCGGCACCGCGACTCTACCGATCAAAGTTTTGGGAGCCGCAGCCGACCTCAAGGCGATGCCGCTGGTCATCAATCTCGCGACGAACGGCGTCGCTTGCGGTCTGGTGACTCCGCAAAATGCCCCGATCAAAGATGGCATCGCCGAAGTCACAATCAAGATTCCGGCCGAGATGTCGATTGGGACGTTTCACATCGTGGCCGCTCAGACTTGGGGCAGCGACATTCGTGTCGGAATGCCAGGGCCGTGTACTCCGCCGATCAAAATGGTGGTCGAACCAGCGAAATGACGGGAGTTTCTCGTCGCGTGGCTCGCTTGCATCGGCAAGGCTCGCAACTACAATCCCGCGTTCCGAAAACGGCTGAAAAACGGCAAGTTCGTCAATCGAACGCCAAACACGCGAGCGAAAACCGAGGAGAGGTCGATGGGGCGGTACACAGGTCCGAAGGCACGCATCAATCGTCGCCTGGAGCAACAAGTCTACGAAACGTCGGGCGCGATCCGTGCGTCTGAGAAGCGGCAGCAACCTCCCGGACAACACATCCGCAAGAAGAAGCTCTCGACCTTCGGCCAGGGCATGCGTGAAAAGCAGAAGATCAAGTACTACTACGGCCTGCGTGAACGCCAACTGCGCCGGTATTTCAACGAAGCTCGCCGCCTGCCAGGTAACACCGGCGAACGTCTGATGGTCATGTGCGAGTGCCGGCTGGACAACATAATCCGCCGATCGGGTTTGACCCGTACCCGTTTGCAGGCTCGTCAGGGAGTCGTTCACTCGCACTTCCAAGTCAACGGCCGGACGGTCGATATCCCGTCGATCCTGTTGAAGCCGGGCGACGTCGTGCGAGTTCGCGACCGTCACAATCTCAAGAAGTATTACGAAGAGCTCGCTGCATCCAACTCTTCGGAGAAGTGCGATTGGATCGCGACCGACGAGAAGGCTCTGGAACTCCGCGTCACCGGGATGCCGGGAGCCAGCGACGTCAGTCTGCCAGTCGATGTTGGTCAAGTCGTCGTGTTTCTGTCTCGATAGTCGTCCGCGACCGATGTGCCTTCAACGAATCCGAGCCACCGCTTTTTGCGATGGCTCTTTTTTTTGAGAGGCCATCGGATCCCCTCGCCATCTGCCCGTTGAAGGACAAGCCATGTCCGAACAACTCCACCCAGCCGTGCTGCTGATCGGGATGCCCGGAGTGGGCAAGGGGACGCAGGGCAAGCTGCTCGGGAAAATTCCCGGACTGTTCCATCTCTCGACCGGAGAGATTCTTCGCTCGTTGCGGGACGACACCGACGACGGGCGATTGGTGGCCGACTGCCTCCGCCGTGGGCAACTGGCTCCCGACGATCTGATGCTTGAGATTTGGCAGCACTGGCTCGCTGCTGAAATCGAGGCGGGGCACTACCGTCCCACCGAGCAGGTGTTGTTGCTCGATGGCATCCCGCGAAATCGTCTCCAGTGCGAGCGGTTGTCGGAGCACATCGACGTGCTGCAGGTGATTTACCTCAATCCTCACGATGAGGAGCCGATCGTTCAGCGTTTGCGGCAGCGAGCGATGATCGAGGGACGTTCCGATGACGCGGACGAGTCGATCATTCGCGGTCGGTTCGAAGTCTACCGCCGAGAGACTGCCCCGATTTTGAACTTTTATCGCCCCGAAGTGATTCGCGCGATCGACCCAATGGGCTCGTCCGCCGAAGTGTTGAAACGGATCCTCGACGTCCTGAGTCCGGTCATCGTCGCCACTCGCGGTTCCACCAACCAGTTTGACGATCGGAACCGCCCGCCGGATGATGCCAAGTGATTCTTCTGGCCGTCGCAGCTTGCGTCGGCAAATACGGACACCAGCTTTGGCTGCCGCTCACCGCAGACAACAGGCTGACGGCTTCTCGACATGATCCTCATTCCGGTCAACACCGACGCGCCGATCTACCACTGGCCGTGGATGACCTTGGTTCTCGTCGCGGTCAACTGCGTCACATTTTACGTGACCGGTTTTGGTGAGAAACCCGACGGCTGGCTGCTGCGATTCGGACACGGGCTGAATCCGGTCGAATGGTTGGCGTACAACTTTTTGCACGCCGGCTGGCTGCACCTGATCGGCAACATGATTTTCGTGTGGGGCTTTGGGATCGTCGTCGAAGGAAAACTCGGCTGGTGGCGATTCCTGTTGGTGTATCTGTCGATCGGAGTGCTCGGCGGGTTGCTGATTCAGACCGTGATGCTGGGCCACGATCCGTTGCTGAATTCGGGAGGCCAAGGAGCGTCGCTGATCGTTTACGGCCTGCTCGCCATCTGCGTCGTATGGGCACCGAAGAATGAAATGGACCTGCTGATTTTTCTCGGATACCGCGTGCTCTCGGTCGAGGTCACGATTTTGACGTTTGGTTTTTGGTACGTCGCACTGCAGGTGCTGTCGGCTTGGTGGAATCACTTTTCGATGGGCAGCGCGATGGGGCATTTGATCGGCGCATTCTGGGGATTCGGAATCGGCATCGCCTTGCTGAAGCTGCGAATGGTGGACTGTGAAAACTGGGATCTGTTCGCGATCTGGAACGGAACCTACCGCAAGCCGACGGATCTCAATGGTTGGAAGAACAACATCGTCGTCACCCATTCGCCCGATCTGCGGGGCGAAGAGACGCCTGCCGCCGAGAAGGTCAAGAAAAAGAAAGCGACGTTTCGGCCGTCCATTTACCTTTCGAATCGCCCGAAACATCGAAAGCCGACGGCCCGCGAGGCTGCATCAACTCCAACGACAGACGCTGAGCAACCTGCCGCTTCGGCCGCAACAAGGTCGATGCCCGAGTCCTCGCAGCCAACCACGACGCTCAAGGTCTTGGACCGAATGCGCGAGTTGATTCGCGACGAAAAACCGCAAGCCGCGCTCGGCGAGTACCACAAGCGGCTACGCATCGTCGATCACTGGCCGCTGGAGGCGGGTGATTTGCAGGCTCTGGCCGACGGCCTCTTCAAACTCAAACTGTGGGACGAGACAACGCCGCTGCTCGAAGAATTCGTCGAGCGATTTCCCACGCGAGCCGACTCCGCCCGCATCAAGCTGGCCGCGATTTGTTGCGAGGTCCAGAACCGGCCACTCGCTGCGTTGAATCTGCTCAACCAAGTGGACCTCGAAGACCTGCCGGCTTCGATCCGCGGTCACATCGCGCAGATTCGTCAAAAGGCCGAGCGACTGCTCGACGATGAAACGTTTGAACCCGACGGCAAGAATTGGTGAAGCCGGTCGGCCGTCACGCAGCCTTGTCCTGCCGAGTCGTCTGGCCGCACAGTCGGTCGCGATAGCCGGAGCGATTTTGCTCGACGAGTCGCGTCAGCCCTTCGTTCAGAAGCGGCATCGCGCAGTCGTACTCGCTGCGGAAACGGCGAGTTTGGAGCGACGTCTCGCCGCGTCCGTAGCCTGTCGGTCGCGCGGCCAATTCGCGGATCGTGCGAGTTGCCGGCGAACCGACTTCAAAGGCCGACGCCAATTGTCTCGCGAATTGATGCGGGCTGACTCGTTCCGCTCCGGCGATGTGAAAGACACCTGTCAATTCGTCGTCGAGCGCGGGGTCCAGATAGTCCGCCAGATCACTGGCGAGGATCGGGGTCGCGTGGCGGATCGGATCGAGTTCCAGCGGCTGGTTGTTTTCCATTCCCGACAGCAGGGTCTCCAACCACCCTTTCGAGCCAGACGTACTCCAGCCGAACGCATTCGTACGAACGATCAGTGAGTTGTCGCACGCTTCGCGGACGCGGGTCTCGACTTGGCGAATCGCTGTCGCTTCGGCACTCGGACACATCGCTGTGGAATTCTCGTCGTGAAACATCCACGGGCCGGTAAACACGGCGTCCGACGAGAGCAACGTGAAGTGCCGTTTCTCTTGAGCCGTCGCAGCGGCCCACAATACGGCTTCGGAATTCTCAAACGCTTTACCGGCCGGTTCCCCGAACGAACGTGCGGCGCTGCCACAGAAGATCACGTGGGTCGCTCGCGTTTGCTGCAAGCAGTTGTGGATTGCGTCGGCGCTGCCGCGTTCGAGGGTCGCTCGTTCACAACCGGGCAAGCTGATGTTCGATCCTGTCGAGACTCCGACGACTCGTGTCTGTCCGCACAAACTCGCCGCCAAATTCGCACCAACCACGGACTCGACGCCGACGATCAAAAACGTCTTCACGCTCAGCCTCCCTGCACACGCGTGGAAATATTCTTCGACGAGCGACTTGTCGCTCGGCCTCGCCGCCTAGCGAGTGCGCGAGTTATAGACCTGCCTCGTAAACAGCCACAACGGCAATCTCTGCGTGTGGTGACGAGAGGGCCTCGTCTTGCCGCTGCTCTTCGTCTCGGCGTAGATTCCGATCTTTCCGGCCGAAATTTGCTCGGCTGCAACTGTTTGGATCGCAAGCGAGAGTTTCATGCCGGCAGATTCGCACGACCGTCACGCTGTCGCCTTCAGCGACTTTCTGCGGTCGTTCACACGCGTTCTCACGGCTCGGCCATGGGTTTCGATCGTGCTATTGAGCGTGGTCTGCATCGCCAGCAGTGTCTACACCTCGCGGAACCTGAAATTCAAAAACGATCGCGGCGATCTGATCGATCCCAACGCGGACTTTCAGAAACGCTGGCTGGAATATCTCAAGAGTTTCGGCGACGCCTCGGACATCGTGGTGGTGGTCGAGGGGCGTTCTGCGGAAGACATCACGCCTGTGCTCGACGATCTGGGCAAGCGGCTGATCGCCGACGACCAGCATTTTCAAAGCGCGTTCTTTCGCGTCGAGCATGACGCTCTGCGTCGCAAGGGTTTGCAGTTTCTGGCACCGGATCAGTTGGAGATGTGCCTGGCGCAACTCAACCAGATGCGACCGGTGATCCAGGGGGACTACGACGAGGTGAATCTCGAACGGGTCATCGCTCAGTTGCTGCACCGCTTGAATCTGTTGCGACTCTCAACGGCGGTGGTCGGCAGTGAACGTCCTCCCGAGTCCGGGCCATCCAACGAACAAATCATGCAGTTGATCAGCCAGCATGTCACCTCGCTGGCGACCAGCATGACTGCTGCGCTGAAGAATCCCGAAGATGCTCGCAACCCGTGGCCGCAACTGATCAAGGTCGATGGCGACCTTGCACAAGACGCCACGAAGCCGACCTATTTCTTGAACGAGCGCGGCACGCAGGGCTTTCTGCGAGTGGCACCGGTCATCGACAAGGCGGACTTCAACGGCGCGACCACCGCCGTTCAACGGATTCGAGACATTGTGGCCGACGTGCGGGCGGATCATCCGCAGGTCCGCATCGGACTGACCGGCATCCCGGTCCTCGAAAATGACGAGATGATCCGGTCGCAGAAAGACATGACGCTCTCCACGATTGTGTCGTTCGTGGGAGTCATCGTGCTGATGCTGGCCGGGTTTCACGGAGTCCGACATCCGCTGATTGCGGCGGTGATGCTGACGGTGGGAATGATCCTCTCGTTCGCGTTCGCGACCGCCGCCGTCGGACATCTCAACATTTTGTCGGCCTCGTTCGCGCCGATCCTGATGGGTCTGGGTTGCGATTACGCGATCATGTATTTGTCCCGGTACCTTGAACTGCGGCACGAAGGGCAGAATCTGGACGACGCACTGGGCAACTCGTCGGCGTCCGTCGGAGCCAGCATTCTGACGGTCGCGATCGTGACCGCGTTGGCGTTTTACTGCGCGACCTTCACGAAGTTTCTCGGAGTCGTCGAACTCGGAATCATTTCTACTGGCGGCATCATCCTCTGCGCGATCGCTTCGTTCTTCGCGTTGCCGCCGCTAGTCAAAGTCGTGGATCGCAACGTGCCGCTCGCTAAGTTGCCCACGCCGATTCAAGGCAACCTGCTGCGCTGGACGATCCGCCGGCATCCGTGGTGGGTTGCGTGCGCGGGCTTGGGTCTCATGGGATACTTCGGTAGTCTGGCGTTTGATTGGAATCACGGGCGACCGAAGTTTGCGATCAAGTACGACTACAACCTGTTGAACCTGCAAGCCAAGGGAGTCGATTCGGTCGATTGGCAGGACCGCATCTTTCGCGAGTCGAAGAACTCGCTGTTGTACGCCGTGTCGCTCGCTGATTCTCCGGAACGTGCTCGTGAATTGAAAAAACAATTTGAAGAGCTGCCGTCGGTGCGCAAGGTGGAGGAGTTGGCATCACGCTTGCCGGCGACCCCGCCGCAAGAGACCAACCTGCTGATCCAAGCGATTCATGCGGAAGTCGCTCAGTTGGCGCCAGTGAAGTTCGAACCGCGAGTCGTCAATCCCAAAGCGCTGGGTGAGTTGATCGAGCGGCTGTTTCAAAGTCTCTCTCGCAATGAAGAATCCTGGGCCAAGCAAGCGGCGGCCGCGCTCGATGAGTTTCTGGATCGCTTCGAAGGGCTTCCCGTCGAACGCCAGATGAAATTCCTGAACGAGTTTCAGGCACGCATGAACTTCGCCTTGCACACGCAGTTGCAGGCGATGGCGGACGCCTCGAATCCTGAGCCGATCACGCTCGAGGATTTTCCCAAGGAATTGGTCTCCAGATTTGTCAGCCCCGCTGGCCTGTGGCAGTTGCAGATTTATCCCAAGAGCCAAGTCTGGGACATCGAACCGCTGCAAGAGTTCGTCGAAGACGTTCGCTCCGTGGACCCAAACGTCACGGGGACTCCGCTGCAAAACTTCGAGGCCTCGGGACAGATTCGGCAGAGTTACCAAGACGCCGCGTCGTATGCTCTCGTGGCGATTTGGATCACGCTGATCATCGACCTGCTGGGCCGCCAACAAGCGGTGCGTGTGCTGATTCCTCCGGCGATTGTGATCGGTGTCCTGTGGGGCATCGCCCATTGGTTGCAAATGGATGCGAGTTGGCCACTGCTTGGCATCTTGTACCTCGTGATGACCGTGACGATCACCTGGATGATCGACTCGGCCACGGTGGGGCACAGCTTGCTGGCTTTGCTGCCGTCGCTCGGCGGAGCCGCAATCATGTTCGGTCTGATGCGACTGATGCACGTCGATCTTAATCCCGCCAACTTGATCGTACTGCCGCTGTTGCTGGGGCTGGGCATGGACGGTGGCGTCCACATGGTTCACGACTTTCGCTTGCAGACCAAACGCCGGTATCGCATCTCGCCGAGCATCATCAATTCGCTGGTACTCACCTCGACGACCACAATGGTTGGCTTCGGCAGCATGCTGCTGGCGGCTCATCGCGGGCTGTACTCGTTCGGTTTAGTCGTCACGCTCGGCGTGGCGAGCAGTGTCTTCATCGCGCTGGTGCCTCTGCCTGCAATCCTCACTATTCTGGATCAACGACGACGAGCTGGCGGCGCGGTCCGTCGTGCCTGACTGGCTTCTGTGCCACTCCGCCCAGTCGTCAATTCACCGCCCACCGCCAACGCTCAATCCGTTTCAATGCCCAGGGCGTGAGACGCGTTGGATCTGCACTTCGCCAATCCTACCGCGCCAACGGCCGGTACTTGATCCGATGCGGTTGATCAGCGTCGGTTCCAAGCCGCTCGCGTTTCTGCAGTTCGTACATCTTGTAGTTGCCCTCGAACCAGTACGCCTGGCTATCACCTTCGAAGGCGAGGATGTGCGTCGCGATGCGGTCGAGGAACCAGCGGTCGTGGCTGGTGACGATCGCGCAGCCGCCGAAGTTCGAGAGTCCTTCTTCCAATGCTCGCAACGTCTCGATGTCGAGATCGTTCGTCGGTTCGTCCAGCAGGATCACGTTGCCGCCGCGCCGCAGCAGCTTCGCAAGATGCACTCGGTTCCGTTCGCCGCCGGAGAGTTGCTTGACCATCTTCTGCTGATCCGGGCCTTTAAAATTGAACCGGCCGCAGTAGCTGCGAGCGTGAATCTTCATCCCTCCGACTTCGAGAATGTCGGCACCGCCACTGATCTCCTCGTAGACCGTTTTGTCTCCGTCCAGCGAGTCACGCGACTGATCGACGTACGCCAGTTCTACCGCGTTGCCGATTCGCAGTTCGCCGCTGTCCGGCTTCTCGACTCCCATGATCATCTTGAAGAGTGTCGTCTTGCCGGCTCCGTTCGGCCCGATCACACCGACGATGCCGCCACGAGGCAGGTTGAACTCCATGTTCTCGAACAGCAGCCGGTCGCCGAAGCTCTTCGTCAGCTTGTTCGCTCGAATCACCAAATCGCCAAGCTCCTTGCCGGACGGAATCTGGAATTGAGCGGTGTCGTCGGCACCGTTGTACTGCTGTGCTCGCAGCTCTTCGTAGCGTTGCAAGCGTGCCTTGTTCTTCGTCGCCTGAGCCTTCGGTGACATGCGAACCCATTCCAGTTCGCGAGCCAATTCCTTCTGCCGCTTCGACTCTTTGTTCTCTTCGACCTTCATCCTCGCGTACTTCTGTTCGAGCCACGACGAGTAATTCCCCTCGAACGGCATCCCCTTGCCGCGGTCGAGTTCCAGGATCCACTGGGCGACGTTGTCGAGGAAATACCGATCGTGCGTCACCGCGACGACAGTGCCGGCGAAGTGCTCGAGGAACCGTTCCAGCCACGCGACCGACTCGGCATCCAGATGGTTCGTCGGCTCGTCGAGCAACAACAGATCCGGATTCTGCAACAGAATGTGACACAACGACACTCGCCGCTTCTCGCCGCCGGAGAGTTTCTCGATCTCCGCGTCATCAGGCGGCAATCGCATCGCATCTTTCGCGACATCCAGCGTGCGATCCAACTCCCACAAGTTGTCGTGGTCGATCTTGTCCTGACACTTGGATTGTTCCGCGAGCACCTTGTCCATCTCGTTCGGCTCAAGTGGTTCGCCGAGCTTCAAGTTGAGTTCGTTGTACCGCTCAAGGAGTGCGTGCGAGTCGGCCACCGCGTCGTTGATGCACTCACCGACGGTTTTGTACTTGTCGAGCTTTGGCTCCTGCGCGAAGTACCCGATCTTGATTCCCTTGGCCGGCCGGACCTCCCCCATGTAGTCCTTGTCCTCACCCGCCATGATCTTGAGCAACGTACTCTTGCCCGACCCGTTGTTACCGAGCACCCCGATCTTGGCTCCCGGATAAAACGCCAGCCAAATGTCGCTGAGGACGACCTTCTCCTCATACAAGCGGGTCAGTGCTTCGATCGTAAAAATATAGTTATCGGCCATTGCTGTTTCTGAAACTCCGACTGTGGACCAAACGATTCTCGAAACGACACGTTGAGGCGAACCCACGTCGGCCCCGCGCGGCCCTGTAGTGTGGTCGCTGCGACAAATGTTGCAATGCCGCTGCTCCACAAGTCCTCAACGCAGCAGGTTCCACATGAAATAGGCCACCGGCCCCGCCAGCAAAAGACTGTCCATCAAATCCAAAAGCCCGCCAAATCCCGGCAACAAGGCCGGAGCGTCTTTCACGCCGACATCTCGCTTGATGAGGGATTCCGCCAGATCACCAATCAATCCAGCAAAACCGACCACGACACCAAACACCGCCGCCGACACGACACCCCACGCCGGCCAATGAGTGGAAACCATCGGCCCCAACCAGCACAACCACGCCACCGAACACAATCCTGCGGTCACGAGATGGCCGACTCCACCTGACCATGTTTTTCCAGGACTGAGTTGCGGAGTCATCTTTGGCCCACCGATCAATCGGCCAAAGGTATAGGCTCCCACGTCTCCCATTTTCGTGGCGACCACCAAGGCGGAGAGCGCGAAGTAGCCAATGTTGACGACGTCATCGAGTGGGTGCGCGGTCCATCGCAGTTGAACCGTCAGCGCCAACAAAACTCCGACGTAGCCGACAATAAACAACTCGATCCCCAGCGTTGCCAGTTGCCGCCCCGGTTGTGGCGTGCTGACGTCCCGATCCGCAGACAACTCAAAGCGAGAGAACCGCATGACTGCATTGAAGAGCATGACAACGACGACAACTCCACCGGCAGGCAAAAGGAAAAGAGGATTGGTAAAGAGCGACTCAGTCCATTGCTGCCAGGCGGATCGCCAACGCCAAACAGGACACCATGCCGCCTGGATCGTCATCCACGATCCGAGCAAGCACAGGACAAGATTCGGTCGAAGGCCGGCGCTGCGAGCCAAGATCACCAGTTCCCAAACGCAGCGAGCCGCCAACAACATTACTAGCACGAACAACGCGGGAGCGTGCGGTCCGAGATGATGATCCCACACGAACAATCCAATCGTCGCTGGGATCAACAGCGCGGACATCAGCAGGCGGTGTTTCAACATGTCCGCTTACCTCGACAGTCCGCCGAAGCGGCGCTCGCGATTGGCGTAGTCGCGCAGGGCGTCGTGCAAATCGGTGGGACGAAACTCCGGCCAACATTTGGACGTGACCCAGAACTCGGCATAGCTCGCTTGCCACAACAAGTAGTTGCTCATGCGCATCTCGCCAGCGGTGCGGATCACCAAATCGGGATCGGGCATCCCAGCGGTGTCGAGGTGTTCGGCGATCTTCACTTCGTCGATCGCGTCCACCGTCAGCGAACCGTCTTGCAGTCGAGTGGCGATGCGGCGAAAGGCATCGACCAGTTCTTGACGGCCACCGTAGTTCACCGCGAGACAAAGCCGCGTACCGTGATTGTTACGGCTGACTTCAACCGTCTTGGCGACCTCGCGCAGCACACCGGCCGACAAGCCTTCGCGGCGGCCGATCATCGCGAATCGTAAATCCTGCCGCATGATCTCGGAACGTTCCTCGACGAGATACTGCTCCAACAGTCGCATCAGCATGTCGAGTTCGCGTTGCGGGCGTTTCCAGTTTTCGCTCGACAGGCAATACAGCGTGAGCTGCTCGATGCCCAATTCGGCGCACTCTTCGATGGTTTCGCGGACAGAGCGAACTCCTCGGCGATGCCCTTCGATGCGAGGAAACCCGCGCGCCTTCGCCCAACGGCCGTTGCCGTCCATGATGATTGCGATATGACTCGGCAACTTCTCGGCCGCGAGGCCCAGATCGCTCAATCGGCGAGCCGCTTTGATCACATCGAAAGGCACAGGGTTCATCGCCTCGTCAGAGGGCGGCGACCGGAACCAGCAGCTCGACGACCGGCTGCGTGCCTTCCGTCCCGGCGACCATGCCGCCGTCTCCATCGCCGAAGTACACCACTTCCTCTCGGTAGAACGGAGCCTGATTTGGTGTTTCAATTCCCAGTCGCACGCGGTTGTGCTGAATCTCCAAAACTGTCACCCGAACGTCGCCATCAATCACCAATCCCTCGTTGACACTGCGGGAGATGATCCGCATATCGGTTACCTCTGAAACATTGGAGGAGAGAAAAAGAACGACAAGAAAAAGTAAAATGCGGCGGCATTCTGACTTCGCAATCACGGCAGAGCAAGCGGCCAACAGGACGAAAAATCTTTCCCCGAGAGCACGATTGAAATCTTGACAGACGGAATTCACTCGACTCGTTGGTGATTTCGAGTGACCACTTTTGTAAAACACATTCAGCGTCCAAACACAAGCGAATGGATGAAATGACAAGCTCTTTTTCACGGCGACGCAAACTGATCATCTCTCCCGCAGTCGACGATGAGCGACTGCGATGTCTGCGAAAATGCACCGACATGCTCGAGATCATCAATTGCGACGACGTCACGCAAGCCCGCGAGTCCATCCGCGATGCGGACGGATTTTTCGGGAAGTTGACCCCTGATCTGCTCGCGAATTCTCGGCAACTTCTCTGGGTCCAGTCGCCGACCGCGAGCCTCGAACATTACCTCTTTCCCGAATTGATCGATCATTCGTGTGTGCTGACGAACATGCGCGGACTCTTTTCCGACGTGATCGCTGACCATGTGTTGGGTCTCGTGTTGTGCTTCGCCAGAAACTTGCACACCTACATTCGCCGGCAATCACGAGCCGAATGGGCACCGGTCGGCGGCGAATCGCAGCGGTCGGGCTTCAGTTCTGGGCCGGCAGAGGTCTCCGAGATCGACCGACGGCACCAACACCTCGCGGATTGCACGCTGGGAGTTATCGGTGCCGGGGAGATCGGCCGCGAAGTTCTCCGCCGCGCATCTGCTTTCGGAATGACGCTCCGAGCGATCGACCCCATTTGCCGCAGCGTGCCGGGAGTGCTCGACGAAGTCTGGCCAACGGACCGATTGAACGACCTCTTGGCCGAGTCTGATTACGTCGTGATCGCTGCGCCACACACGCCAGAGACTGCGAAACTGTTTCGGACTCCGCGATTTGAGGCGATGAAGCGCTCGGCGGTTCTGATCAACATCGGCCGCGGCGCGATTGTCGATCTGGCCGACCTGACCGCCGCATTGCAAGGCGGCTTGATTGCCGGAGCTGGCTTGGACGTTTTCGAGACCGAGCCACTTCCAATCGATCATCCGCTCTGGCGGATGAGCAACGTCGTCATCACGCCACACGTTGCTGGCGCTTCGCCGCGCATTGCGGAGCGTCACTTGGCGACGTTGCTGGAAAACATTCGTCGATTCGCTGCGGGTGAGCCACTGCTCAATGTCGTGGATAAGCGAAAGTGGTTTTAGCAGCCTGTTGAAAAATGGTGCAGAATGGAACCAGCGTCGCTTCGCCCCGGCGGCCTGACGCGCGTCGCGTTGCGAAAATGATCGTCACCCCACCGGTCTTGCCCCGCTGGCTTTTGCGCTGCTTGTCGTGAAACGCGGGCGAGTCGTGTAAAAGTCCGCGAGCCACCAACGCAAGGTCGGTGGCGTTAGCAATTGAGGATTCAGTTCGCTTCACCCTCGCTCCAAGCCCGCG
>QWQF01000165.1 GCA_003669125.1 Planctomycetota bacterium
CTTGAGCGTGGCATACGCATCCGCGATCGCCGTCGGTTCCGGAGTCGTCACCAAAAAAGTCACGTCCGCAACGCTCGCGAATCGTCGAGCGGACTCCGTAAGGCCCGTCCCCGCGTCGATGATCAACACGTCGTAGGCGGATTCGAGCGCGGCGACTTGCTCCGCCAAATCCGACGATGCCCCAACTTCCAAAAGCCCGCTGGCTCCCGGCAGAACATTGATTCCCGCTGGCCCTTTCAGGATCACTTCGCCGAGCGACTTCGCACCAGTGAGCACATGCCCGAAGTTCCAATAGCAGTTCAACCCGCACAACAAATCAATGTTGCTCGACCCCGGATTCGCATCCAGCAAACAAACTCTCGCTCCATCTTGAGCCATCGCGACCGCCACGTTGAGCGCGAGATTCGATTTACCGACTCCCCCTTTGCCGCTCGTGAACGCAACGATTCGCGCACGCTCCTCCGCCGCCGTCGGCGTGTCGGCCGAGCGGCGTTGGATGAGGTTTCGCAGAGATGAAGCCTGGTCACGCATTGGGATTGTTACGTCTCTAACTTCTCTTGTCCGAGCACCAACCGAGCCATGCGACTGGCGTTCGCACATTCGATGTCATCGGGCACGTCTTGGCCGGTCGTCAGGTAGCTCACCGGCAGCGGCAACTTGCGAGCCGCCGTCAGCAGCGAACCCATTCCGGCCGCTTCGTCGAGTTTGGTCAGGATCAACGCCGTCGTATTCGCGGTGGCGAACTTCTCGCACGCGGCGCGCAGGCTGCTGACTCCGGCCGTCAGGCTGAGGACCAGATGCACCTCGTCGACTTGAGCCTCGGCCAACAGCGATTTGAGTTCTTGAATCTTCAGCTCATCACGCGGGCTGCGTCCGCCGGTGTCGATCAGAATCAGGTCGAGTCCGACCAACTCGTCCAAAGCTCGCCGCATTTCGAGTGGACTGGTGACGACCTTCATCGGCAGGTCGATGATCTCGGCATAGATGCGGAGTTGCTCGACCGCTGCCACGCGGAACGTGTCCACCGTGACCAGTCCGATTTTGATGCCGTCGCGGAGCCGAAAGTTGGCAGCGAGTTTCGCAATCGTCGTCGTCTTGCCGACGCCAGTTGGCCCGACCAGTGCGACCACTCGGCGACGTCCGGGAGTTGGCTTGATCGGTGACGCCGTGCGGAAGTCCGCCTCAACGAGTCCCGTCAGCATCGACTTGCAGTAGTCGTGATCGTGAAGCTGCTCCGGCTTCACATGCCGGCGAACTCCGAAGATCAAATCGCGAGAGATCTCTTCCTCGACATCGCTGTCGAGCAGTTCGGTGTAAAGCTGAAACAACTCCGGCGGCACTTCGCTGTCGCCGCCGAGATGCCGTGCTTTGTTCAGACTTTCGAGCATCCGCTGAATCGAATCGAGTCGCTCATCGAGCTTGCCCGATGCCTGGAGTTGCGACAGCGCTGGGATATTCGTCTTGTCGGAAAAGGCGACGTTGAGTTTTCCGCCCGTCGATTTCGTCGACGGAGCGGCGATCAATCGTTCGAGGCTGGGGCTGAGTTCGATCCCGTTGTCGTTGGGTGCGAAGCGATTCGGTTCGAGCAACTCACGCTCAAGATGCTCCGCCAACTGCGATGGAGACAGAACTCGCGAGTCCTCGGCCACACGAGCCCGACGCGGCAGCGAGGGGTTCTCGGCAACAGCCACGGCGCACCCCTCGCTGGCGCTTCGGGCGAGTTTCGTTTTGCTGCCATTTCGAGCCGAGACTTCGACTTCGCACTTGGCTTTCAAAAACGGTAACGCTCGTCGCTGCACGATCGATCGAGTGTTGACAACCACGGCATCCTCGCCCAGCTCGCGACGCATGATCCGCATCGCTTCCTGCATCGAGGCCGCTCGAAATGTTTGGATATCAGGCATGAATCGCTCCTGCTCTCGTCGCGATGCTGGCGACTTGCCCCAGCGACTCGATCTGCGTGTCGCGAGAGATTTCGTTCAAACTGAGAATCGTCAGGCGGGGGAATGTGGTGGCGGTGACGTGTCGCAGGCCGAGCCGCACGGACGACGAAGTCGTTAGCACGATGTTGGCTTCGGTCGCGGCCAGTGTTTCCGTCAGCGATTGCCGAATCGCGTCGCTCGTCGGTAATGACAACCTCACGATCAAGCCGCTGTCGCTAAAACTGACTCCGGCGACGATGACGTCTTCGAGATCCGGATCGACTGTCAGCACGCGCAGGATGCGTTGCTCGTCGCGATGCCGCTGGCAGATCGTGCGAGCCAAAGCGGACCGAACGTACTCGGTCAGCAACGCCGTGTTCTGCGTTCGGTCGGCGTAGTCGCCGAGAGTTTCCAGAATCGTTTCGAGGTCGCGGATCGGCACTCGTTCGCGCAACAAGTTCTCCAAAACTTGATGCACTTGCGCCGGCTTGAGCATCGTTGGCACTAACTCGTCGACCACTTTCGGCGACGTCAGCCGCAGGTTGTCGAGCAGTCCATGCACCTGTTGCCGAGTCAGCAATTCCGCCGCGTGTTCGCGCACGACTTCGTGCAGGTGCGTGAACAGTGCCTCGGTCGGGTTCTGCACCAGATAGCCGAGCAACTCCGCGCGATCACGCTGCGCCGGATCGATCCAGATCGCCGGGTGGCCGCTCACTGGATCGACGGTACGTTGTCCCGAAAGTTCGCCTGCGACAAACGACGTCCGCACCGCCAGTAGCCGATCGATGCGAGCCTCGCCGGTCGCAACCGGGATGCCGCGCAGTTTCAATTCGTAGGCAAACGGCTCGGAACGCAGGTTGTCTTTGATCCGCATCTTCGGCAGCAACATGCCGAGTTCGTGCGCGATGTGCGTTCGCACCGCCGAAATCTGAGCCAGCAAATCGCCGTTCTGCGCGAGCGTCACGAGGCCGGGACCGATCGTCAGTTCCATCGGATCGACTCGCAAAAAGTCTTCGACCTTTGGCTGCGGCTTGTCCTTGACTGGACTCGTTGCCACTGCCGACGCCTGCTGAGGACTCGCTTTGCGGAGCATCGTTCCGACGATCGCGCAACCCGCCGCCATCGCAATCAGCGGCATCGCGGGGAGGCCCGTGAAGCTCATTGCCGACAGAAACGCCGCCGCGAGAAACAAGGCTTCGGGATGCCGGAAGGTTTGCTGGACGACGTCGCGTCGCAGATCGCTTTCGCTCGAGGAACGAGTCACGATCAACCCGGCCGCCAGCGAAATCAGAAATGCCGGCACTTGGCTAACCAGCCCATCGCCGATCGTCAGCCGCGTGAAAACATCGGCTGCGTCGCCGATGGGCATGCCGTTCTCGAACACCCCCATGTACAGCCCGCCGACGATGTTGACCGCCATGATGACCAGTCCGGCCACCGCATCGCCGCGCACAAATTTGCTGGCTCCGTCCATCGCCGCGTAGAAATCGGCCTGTCGAATCAAATCGTCTCGCCGCTGCCGAGCTTGCTCGTGCGTGATCGCTCCCGCGTTGAGGTCGGCATCAATCGCCATCTGCTTGCCCGGCAATCCATCGAGCGCGAACCGCGCGGCGACTTCGCTGATGCGCGTTGCTCCCTTCGTGATGACCAGGAACTGAATCGCGACGATGATCAAGAAAATCACGATGCCGACAGCGATCTGATCGCCCGCGACGAACTGCGAAAACGCTTCAATGACTTTGCCAGCCGCTTGCGTGCCGTCGCTTCCTCCGCGAGTCAACACCAACCGCGTCGAGGCCACATTCAGAACCAGCCGAGCGAGCGTCGTCCCCAGCAAAATCGCGGGAAATGAGCTGAATTCCAGGGGCCGACCGACGTAAACCGTCGTCAGCACAATCAGCACCGAGACCGTGAGGTTCGCGGCCAACAACAAGTCCATCAGCATCGGCGGCAACGGCGTCACGAGCGCAACGACCGAACCCACGATCAACGCCGGGAAAATGATCCCGCGCGATTCGCGCAACCACGAACGTGGACCAACCGCAGACGGCGGCATCCATGCCTCCGAGGCAAGCTGAAGGGGAATGATTCGGTGAAGTGATGGGTGAGCTGACCGGATGGCCGGCTCGGAGAGGGGCGGATTGATAAATGAATCGTGAAGGTGAGTCGAGTCCTGTTTTTCATCATTCTGCCAAAGAGTTCTTGGCAGAATGATGGGGACAGCGGCTACTTGAGTGGGTGCTCGCGCACAATCTGCCAGTCGATATCGACGCCCAAGCCTGGTCGATCCGAAATCGTGACAAGTGGCCCGTTGATGGCGACCGGATTCTTGGCGATGCGGACCTCGTGGTACGTTGGGCCGAGGATATCACCAGGGAACTCTTCGACGCGCATGTTCGGACAGGCGACGACCAAATGCATCATCGCTGCGGTGCCGACGTCCCATTCCAGGTTCGAGCCGATGCTGCATTTCACGTTGTTCGTCCCCGCGAATTCGACGATGGCTTTCGACTTGCGGATGCCGCCGTTCTTGCCGGGATAAACGCTGATCAGGTCGCAGGCGTCGTTCCGGATCAACTCGCGAGCGTGAACCATGTCGAAGCACATGTCGTCCGCCATGACCGGCGGCTTCGTTTCGCGACGGACACGAGCGAGTGCCGCGTAATCGCCGTCGTGTGTCGGTTGCTCATTGAGCGCGATGTTGCAGTCCGCCAGTGCGTTGACGCAGTGAATCGCCGTGTCCGCATCCCAGCCGCAGTTCGCGTCGATGGTCAGGCCGAGCTTCGGTCCAATCGCCTCTCGCACGGTGCGGACGCGAGTGATGTCCGCCTCGGCCGCACCGCCGACTTTCACCTTGATCGTCGTGAAACCTTCGCTGACGAGTTCGAGAGCGCGAGCCTTCGCCCGATCCGGTTCGTAAGCCCCCATCGAGAACCGGCAGCGGACGGTCAACGGCCGCACCGCTCCGCCGAGCAATTCGTAAACCGGCTTGCCGGCGGCTTTGCCGGCGATGTCCCAGCAGGCCATTTCGATGGCCGACTTCGCGAACCAGTTGTGCCGCGTGACCTTATCCATGCGACGGTCGATGTCGGCAATGTCCGTTGGGTCGGCTCCGATAACACTCGGCGCGAGCACGTTGTCGAGGATTGCCTTCGCTCCCCACACGGTCTCGCCGCTCCAGTTCGGCATGACGGTCGCTTCGCCGACCCCTTCGATGCCGGTGTCGGTGCCGACTCGAATCAGCAAGTATTTCGATTCGGTGTGCCAGCCGAGCGCCGTGACCATGTACCGTGCGGGCTTGAGCGGGATGCGGACGGGGATGACTTCGACGTGCGTGATCTGCATGGGAGCTTTCTGTCTTCGTAGGTCAGGGTTTCCAGACTAACGCAATTGGCTATCCGCGTCGAACGCCGTTCGGGTCAGCCTGAAAAGGCCGACCTACTTCGTAGCGGCATCGCGGGACGCAGTTTATCCTCGCCCGCCGATTCGCCAACGCTCCGACACCACGAGGTCCGTATGAGCCAACCGCACCAACCGCCGCTGACAGAGCGTCCGACGAATGCTCGTTACGGCGTGCTCGCGTTTCTTTGCGTGCTGACGCTGATTCTGTACCTCGATCGCCTTTGCATCGGCCAGGCGCTGACGAATATCGAAGAGGAATGGCATCTGGACGATGGCGACATGACGTGGGTGCTGATGGCGTTCACGCTGTCGTATGCGCTGTTTGAAGTGCCGATGGGTTGGTGGGGAGACAAATACGGCTCGCGCGGAGTGCTGACTCGAATTGTTGTCTGGTGGTCGGCGTTCACGGCTTTGACCGGAGCGGCGCTGGGCTTGCCGTCGCTCATTTTGATTCGGTTTCTGTTCGGAGCGGGCGAAGCTGGGGCGCTGCCGAACTCGGCGTGCATCTTGTCGCGTTGGTTTCCGACCGAGCGGCGCGGCATGGCTCAGGGAGCTCTCAACGCTTCCATGCAAATCGGCGGAGCTGTCGCGCCGATCGTGACGGCAGTGCTCATCAAAGAAATGGGCTGGCGTTGGGCGTTTGCCGCACTCAGCATTCCCGGCCTGCTGTGGGCGATCGCGTTTTGGTGGTGGTTTCGCGACGAACCGCAAACGCATCCGGCGGTCAACGAACACGAACGACAATTGATCTTGGCCGGCACGTCACGCAGGTCGGGCGAGCACCCGAAGATTCCGTGGCGAGCCGTCCTCACGCACCCGCAAGTGTGGCTGCTCGGATTTATCTTGTCCTGTTCGGCATTCAACTCGTACCTGTATTTTTTCTGGTTTCCGACGTACCTGAAGAAAGCTCGCGAGTGCGAGGACATTGAAGCCGGTTGGTTGTCGAGCCTCGTGCTGGCGGGCGGAGCGATCGGCTGCATGAGCGGCGGCTTCGTCATCGACTGGCTGACCCGTCGCACCGGCAACCGATTTCGTTGTCGCCGCTGGCTCTGTTTCGCAGTGGTGTTGTCGGCGGCGGTGCTGCTACTGATCGGCAAGTCTTGTGACACGCCGCTGATCGCCGCACTTTGGACGGCCGGTTCATTCATGCTGGCGGTGATGACGCTGGCCTCGTGGTGGGGTTCCGTGTCCGACCTGAGCGGCCGCCATCTGGGCGCGCTCTTTGGCTTGATGAACTCGCTGGGCGGATTCGGAGGCATGGCGTCGCAACGCTTCGCCGGCAGTTTCGCCGTCTGGATGAAGGAACGAGGCCACATCGGCCGAGCACAGTGGGATCCGATGTTCTACGTCTATGCCGGAGTGCTCTTCGTCTGCGCGCTGGCGTGGCTGTTCGTCGACGCGCGGAGATCGGTGGAAGACAACCGAGAGAACTCCTAATTCGACTCGCAATGGAAACTGTGCAATCGAGTCGGAGGACCAACCGATTGGTGGAGGCTCTGGCCGGGCTTCCGCTATTTCGCCAGCAGCTTGGCCATCAGAAATTCGTTCGCGGTGGCGTACTTCTCGGACTTGGAGACACCGGGAATCAGCAAGTGGCATTCGTGGCC
>QWQF01000109.1 GCA_003669125.1 Planctomycetota bacterium
CGGCTCCAATCTCACGGCGCGAGGCGTACCGAATCGGGAACGAGGACCACACTTTGTTTGTGACAACATTCGGATCACCCATGCTTTTTTCGGGACCGTCAAAAATGCGTTTGGGCCATTTGGAGAAGACCCATTCGCTAGTCCATTGCGTGAAGCCCAGCCATTGCCGATCGGGAGCCATGCCAAAGAAATTTCCCCGCTCCGCTTTGAACCCCATGAATTCACGCCCGAGCGGCGCGGTGTGCAAAGCGGTCAGCAGAAACGCCATCGTCACATAGCCAGCCAACGCACCGCAGCCCCAGCGAGCAACCTCGTGGAGCATCCGATGCACACCGATGTACGTTGGCGACAGATAGTCCGCACCGGCTCTCAATCCGGCCACCGCGGCTCCGAACAATCCCACCAGCACGATCAAATCCAGGCGTGCCTGCCAGTAGTAATTCGATCCGAGCAAGTTGTCGCAGATCGGTTCGAAGAAATTCATCGAAATCAGTCCACCGAGGATCACGCAAAAAGCGGTGATCGCCGCGCCCCACGCCCCTTCGCCGGCGACGCAGTACGTCACTCCCCCGAAGATCAACAAGAGCAGAATGTCGATGACGGCCATGTTGGCTCCCCGAAATTTTCTACTTCACGACCCGCAGCAACTCGTCGATCGACGTGATGCCTTTCACGACCAGTCGCAATCCCTCTTCCTGCATGTAGAGCATTCCGCCTTTGCGAGCTTCCGCCTTGAGCGCCGACAGCGCGGCCTTCTCTCGGATCAGGTCGCGCATGCGATCCGTAATCACCAACAGTTCGTAGACGCCAACTCGTCCGCGATAGCCCATGCCGCCGCACGTTGGGCAAGCGGCGTTCTCGCCTTCCTTCGGCGGTCGGTAGAGCTTGTCGATCTTCTCTGCCGGGAGGTTGGCTTTCTTCAGGAACTCAGGTTTTGGGACGTACGACTCTTTGCAATCGGGGCAAAGCCGCCGAGCCAATCGCTGAGCGAGGATCGCACTCAGCGAACTCGACAGCATCGACACGTCCACACCGAGATCGATCATGCGATACAGCGCGGTGATGGCATCATTGGCATGGACCGTCGAGAAGACCATGTGGCCGGTGTTCGCTGCCTGGCAGGCGATGTTGGCGGTTTCGCCGTCGCGGATTTCGCCGATCATGACGATGTCCGGATCTTGCCGCAGCACGCTGCGCAGCGAGTTCGCGAAGGTCTGCCCCGCCTTCGTGTTGATCTCGATCTGCGTGACATTCGCCATCTTGTATTCGACGGGGTCTTCGATGGTGATGATGTTTTGCTGGTGCGAGTCGATGTCGTTCAGGCAGGCATACAACGTCGTGGACTTACCGGCTCCGGTCGGACCGCAGACCAGCAGCAGGCCGTGCGGTTGATGGACGACCTCTTTGAGTTGCTCTTCCAGTTGTCTGCGGAAGCCGAGGTCCAGCAGCGTGCTGACGGAATTCGATTGATCGAGGATGCGCAGGGTCATTTTCTCGCCGTCGCGAGTTCCTTGCGTGGCGACGCGGAAGTCAATTTCACGTCCATCGGTCACCGCGCGGAAGCTGCCGTCGAGCGACTTGCGTTTCTCGGTGATGTCCATCGCGGCGAGGATTTTGAAGATGTTGATGACATTGTCGCCGAGCGCTCGGTCGAACGGTTCGACCGAGTACATCACGCCGTCCACGCGTAGTCGAATTTGCAGCTCATCTTCTTTCGGTTCGAGGTGGATATCGGTCGCGCGCTTGATGATCGCGTCGTAAACCAATTCCTTCGCCGCCAGGAATCCGCGCGAGTTCTCAACCTGTGACGTGCGACTGGTGTCGCGGCGACCGGTCGAGGTTTTGCCGATGAACTCGATATCCGGGCCGAGCAGTTGCTGCTTCATCTTCTTGCCGCCGAGGTGCAACCCCATCCGAGCCAGCGTCCGAAACACGACGCTCGTGATGTGCTTCTTGGTGAGCAGCCGAGCAGAGTCCGGCACGCAGGCATTTCGCTCGCGGATGTACAAACCCAGCGGCAAGCCTTGCAGCGAGAGACTCAGCAGCAGGCCCAGCGAGAACGGCGACATCGACACGCCGACCAGCAGTGATGCCAGTCCGCCTCCGAAATACGCCGAGTTCCAAAACTCGCTGTTGACCTTCAGCGAACTGGCGTCCTGATTGACCCACTTTCCCAACGTCACCCAGCCGAAAAACAACGCCACGAGCGGTACGAACTTCCACAGGCTGAGGTAAAAACCGGCTGGCTGGCCCCAGGCTTTATTGCCGCGCAGGAACCCGTCGGGGTTCGGCGGAAATCGACTGACGTCGCGAACTGCAACCGCCGCTGGTTGAGCGGCAGGCGCAGTTTCTGTGGCGGGTGCGGCATTCTTCGGGGCACCTTGCTGAGCCAACGACACGCTCGTAACGCTCAGCGCGAGCAACACGCTGGCGACAATCCGCCTCAGCCAGCGCGTTCGTTTTGACTCATTCTCACGAGGTCGCATCATTGGCTAACACTCACCGCAATCGGCCGCCGTTTGGACATCGCGACCCTAGCTAAGATTTCGCCCGCTCAAGAGTGAAGCATGGTACTGACGACCCGAAGTACTGGCTAGTTTCGTCGCGAGGGGTCGCTCGCCGATCGGCAACGCGTTACGAGAACATCGCTGGCGAGTGGCCAACATCCACAATGCTGCACGCACAGATCACCGGCAGAGCGAGTTTCTCCGCGGCCGACAACAGCTCTTCGCTTTCGCTGCCGGGATTCAGCCAGACTTCGCGGGGCTGACACGCCACGATGTCATCCAGCAGCGTGATCCCGATGTCCGGCGGAAGATAGACAGTGACCCGATCCAGCGAACGAACCGGAACCTTCCGCAGCGAGCGATACGCGCGGAAGCCCTCGATCTCTGCCGCCTGCGGGTTGATCGGGAAGACTTCCCATCCAGCTCGCGCATGAGCACGCACCGATTTGTTGCCGTACTTGGCGCGATCGCGACTGGCTCCCAACACGGCAACGGCGGGCATGAGGCTCTTTCCGTAGGCCAAGCTTTCCAGCCTGCTCCGAACGCTTCAACAGCGTCGTTTCCAAAATCGGATCAACCTGAAAAGGCTGACCTACGACATCCGAATCGGCTCGTAATCCGAAAACACGCGAGCCAGATCGAACGGCAGATTGCGTTGCAGTCGCACCTCGCCAACGTCCAGCAGCGTGTGCATGATCGTGCCGATGAGATTGCGGATCGTGACCTTGTCCGAGTTCGGTTCCCCCGCGTCTTTCGTCGACTGCCCGATGACTCGCCCCATCGGCAGGCCGCCGCCGGACAGCAACAGCGGAGCGAGATTGCCCCAGTGGTCGCGTCCGCCGCGACCATTGATGCGCGGTGTGCGGCCCATCTCGCCGCAGCAGACCAGCAAAATCTTGTCCGACAGTCCGCGAGCTTCGACGTCCTCGATGAACGCCGAAACGGCGTGATCGAACGGCACGCCGCAGTATTTCATTCCCTCTTCGACGCCGGCGTTGTTCACGTCCGCGTGATTGTCCCACACAAAGTTCGTCGTCACCGTGACGAACTTGCAACCTGCCTCGCACAGCCGCCGAGACAGCAGCAGCAGCTTGCCGAGCGTCTGCGTGTGATCGGTGTAGAACTTGTGGTTGTTCAACTTCTTGTCGATGTCCTCCGGCCGGATCAGCGGAGCGGTGTCGTACCGAGCGACCGTCTTCGGATCTTCCTTGCTGAGATCGAACGCCTCGGAGACACCGCGCAGGATTGTGTCGAGCGCCTGCTCTTGGAACTTATCGAGTCCTTCCGCCTCTCCGCGGACATCCACCGTGCGGCGGATGCGATCAAATTCCTGCCGCAGCTTGCGACGGTCATCGAGCCGCTCGCGCGGCAGCGTCAACTTCAAACTTTGTTGGAACGGCCCGTCGCTGCCGGGCATGAACGGCGCGTACGCCGCACCGAGTGCTCCTGCATCGGTGAACCGTCCGAAGCCAGTCTGCATCGCTTGAGCTTGCGAGTTGATCGCCTGCGGGAAGAGTGCCGCATTGACCGGCATCCCCGTTTGCGGATGCACCGTCCCCGCCACGCGAGCGTACAACGATCCGAGATTCGCCTTCAGCGTGTCGGCCGAAACGATCGGCTTGATGTCGTGATTGCCGTCACCGGTCACGAACGACCGCACGACGGACAGTTTCTCCGCCAGTTGGGCGAGCTTCGGATACGTCGCCCCGAAGGTGATTCCGGGCAGAGCGGTCTGCACCTCACCATTGATGCTGTGAATGCCGGTCGGCGCGGTCATCTTCGGATCGAAGGTCTCGATCTGGCTCGGCCCGCCGTGCATGAACAGAAACACGACTGACTTGTCCGTCGTCACCGACCGGCCCGCCGCCGAAGCCGTGGTCCGCAACCAGTCTGCCAGCGTCAGGCCTCCCAACGTCAACCCGCCGATGCGCAGGAAATCCCGGCGAGAACCGCGAGCTAACGGATCAAGAATGCTCAGCATGGATCGACCTCCCAAACAGCATCAGTTCGGCCGGGATGCGGCGTCAAATCGGAGACACCTTATTTGTTATCGGCGGTCCTGTCCATCGGCTTGTCTGCGGTTGTCACGGTTCTGGCAGCAACGGCACACAAACCAACTCTGAGTCGCTACGAGCGTACACGCATGAACCGGCAAACGCGGGGTGTGCCCACGTGAAGCCGATGATGTTGGCGCGGGATTGCTCGTGATAACCGGCCGCGGTCAGCCGCGAGAGAATCAAGTCTCCTTCGCTGTTGAGGATGATCACTCGGTCAGTGTCGCCGAGCCACACGAGGCTCGCGTGCGGGTTGCGGCCGCGCGGAGTCATTTGGTTGTCGTCGTCCCAGAGCTTCGTCGAGGTCTTCAGCTCGAAGCAGGTCAGGCCGTATTGCTTGTCGAGCAGATAGACGTGCCCGTCGCGGTACAGCGGTTGCGACATCAGGCCGCGCAGGAATTTGTTTTCTTCCCAAGCCAGTTCGGCTTGCTCCGGCTGTGCTCCAAGGCGAATCGCTTTCGAGCCATTCCAATAGCCACAGACGAGGACCAGGCCTTCTTGAAAAATCGGCTGGGCAATCGCGACGCCGTAGGTGATCTCGTAGGGCACTTGCCAGAACGGTTTGCCAGTCGCGGGGTCGAGGCCGCGAATGTGCGACGGAGTCCAGCAGATCAACTGCTGCCGCTCATTGTGCGTGACGATCATCGGCGCCGCGTAGCCCGCAGCATCCGAATGGCTCTGCCAAACAATCTTGCCAGTTTGCCGATTCAAAGCCGCGATGCTGTTCCCGTCCTTGCCGCCGGGTTGCACGATGACGTTGTCGCCGTCGATAAGCGCTGAGCCGGCGAATCCCCACTCCTGCAACTTGCCCTTGAGATCGTTGAGGAAGTTCACCGACCAAACTTTTTCACCGGTCGTTGCGTCGAGACAGCGGCACTCGCCGAGCGATCCGATCGTAAAAACTTTTCCGTCGTGCCACGTCGGAGCGGCTCGCGGGCCATTGCCGTAGTCGAGCTTGGTGTACGTGACCGGATATTCGTGTTTCCAAATCTGCTGGCCGGAGTCGGCATCGAAGCAGAGCACCCGCTCGGTTTCGGGTTCCTTCTGTCGGTCCATCACGAAGACTTGCTGACCGACGACCGTCGCGCCGGAGTAGCCGCCGCCGATCGGCACTTTCCACTTCGGCTTCAGGCCCCCCTCGGGCCATTTCTCCGGCAACTTGGGACCGTGCCAAGTGCCGTCTCCGCGAGACCCACGCCAACGCGGCCAGTCTTCGGCGAACGCTGGACCAGCGAGAACAACGACAAGGAGGACAGTGATCCAGCGGTGCATTGGGAACCTCCCTCAACCGCACCGAGGCAAGCTCAGTGTGGTTTGTGGACGTCGTTTGACTGAGGGTTAGTGTGGTGACGCAGCCTCTTGCTGAAACACCTCGGCGATGACTTCTTCCAGGGGGCGGTCCTGAACACTGACGTCTTCGATTTCGTACCGGCTGAGCAACGCCGTGAGCGTTTGCGCCACTTCACTGCGAGGGATTCGCAGCTTCAAGCGTGGCGACTTGATGTCGAACACCGTACCGAATCGCTCCAGTTCAGAGTTCGCCGGCAGCTCGCTGGCGAATTGCAATTCGATGACTTTGGTTTGGCTGAAGCGTCCCACGATCGAGGCCAACGGGCCGTCGTGCTGGATCAAACCTTGATTGATGATGATCGCTCGCTCGCAGAGAGCCTCGACGTCTTTCATGTAGTGGCTGGTCAGTAGCACGGTGATCTGCCGCTCGCGCTGGTAGTGTTTGAGGAACTCTTGGACCTTGCGCTGCGAGACAACGTCCAAGCCAATCGTTGGCTCATCGAGCAGCAGCAAATCCGGGCTGTGCAGCAGCGCGGCGATCAGCTCCATGCGCATCCGCTCGCCGAGCGACAACTCGCGTACCGGCTGGCCGACGAGCTTGCGGACTTCGAGCAGGTCGGTCAGTTCGTCGAGCCGGCGTTGAAACGCAACCGGCTCGATGTGATAGATCGCCTCGTGCAGCCGAAACGATTCTTGAGCGGGCAAGTCCCACCAAAGCTGATTCTTCTGCCCCATCACCAGCGAAAAGCGGCGGCGATACGCGATCGATCGTTGCCACGGCGTGAAGCCCAGTGCCGTCGCAGTGCCGGAGGTCGGATGGATCAACCCGCTGAGCAGCTTCAGCGTCGTCGTCTTGCCGGCTCCATTCGGGCCGAGGAACGCGACCATCTCCCCTTGGCGAATCGAGAAGCTGACTCCGCCGACAGCCGTGACCGTTTTGTATTCGCGGCGAAACAAGCTCTTGAGCGATGCAGCCAGACCCTCGCGTTTTTGAAACACGCGATAGACCTTCGTGAGGTCGCGAACTTCGATGGCGTTGGGGGCATCGGCGGCGGGTGTCATGA
>QWQF01000319.1 GCA_003669125.1 Planctomycetota bacterium
CGCTGCCCGTGATCAGCGACATCGGCACGGGCCTTCGCACATACATCTCTGAGCCGCTGGTTCCCCAGGGTCGCACCTGGGCCGACAAGCCGGCCGAACAACGCGACGCCTTCCGCGCCAACCATCGCCGCATCCGCAGCGAGCGTGGCAAACGCCTGCTGCGTCGCCGCGGTGAAGTGGTCGAACGCACGTTCGCTCACCTCTGCGAAACTGGCGGCCGCCGTCGAACGTGGCTGCGAGGTCTGACGAAGGTGACGAAGCGCTACCAAGTGCTGGCGTTGTCCCACAACCTGGGCCTGATCCTGCGAAACCTCTGCGGAGCGGCCAAACCGCGAGCGTTTACGCTCGTCCTGAGTCTCTACGCATCCCTGCTGGCCACCCGACGAAACTTGAGATTCGTCTGCCAGGCTCAACCAGCGATCCCCAGACCCAAACTCGCGTTCTCGCAAACCACACTCGCATCCTGATCACGCCGCTCGCAAACGACAAACCCGGACTTCTTCAACAGCCTGCTAGAGGTGCGAATGCGACGGCGCAGATGGTGGCAAACGGAGGGCGGTCTTTAGTCCGCGACGGCACAATGTCAAGGAGCGGCCATCAATACAAGTGGGTCGAATTTCAAACCTTCGATTCTCTACTTCAATCGACGGGTAGCACAGCGTTCTTCACGCTGTATGCACAGCATGGGAAACACAGAGTCGAGTAGGGCGGGCTCCTGCCAGCCGTTGGAGATGATTCCGCATCGGCAGGCGGGAGCCTACCCTTACACGCCGGCGGCGATCAGGGCCGTGGCTTGGCCCATGTCGGAGGTGCTGAGTTTTAGGAACAGCTTGTTGCTGATTGGGGCGGGTGCGCTGTGGATGATGTTGAGGCGGCAGGCGGGGTCGGGGGTGCGGTAGTTGAGCGTCGGGTACACGACGCCGGCTCGCAGGCCGAGCAGTGAGGCGGCGAGTTCCAAGGGGCCGGAGCCGGCTCCGGAGTTTCCGAGTTGGCTCTTGAACGCGGTGACGGGAATTTGTTCGGCGCGAGTTCCGAACAGGTCGTGGATCGCGGCGGCTTCTTCGGCGTCACAGCGGGTTGAGCCGAGGCCAAAGGCGTTGATGTGGCCGATGTCGTCGGGACTAACTCCGGCATCGCGGAACGCGGCCTTCGCGGCGTTCACGAACGCGAGCTGATAATTCGGTCGGCCTTGTTTGTCGATCACGCAGGAGGAGCCGGTGCCGAGGATCGCGCCGTAGACGGTCGCTCCGCGCGCGGCGGCGAAGGCTTCGGTTTCGAGTAGGATCGCGCCGGCTCCCTCTCCCAGGACTTGGCCGTTGCGAGTGGCGTCGAACGGACGGCTCCAGGTTTCGGGAGGTTCGCCGGGATGATTGGCGAGTTCATCTTGCAGAGCGGCGTGAATGCCTTTGATGCTGGCGGTGCGAGTGCCGGTCGCTCCCGTGATCATCACGTCGGCTTGGCCGCGACGCATGATGCGGATGGCTTCACCGATCGAGGCGTTGCCGGAGGCTTCGTTGAGGGTCAGCGAGTTGCTCGGCCCGCGCGCGTCGGCCAGGATGCTGATGTGGCACGAGGGCATGTTCGGCAGGTACTTCAGCAGCCACAGCGGTTCCATTGCGTGCAGACCGGTCTGGCCCCAGCGATCGAAGTGGAACTCGTGGTTTTCGTCGGCGCAGGCGTCGGCTCCGCCTTGCAGGACATCCGGTGGCGAGTACATCTGGTTGGAACCGAACTCGACGCCGATGCGTTCGTGAGTCAGTTCCGCGACCTTCAGGCCGGAGTGCTCAAGGCCAAGGATCGCGGCGAGGACTCCCAATTGGATGTCGCGGCTGTAGACCTTGAAGCTCTTTCGCAGACCTTTGAGCCACTTGGTTTTCGCGGTCTCATCGGTGAGGTCTCGGACCTCGGCACCGATGCCTCCGGGAGCCGCGCTGTAGGGGATCAGCGAAATCGGAGCGATGCCGCTGCGACCAGCCGTAAGTTCGGCCTCGAACCGGTCGATGCCGATCCCAATTGGGCTGACGAGGCCCAGGCCGGTGATGACCACTCGCTTTGCGGATTCGCTCATTCTGACAGGCTCGCACAGGGGACGACTGGGCCGAACTCGCGGAGCAGGCTCCGGCTTCGGCGTCTCGGAGGCGTAAGAAAGACGAATCCGACTGGTTTTGCAAGGCTGTTTCGTTGAGTGGGTGTGTTGTGGCGAATTGCTTCGGCTTCTGCGACTGCCCTATATTCCGCCGCTTTTTGCGGAGCCGTGTCGCGCTGAAATCGGCTCGGATGCTTCTGGATTGCTGAAGGAAACTCATGTCGAAGAGCGTCTTCCCACGCATGGCGGTTCGCTGGCTGAAAGTTCTGACGGCGAGCGTCGTTCTCTTGCTGTTGACGACCGCCGTGATGGCTCAAGAGGCCGCTGACGGGCCGTCAACCGAAAGTGCCGCCGTGCACGGTGGACTCGGCCAAGAGCTGGGCGTGTGGACGGTCGCACCGTTCGTGACGCTGCTGCTGTGCATCGCGGTGCTGCCGCTGGCGGCTCCGCATTGGTGGGAACACAACAAGAACAAGGGGATTGTGGCCGCCGCGCTTGGTGTCCCGCTGGCCGGGTATTTGGCACTCAGTTTCGGTGCCGACGGGCAGGGCGAACTGCTGCACGCGGCCAAGGACTACGTTTCGTTCATTTGTCTGCTGGGTTCGCTGTACGTCATCAGCGGCGGTGTTTTTGTGCGCGGCTCGCTGGATGGGACGCCGTTGCTGAACACGGCATTGCTCGCGCTGGGGGCAGTCTTGGCGAGCTTCGTCGGGACGACGGGTGCCTCGGTGCTGCTCATCCGGCCATTGCTGCGAGCGAATCAACCTCGGCAGCGGAAGGCCCACATCGTCGTGTTCTTCATTTTCGTGGTGTCGAACTGCGGCGGGCTGCTGACTTCGCTGGGCGATCCGCCGTTGTTCATCGGGTTCCTCAAGGGCGTGCCGTTCCTGTGGACGCTGCGGTTGGCGGGGCAATGGGCGCTGGTCAACGGACTGCTGCTGGCGGCCTTCATGGTTTGGGACCAAGTCGTCTTCAACCGCGAAGAGAAAGAGCGAGCCGGCTCGCAGTTGGAAGCGGTCATGCACCACCAGCCGTTCGGCATCGACGGGCGACTCAACTTCGTGTTTCTCGGCGGCATTCTGGCGACGGTGTATGCCTCCGGAAGTCAGCAGTGGCCGTTCTGGATTCAAGAAGGCTTGATGGCCGCGTTGCTGCTGGCGTCGTACTTCACGACCTCACGCGACATTCACTCCAAGAACAAATTCACGTTCGGGCCGATCATCGAAGTGGCGGTCCTGTTCGCGGGCATCTTCGTCACGATGATCCCCGCGCTGCTGATCCTGAACGCCAACGGCAAGAGCCTGGGCATCACACAGCCGTGGCAGTTCTTCTGGGCGTCGGGGGCGCTGTCGAGCTTCCTCGACAACGCGCCGACCTATCTGACATTTGCCGCGACCGCCTGTGGGATTCAGAACATCCAACCCGAAGGCCAATACCTCGCCGAGTTCTTGAAACTGCCGGCCGAGGCCAATGCCGTGCAGATTCTCGCCGCGATCTCGTGTGGTGCGGTCTTCATGGGAGCCAACACTTACATCGGCAACGGTCCGAACTTCATGGTCAAAGCGATCGCCGAAGAGAACGGCGTGAAGATGCCCAGCTTCTTCGGCTACATGGCGTACTCCGGAGCGATTCTGATCCCGATCTTCGTGATCGTCACGTTTGTTTTCTTCCGTTAGCACGACGCGCCAGCGAGTGGTTGGCGTTTGTCACGAACCACAACCACTCGCTGGCGCGTCGTGCTGGTTTGGAATTCCCCTCATCGTTTCGAGGCTGATTCGTGTCGATCTCGCCGTCCGCTCGCCCACGCAGCTTGCTCGCCCGACGATTCTTCGTCTTGTCGTCGGGATTGCTGGCCGCGGCGGTGCTGATTGCGATGGCCGGCATTCGCTGGTTGAGCCACTCGCCGTCCGACCGCTCGATCATGCCGATCGCGTTTTGGATCAGCACGGTGTTTCTGCTCGCGGGGAGCGTGACGCTGCAACGAGCCGCTTGGTTGGTGCGAGTCCAACAACTCGAATCGTTTCGCCGCTGGCTGGTTGTGTCGCTGACCTCCGGCACGCTGTTCGTCGGCATTCAGATCTGCGGACTGTGGCGGCTGACTCAGAATCAAACTCGGCCCGGCCAGTCGCTTCCCGACTCGGCGGAAACCGGAGCGAACGCTCTGGTCGCGATGTTCGCTGGATTGCACGGCGTCCATTTTGTCATCGCGCTGCTGTTTGTCGCCTGGATCACCGTCAACGCCTTCGCGAACCGCTACGACCACGAGTATTCCAGCGGCGTCACGTTCTGCGCGTGGTTCTGGCACACGCTCGGCATCGTCTGGATGATGATCCTCGGATTGTTCGCCGCAGGTGCGTTGACCGGCTTCGAGGCGATCTCGGTCCCTGACCCCAACGTGGGGCACGTTTCCAACGCGCCCATCTTTTGGCCGACCTGAGCACGATGAAATCGTGCTCCACTTTTCGCCGTTCGCTACTGTCGCTTGCGCGAGCCGATTACACTCCCGATCCCAAAACTTGCTCACCTTTTTCCGACGTGGAGAACGACCCCATGCGATCGCGACGAGATCTTCTGACGTGGCTCTGTGTTGGTTCGTTCGGCCTGTCCCTGTTCGCGGCCACCGCGTCCGCTCAGGACAAGCCACTCGTGCCGGACAAGAACCTCGAAACGGCGCTCAAGGCGGAACTCAAGAAGAAGGCCGAAGAGCCGCTCAAGGAAGAAGACCTCAAGAACGTCTTCTTCCTCGAAGCCAAGAAGAAAGAGATCGCCGATCTCACCGGCTTGGAGAAGTGCCCGAACCTCGCGCTCATCAACCTGTCGGGCAACAAGCTCGTGAACCTCGCTCCGCTGGCCGGGCTGAGCAACCTGCAATCGCTCGACCTGTCCAAGAATCAGATCGTGGACATCGCGCCGCTCGCGAAGTTGGAGAAGCTGCAATACCTGCAACTCGAAGAAAACCAAATCGAGAAGACCGATGCCGTCGCTGGCTTGGTCAAGTTGCAAGCTCTGTACTTGTCCAAGAACAAAATCGCGTCGGTCGAACCGCTGGCCAAGTTGGAAAAGCTGGCCTCGCTCTACCTCGGCAACAACTTGATTGAGGACATCGCACACTTGAAGGGCTTGAAGTGGGTCAACAATCTCGACCTGCGGGGCAACAAGGTGAAAGACCTCGCGCCGCTGGCTGGCTTCACCGAACTGCGGTTCACGTTCCTCGCCGGCAACCCCATCGCCGACCTCGCCCCGCTAATCGCAATGGCCAAAGCCGACACCGAAGGCCAACAACGCTTCGCTCCCTACTGGAAGCTTTACCTCGAAGAAAAAGACCTCAGCGACGCAGCCAAGAAGCAGCTTGAAGAACTGAAGAAGCTGGGCGTGCGGATCAATCCGAAATAAGCGGCACGACGATCAGTTGTTCTTCGGCAGCCCTTCGAGGTGGCCGATGTTCTTGACCGGCTCCAGGATCTTGAGCACATCGGTCAGCAGTTGTTGGTCGAGCGGCAGAGCGGCCCACTCGGCCCATTTGCGTATGTTGTTCGGGTTCGCACTGCCGGCAACGGTCGTCGTGATGTCGGGATTCGCGATCGAGAACTGCACGGCGAGCTGCGCGATATCCACGCCGTGCTTCGTGCAATGTTCGGCGGCACGGCGGCAGGCTTTACGCACGGCCAGCGGTTCTTTGTGCCACGCGGGGAGCGGCGAGTTTGTCAGCAGCCGAGCGGCGAACGGGCCGGCGTTCATCACGCCGACGCCTTTGGCTTTGAGGTCCGGCACCAACTCGTCGGCGAAGCGTGTGTTTTGCAGACAGTACTGGTTGTAGCTCAGCACGCAGTCCAGATCGGTTTGGTCGAGCACGAACCGGAACAGCTTCATCGGATAGCCGCTGATGCCGACGAACCGCACCTTGCCCGCCTGTTGCTGCTTGCGGAGTGCGGGCAGCGTCTCGTCCACGATCTGCTGCATCTCGACGAACTCGATGTCGTGGCACAGGCAAATGTCGAGATGATCGGTTCCCAGCCGATGCAGGCTGACGTCCACGCTCTCGGCGACGCGCTTGGCCGAGAAATCAAAATGCGTGAGGTCGTACCGGCCAAGCTTCGTGCAGAGCAGATACTGATCTCGCGGCACGTCGCGCAGTGCGATGCCGGTGAAGACCTCGCTCATGCCGCGGCCGTAGAACGGTGACGTGTCGATGAAGTTCAGCCCGCACTCCAGTGCGACGCGCACGCTGTTGATCGCCTCGTCGAGCTTCACGCTGCGAAACTCTTGTCCCAGCGATGAGGCTCCAAAGCTGAGGATCGGCAGATTCAGGCCGGTGCGGCCCAGCGGTCGGGTTTGCATGATGTCAACTCCAAAAGTGCTTTCCCGCAAACTAACCCGAAGCGCCAGCGAGGGCGAGCGTTCGCCGACTCGATTCGCGGTAGAGTGCGATGAAGCGTTCGCCCTCGCTGACGCGTCGGGTTAGTGTTGTTCCGCGAACAACTCAGCCAGGGAGTTTGCTTTCGTGCCGCGACGATGAGCCGGTCGAGGCAATTCGCCCGCCACATCCAGCAACATCACCGAATCAATTCGAGAGACGTCATCACGATCGGCAGCGGCCAATGCCAAGCGGCACAAGCGGACGATCTCACGCGGTACTCCGCCGCTCAGGTCGAACAACGTCTGCGACGCATCACGGCTGAAGAACTCGCGATCGTGACTGGCTTTGTCGAGCAGTTCTCGAACGAACGATTCTGTCTCACGACGGTTCAGGGAAGGCAACTCGATTCGCAACTCCGACTGCTCGGC
>QWQF01000306.1 GCA_003669125.1 Planctomycetota bacterium
AGAAACGGGATCATGCCGTAAAGCACGACTTTCGGAATGCCTCCATACGCCGACTGAAACAGGACACCACGATTCTCGTCGGTAGTTGAGTCAGCAGGTCGATCAGCCATTACGCGAAGCCCCTTGTCTCATGGGTTGGCAATGCTCGCTGGCCTGAATACGCCTGACGAGCAGGTTACAACTTTCGTGAGGCGCTCGTCAGATTCTCGTCAGCTTGATCATGGTATGGGTGGCGCTCAAGAGATTCACTTCCCTGACTTGCCAAACGCACTCATCGCAACGATAGAAATCAACGACTCAGTTCGGGCGAAGTACAGGTCAAGACGACAGGCAGAGTCCAACGAATCTAAGGAGACGACGAATGAAGAGCAGGCCAGCCATGCGTGTTTCCATTTGTTGTCTCCTTCCATTCGTTGGACTCCTTGGCTGGCTGATGTTTCAAAGCTTTGCCGACGAGCCTGCGTCGCCGATCAGGAGGATTGGGTTTGAACGATGGAATGTTGAGCGTCAGCGTCTGCTCGGCGATCCAAGTGTCGTTGCTTACTACGACTTCCAAGAGGGCGTGGGGACTGTCTTGAAGAACAAGTCCAAGGTGGGTGCCGCATTGGATGGAACCATTCATGACGCGAGTTGGGAGCAGGGCCGGTGGCCGGGTAAGAAGGCGATTCGATTCAATGGCAAGTCGAGCGTTGTGGAGATTGCCGCTCATGAGCTTCTCTGTCCCCTGGATCGAAATCAGGGAGGCGGCGGTGAGATGACCATCGAGGTGTGGGTGATGACCAAGGTCTGCGGCAACGGGGGCATTCTGGACAAGTCCTCGAATGGGACGGCGGCGAACTCACCCTATGCGATTTGGATGAGTGGCTCACGGCTCGTCGCCTACATGGGGCGGCAGTCGGGGGGAAAAGTCCTGGTCACGGCTGATGACGACGTGATGGACAAGGACGAATGGATCCATGTGGCGATCACGATCAACGACCAGCAATTGTCGCTCTACCGAAATGGGGCGGGAGTGGGCTTTCTGAAGCGGGAAGCCGTCGAAACTTCTGACAACGGCCGGCCGCTGCTCATCGGTGCCATCGGCAAGGGGTTCTGGCCGTTCAACGGCTTGATGGATGAGTTGGTCATCCACAAGCGAGCGCTGACAGAGGTCGAAATCGAGCGCCGCGCTTCGTATGTGCCGGATATCGTCGAACCCGCTGGCCCGCCGTCCATCACGCTGCTGTCGCCTCGCGGAGGCGAGAGCCTGAGTGGCGGAAGTTGGCATCGCATTCGGTGGACCTCTCAGAAAGTCAGCCTTCGTGATCCCGTGAAGGTCGAATGGAGTGGCGATGACGGCAAGGCTTGGACGGAGATCGCTGCGTCCGCACCCAACACGGGCGAGTTCGTTTGGCAGGCAGTCAATGCACCATCGCCCCACTGTCGCATGCGTGTTTCGACCAGTCCGTCGAAATTGGTCACCCAGAACGATCGTGCGTTTTCGATTGTTCCCGCGCAGGACGTTCCCGCTTACGAATGGGTCAAGGTGACATTGGCCGCGCCCTTCGCGCCTCGCGACGGCCTGGGAGCACTCGTCTTCAAAGGACGCATGTGGTTGCTGGGGGGCTGGAATCCCAACGACAAGCAACATTTCCCCCGCATCTGCAACAACGAGGTCTGGAGTTCCCAGGACGGCGCGGCATGGATTCTCGAAAAGCCGAATACGTTCAAAGACAGTCAGTTCGATTCCCGAATGGATTGGGAGGGGCGGCACACGGCGGGATGCGTCGTGCATCGTGACAAAATGTGGATCGTCGGTGGCGACTCGAACCAAGGGCATTACCAGCCCGACGTGTGGAACTCGGACAACGGCAAGGAGTGGAAGCTGATCACTCCCGCTGCGCCGTGGGGCCAGCGAGCGTTGCACCACACGGTCGCTCACGCCGACAGAATCTGGGTGATGGGAGGTCAAACGATGCCGAATCATGTTCAATCGAACGAGGCGTTCTATCGTGACATCTGGACGACCACCGATGGCGTCGAGTGGACTCAGGTGACGCCGCGCGAGCCGTACTGGTCCGCGCGGGGCATGATTGGCGGAAGCGCGGTTTACAAGGATCGAATGTGGATCCTGGGTGGCGGCACCTACGACACATCGGAAACGCCGCGTCGGAAATTCTTCAACGATGTCTGGAGTTCATCCGACGGCATCCACTGGATTCGCCATCTCGAAAAAGCGCCGTGGGAACCGCGTCAATATCATGAAGTGGCCGTGTTCGATGGTCGCATGTGGGTGCTGGAGGGTTATGGGCCGGACAAGAAGCCAGCCAATCGAAACGATGTCTGGCACTCAGCCGATGGTGTGAATTGGCACCCTTTGCCCAACACTCCCTGGAACACGCGACATGCGGCAGGGGTCTTCGTGTACGACAACGCCCTGTGGATGGTCGCTGGCAATAACATGGCCCCAGATGTGTGGAAGCTCATACGAAGATAGATGGGGCGGCGAGTTCGGTCGCACGGTGTATTCACAAGGGACGCTGACCAAAGAGAACTACGGCCGTGATCATCACCCGCGCAACTTCTGCATGTGGCTGGCTGGCGGCGGCATCAAAGGGGGCGTGACCTATGGTGAGACCGACGACTTCAGCTACAACGTCGTCGCGAACCCGTGTCACATCAACGACCTCAACGCCACGCTGCTGCACTGCCTGGGCATCGACCACGAACGCTTCTCGTTCAAGTTTCAAGGACTCGACTAGCGCCTGACCGGAGTGGAACCACAACGAGTCATTCAAGAGATCCTGGCGTAGCGATCACAACAAAATCTCCACCAAGCCTAACGCCTGAAGGAGACGAATTCGTTGAAGAGACGCAAGTCTGCGCCCCAAGTTCTCGGAAGGTTCTTTCAAGCCGCAACTCCGTGATATCCTGCACTCAGATCTCGTTTCACTCGCGGATATGCCGCAACACCCGCCAAGGAGACTGCCATGCGAATGCGAAGTTCTGTTTCGAGCCTGCTGTCGCTGATCCTGCTGCTTGGCTCGTTGGCGGAGAGTGCTTCGGCCAAGGTTTTGGAAGGCACCGTGGAGGGGAAAGCACCGCTCAAGCGGATCGACGTCATTGAGTTCGCTCCGGAGAACGTGCTGTTGATTGGCGACGGGACTGGCTCGCAGATCATCGCCGTGCAGACGAATGACAAGGCTTCAGCCGCGGCATTGCCGGCGAAGATCGAGAACCTCAATGAAAAGTTGGCCGCCAAGGTCGGAGCTAAGGCGGAGGGGATTGAACTGCTCGACATGGCCGTCAATCCGAATTCGGGGCGGGTCTATTTCGCGTTGCGCAAGCAGGATGACAAGAGCTACCTGATCCTGACGTTGTCGGCCGGTGGTGAGATCGGATTGCTGGACCTCGACCATGTGACGTACTCGCGCGTCATGCTGCCGAAGAAGGAATCCGCAATCAGTCGCGTGACCGACGTGACCTGGGTGGACGGCCGGCTGGTGGCCGCCGCGACGGCGAATGAAGAGTTCGCATCCAAGATCTTCGTGGCAACCGCTCCGCTGAAACACGAGGCTTCGGGCGAGTTGCACAGTGCCGAGACCTATCACGTCTCACATCGCAAGTGGGAAACGCGAGCACCGATGACCGTCATTCTTCCTTACCGAGAAAACGGGAAGTCGTATGTCGTGGGAGCATTTGCCTGCACGCCGGTGGTGAAGTATCCGCTCGATGACTTGCTGCCCGACGCCAAGGTCAAAGGGAGCAGCATGATTGAACTTGGCTCCGGCAACCGGCCGCTCGACATGTTCCTGTATGAGAAAGACGGCAAGGAGTACGTGCTGTCGAACACGTTCCGTTTCCATCACGAACGCAAGCCGTTCGGCCCTAGCCCGTACTGGACCGTGAAATTCGAGAGCGGCCTCCTGGCTGAATCGGAAAACATCAACGAGAAAGCCATTAACCGCTTGAAGGGTGATGCGGACGCAACGCCTCGGATTCAGCTTGTCGAATCGTTCCACGGTGTGATGCAAATGGACCGGCTCGGTGCCAACCAAGTGGTTGTGCTGCGAACGGTCGATGGCAAGCGAGTCGATTTCGAAGTGTTACCGCTGCCGTAAGTTCGTTCCCGGTTGAATCGCGATGACTGTTTGCTGGCTCAGTTTGGTTTTGTTTGCGGCCAATCCCACTGCGCCGGTCGTGCGTCCATCGGACAATCCGACGGCCGTGGAGGTCACGGTCGAGTTGTCCGCGGCGCAGGCGGAGCGTCTCAAGAGTGGTCGCATTGACGCGGAACTCGGACAGAAGCTGCTGATCTTCTCGCTCGTCGATGAACAGGACCGAGCAGGCGAGCCGATCTTCGGCAATTACGAACGGGACAAGACGACGCTGATTTTTCGACCGAGGTTTGGACTCGTGCGCGGCAGTCGATATCGGGCCACGTTCCGAATTGAGGACGCTTCGGACAAAGCTCGCGAACTGACGAGCGATTATCTCGTGCCGCCTGTCGCCTCGAAGTCGGTCGCTGTCGTTGAGACGGTTTATCCGAGCGGTCACGAGGTGCCGGCAAACTTGCTCAAGTTTTACATCCACTTCTCGCAGCCGATGCACGAGGGCCGCGAGATCTTCGCGCATCTGCATTTGCTCGATGACGAAGGGCAGCCGATGGAAGCTCCGTGGCGTGAAACGGAGTTGTGGTCGGCCGATGCTCGGCGACTGACGCTGTGGATTCATCCCGGCCGAATCAAACAAGGAGTTGCTCTGCGCGACGACTTAGGGCCGGTCCTGATCCCAGGGCGAAAATACGCGCTGCTCATCGATGCGGAGATGCGAGACGCTCAAGGTCAGCCGCTCGGCAAGTCCTTTCGCAAGGAGTTCCGCACGACCAAAGAACTCCGCGAGCGAGTCAACCTCCGGGATTGGAAGCTCGCGACTCCTTCCGCGAACAGTCGGCAACCGCTGGCGATTCAATTCTCTCGGCCACTCGACCGCCACCTCGCGGCGCGCTGCTTACATGTCCGCGACGCCGACGGCCGCGAGGTTGCCGGAACGGTGTCCGTCAGCGACTCCGAACGCCGCTGGCATTTCCAACCACGCCAGCCGTGGTCTGCTCAGGTTTACGAAACCGCGGTCGATCTCATCTTGGAAGACCTCGCCGGCAATTCGGTCGAACGAGTCTTCGACGACGACACCACCACCGATGCAATCCCGGACAATGCCGACCCGATTTTGAAGTTGACCTGGAAACCACAATGAAGAATCGTTGGCAATCATTCTTAGGGTTACTCGTCGCGAGGACGATCAACTGATTCGTCCGGAATAGAGCGGGGCGATCACTTCGCCGTTGAGCAAATGATTCGGCCGCTGCAACGGGTCCATGAGCACCGCGTTGTGATCGACTCCGAGGGCGTTGAACAAAGTCGTGCAGACATCGGCCGGCGACCACGGTCGCGACACCGGGTACGCCGCATTGGCGTCGGACTGCCCGACGACTTGGCCGCCTCGAACACCGGCTCCGGCAACGAGTGCCGAGTACACATGAGCCCAATGGTCGCGACCGGGAACCGCTTGTCCGGGAAGCGTCGAGATGCGCGGCGTCCGGCCGAACTCCCCCATGACGAGCACCAGCGTTTGGTCGAGCAGCCCCGTTGACGACAAATCATCCATGAGTGCCGCAAGACCTTGATCCAACTGTGGCAGCAGGCGGTTCTTCAAGGCTCCCCAGTTGTCGACGTGAGTGTCCCACGTCTGCACGATGCCCATCGCCGCCTGCACGATCGGGACACCCGCTTGCAGCAATCGTCGCGCGAGCAGGAGCGACTGGCCAAATTTGTTCCGGCCATAACGATCGCGAACCGGTGCCTCTTCGCGTTGAATGTCGAACGCTTGAGCGACTCGATCGGACGTCAGCAGCGAGAACGCCAAGCCCTGTTGTTCCGCGAACGAGTTGGCTCGGCCTTCCGCGTCGAGCGACATCGGGCTGCGATTCACCGTTTCCAACAGCCCGCGCCGCGACAGCAGCCGAGGAGACGTGACTCCCGGTTGCAGGCTTAGCGAATCCATGCGGAAGTTGGGATCGTTGGGATCATGGTTGATCTGCCACGGATCGTGCTTCGGGCCGAGGAACCCAGCATGTTGTCCCGGCCAGGTGAGCGGTCCTTCGATGAAATAATTCGGCAGCGAGACCCCAGTCGGCACGCCGTCACTGCGTGGCCGAACATAGCTGAGTGCCCCCGCGAAGTTCGGGAAGTCATTGCGCGACTCGACGCGATCCAGATCACTGCCACCGCGCGGAATCGGTGTCGGACGGCCGGTTAGCGCGACGTGCGTCGCCAACAGATGATTGTGTTCGAGATGCGCTAACGAACGGAGCACCGACCAGTGCTTCAGTTGCTGAGCCAGTCGCGGCAGATGCTCGCAGACCTGCACGCCCGGAACGGCGGTTTCGATCGGCGCAAACTCGCCACGGATCTCCGCCGGAGCATCCGGTTTTGGATCGAGCATGTCCAATTGGCTAGGCCCGCCGCTCAGATGGACGATCAAAACCGACTTGGCTCGGCCAGTGGCCGATGAGGCGGCAGACGTCGTATTCGGGAATAACGGCAATGCGGTGCCCAAGACACCGGCTGCGCCGACGCGCAGCCATTCTCGACGAGCCATTTGGTCATGCGGAGAAATCATGAGTCGTTACTTCCGGTTTCCATCGAGGTATTGTCAAATGTTGTGGATGAGGTCGTGAGTCAGGCGGCGACTTTGGGGAGGATGATGCCGTCTTGGAACTTGGTGTCTTTGGCGACTTCGATGAGATGCTTTGCGGCGTCGAGAGTTCGCCAGTGGTGTGAGGCGGACTCG
>QWQF01000299.1 GCA_003669125.1 Planctomycetota bacterium
CGGGAGCTTGCCCTGAAAGCCACGAGTGTCATTCGAGGCAGGCATCGCAGTCCTCCTCTTCGGGGGAATCCGTGGCGACAAAGACAACAGCGGAGAGCCTTGGCTCCCCGCTGTGTTTGCTTCTCAAATGGAAAACTCATCCGCCGTGGCGGGTCAGGTCGTCATCAAGCCTTCGCGGCCGAGGCGGCAGCGGCGGTCGGAACGACCCAGACTTTGACTTCGGTCTCGACATCGGGAGCGAAGTGCAGCTTGACCGTGTACATCCCCAGTTCCTTGAGTGGTCCTTCGAGCCGAATGTTGTCCGGTTCGACCGCATAGCTGGCGGACTTGAGCGCCTTGCTGATGTCGTTGGCCACGATCGATCCGTACAAGTGCCCCTCAGGAGTTGCGTTGGCCTCGAGCGTCACGCTGTATTTGCTGACGGTGTTCGCCAACTCTTGCAGCGCCTTGAGCTTGTCGGCCCGAACACCCGCTTGAGCGACGCGATGCTTCTCGACGCGACGCTTGTTCGCATCGGTCGCCACGGTCGCGAGTCCGTACGGCAGCAGATAATTGCGGGCGTAACCGGGACGAACGCGAACGATCTCGCCTTGCTTGCCCAGCGAAGAAACTTCTTCCGTGAGCAGCAACTCGATCACCGCACGATGGCCAGTGCTCACTTCCGCATGTTGATGTCGTTTGTTTGGCATTCTACTCGAACTCTCTGAATTCTCTTGCGAACTAGAAATCGAAATCCGCCACTAGAACGGCACGTCACCACCGGCAGGGGGAGCGGAAGGCTCGAAACCGCCAGATGGTTCACTCATTTCTTGGTTGTCGTAACTTCCGCCCGAATCTCCGTCACTGGACTGAGCCGACGGACCACTTGGGCCACGTCCGCCGCCGCCACCTTCCTGACGGCTGCCGAGCATCGTCATATTCTCACCCACAACGGTCAGCTTGCTACGTTTCTGCCCCGTTTGTTTGTCGTCCCATTGATCGAGTTTCAGGCGTCCCTCAATCAAAACTTGTCGGCCTTTGGCCAAGTACTCGCCAGCGATTTCCGCAGTCCGCCCCCAAAGTGTGACGTCCACAAACGTCGCTTCTTCTTTTCGCGAGTTGGTCTGTTTGTCAAACCAACTGTGATTGACGGCCAAGCCCACGTCGGCCACGGCCATTCCGCTGGGGGTATATTTCACCTGCGGATCACGAGTCAAATTTCCGACCAGAATGACCTTGTTGAAACTGGCCATGATTGCCCTTCCACATGTCGTTTGAACGGCTTGACCAGACTCTCAGGAAGAGTCCGCGATCACCGGTACTATTCGACCTCTCCCAAGGCGTCAATCCCCTCGGGGGGAGTCTCTTCCTCGCGTCCACGGCGAGCGGGACGCGGAGCTTCGTCCACGTTCTCGACGTGCCGGAACGTCCCTTCTTTGCCGCTGAGCGCGTTGACCATCGCGTCGAAGAGAACCTTCGGGTGCTTCAACACCATGTGCCGCAGGATGCTTTCGCTGAGATGCACCTGCCGAGTCACTTCGGTCAGGCCGCTCGCGGGCATCGTGAAGTACGTCAGCAGATGCAGGGCCTTTTTGTGGCCTTTCACGGGATAAGCCATCTTGCCATCGGCCCACGGACGGTGGGCAACGATCGCCGCGCCCGACTTTTGCAGGATTTCCAGCACATGATTGGTCGTGTTTTCCGGGCTGACGGCATACTTCCCGCTGTCCAGGATAAACATGCCTTCGTAAAGGTTCTGAGCCAAGTCGAAACTCCCATGCTCTTCGGCAGAAACGAGGTCCGGCAATACAAATTTGAAAGGGGCGACTTTTTAACGTCTCCGCCAGGATTTGCAACGGACGGAATCGGTGAGTTTTGGGACGAGAGTCGTTGTCAGAGCCAGCTTCCGCCAGGGACTTGCGGTTCGGGGGGCCGACAGTTGAGATCTGATCCTAGACAGCCCGTAGCTTCCGCGCGTTTTCGCACGCGACTACGATGGGCACCGTATTTGATCGCACCATTTCACTTCCGGCCAAGGATGCTTTGCCATGATTACGTCCAATCACAACGTTACCGATCGAACTTATTCGCTGCCGCCGCTGGGGAAGAATCCGTCTTCGCAAGCTCAGGGGACGTCCCCCGGCAGTTTTTCGATGTTGCCGAAGATTGCCAACGGCCGCTCTGGCCGCTGGACGTTCGCCTCGCCGGATACGCCGGGGATGCCGGCTCCGTCGGAAAAGACGGCGTGGGATTTTATGCCGCTGGACTGGACGTTGAAGGCGGGATTTGAGGACGACTACGAACGTGCCGACGCCTGGGAAACTCCAGCAGGGTTCAAACCGGTGACGCAGTTGGAATCGGCGCGGCTCGGAACCATCACGCCAGAAATGAAACGAGTGGCTGAGCGTGAACCGCATTTGACACCCGAGCAAGTGCGTGACGAGGTCGCTGCCGGCCGCATGATCATTCCGGCGAACCGGGTGCATTTGGGTTACAAACTTGACCCGATGTGCATTGGCCGAGCGGGCAAGACAAAGATCAACGCCAACATGGGAGCCTCGCCGGTCTCATCGGGGACGGACGAAGAAGTCGTGAAGTTGCAGTGGGCCGAGAAGTGGGGGGCCGACACGGTCATGGACCTCTCGACCGGCGGTAACATCGACGAGTGCCGCCAGGCGATCATCCAGAACAGCACCGTGCCGATCGGGACCGTACCGATTTACTCGATGATCATCGCGCGGCGGCTGGAAGATCTTGATGAGGCTTCGATCCTGCAGATGCTGAAGCATCAGGCCAAGCAGGGGGTCGATTACTTCACGATCCACGCGGGCGTGCTGATGGAGCACCTGCAATTCGTGAAGGATCGGCTGATCGGCATCGTCAGTCGCGGCGGCTCGCTGCTGGCGAAGTGGATGATCCTCAACAAGAAGCAGAACCCGATGTACGTTCTGTGGGAACAAATCTGCGACATCATGCGCGAGTACGACGTCAGCTTCTCAATCGGCGACGGCTTGCGACCGGGCGGACTGGCCGACGCGACCGATCAAGCTCAACTCGCTGAACTCTGCACGCTCGGCGAACTGACCGAACGAGCGTGGCGGAAGGGTGTGCAAGTCATGATCGAAGGGCCGGGGCATGTGCCGTTCGACCAGATTGAGTTCAACATGAAGCTGCAGCGAACGCTGTGTCACGGCGCGCCGTTTTATGTGCTCGGCCCGCTGGTGACGGACATCTTTCCCGGCTACGACCACATCACCAGTTGCATCGGAGCGACCGCCGCCGGCTATCACGGCGCGAGCATGTTGTGCTACGTCACGCCGAAGGAGCATCTCGGCCTGCCGAAGAAGGACGACGTGAAGCAAGGCTGCATCGCCTACAAGATCGCCGCTCACGCCGCCGACGTCGCGCTGGGCATTCCCGGCACTCGCGACCGCGACGACGAACTGACGAAGGCCCGCGCGGCCCTCAACTGGGACAAGCATTTCGAGTTGAGCTTCGACCCGGAGTTCGCTCGCGCATTGCACGACGAAGACCTCGACGTGGACACCGACTTCTGCGCGATGTGCGGCCACGACTGGTGCAGCGTCCGCATCTCGAAAGAGATCGTCGAATTCGCCTCCGGCAAGTCCGAAGAATTCGCCTGGGAGAAAGCCAAGAAAACCGCCGCCCTCTCCGCCGAGCAGCTCGCCGTACTGGAGAAACGCGGAGTGCTCAGCCCCGACGAAATCCACAAGCTCGCCAACAAAACCAAGCAAGCCGTCGGGGCCGAAGAGACCAAAGCCAGTTGCCACAGCGACTACGTGGACAACGAACAGGCCAAGCAGATTCAAGACGAGCGTCTGGAATTCGTGGAATTGAGTTAGAGTTGCGGCTCTGGGGACTTTCGCAGGCAAGTTGCCATGTCAATCGGCGCGTTGTACATGTTTCGAGTCGCGTCGACCTCTGACGAGATCGAGCAAATTCTGCGTTTGAACTATCAGACGTTCGTGCGCGAGTTGGGGCAGTATGCCGACGATGGCAGCGAGCGGCTGGTGGACAAGTTCCATGACAAGAACCGCTACCTGGTCGGGATGCTCGACGGTGAAGTCGCGGGCATGTTGTGCGTTCACGATCGGCCGCCATTCTCGATTGCCGCGCGGCTGCCTGATCCCAGCATTCTGACGACGCCGGGAAGTCGGCCGTTGGAAGTGCGGCTGTTGGCGATTCGGCCGGAGCATCGGAGCGGCTCGCTGTTTGCCGGTTTGATCGAGACGCTGCTGCGTTATGCGCGGGAGCAGGGCTACACGCACCTGTTGATTTCGGGGGTCGTCGAGCAAGTGCCGCTTTACGAGCATCTCGGCTTTCAGCGATTGGGGCCGGCCGTTCCGTGCGGAGCCACCGCGTTTGTGCCGATGTCGGTCGCAGTCGCCAAGCTGGAAACTCGCCACGCGATCTCCTTGCGGCGTTGGACGCGGCGGCAATCACGGCCGCGCGAAGCTCCGCCCGTCTCGTTGTTGCCGGGGCCGGTACCGCTCAGCGCGGCGGTGAAGCACGCGCTGGCGGAACCGTCCGTCTATCATCGCGATCACGAATTCATCGACCTCTTCGCCAGCATGCGCAACTCGCTGGGCCGATTGGTGGGCGGGCGCGATGTGGCGGTGCTGGTGGGCAGCGGGACGCTGGCGAACGACGCGGTGGCCGCCGCGTTGTCCGCGTTGCCGTCTGAGCCGAACGGTTTGGTGCTCGTCAACGGTGAGTTTGGTGAGCGGTTGGTGCAACAAGCTCGGCGATTCGGACTGGCTCCGCGAGTGTTGCGCTGGGAATGGGGCGAGCCGTGGAACCTCAACGCGATCAATCGCACGCTCGATGCGCTGCGGCCCGGCGACTGGGTTTGGGGCGTGCAATTGGAGACCAGCACCGGAGTCCTCAACGACCTGCCGGGCTTGCTGCGATTGTGTCGGCCGCGCGGCTTGCGAGTCTGCCTGGATGCGATGAGCAGTTGCGGAGCGGTGCCGCTGGATCTCTCGCAGGTCTTCTTGGCGACCGCGACTTCCGGGAAATCGTTGGGAGCGGTTGCGGGTCTGGCGTTCGTCTTCGCCGACGAGCGCGAGTTGCACGGCCTGAACCACGAACGAGTGCCGACCTCTCTCGATCTGTTCGCCGCGCTGGCCGAGCCTAGTTCTCGATTCACGGTTCCGTCGCCGCTGGTGAAGTCGCTCGCGGCGGCGTTGGAGACCTACGCTGATCACCGAGCGCCGGCTCGCTACGAGCATTATCGAACCCTGGGGGCTGATCTGCGTGCGGGGCTGCGTCGCGCGGGACTGACTCCGCTGGCGTCCGAACGATTCGCCAGTCCCGTGGTCACGACGTTCCGACCGCCAGTCCCCTTCTCAGCCTCTGAGTTTTTAGAATGCTGCGCACATGCCGGTTTCCAAATCGGCGGCCACAGTGAGTACCTTGCGCAGCGTGGTCTGGTGCAAGTCGCCACGATGGGGGCCACTTCTCAGGCCGATGTGGATCGCTTCCTGGCCTTCGTGCTCTCGATCAAGCCAACGCCAATTTTGATTCCTGGTTAGCCCATGCGATTCGACTTTCAAGCTCAGCGAGTGCTCATCACGGGTGGAACCAGCGGAATTGGTTTCGCGATCGCTCAGGCGTTTGCCGACGCGGGGGCGGCTGTGACCGCGACCGGTCTCACGGACGCGTTGGCGGTTGCTGCGGCTGGCCGGGACTCGCGAATCCAATTCCGAGCGTTGGACGTGCGCGACTCTGCCGCCGTCACCAAGCTGGTCGGCGATTTCGATTCGCTCAACGTGCTGGTGAATTGCGCTGGCATGTTGCGGCGCGGCGGAGCGGAGTTCGTCGAAGCGGACTTTCTCGAAGTGCTGGACACGAATTTGTCGGGAACGATGCGGCTATGCTTGGCGTGTCGCCCACTTTTGGCGAAGTCGCACGGGTGCGTCGTGAACACGGCGTCGATGCTCAGCTTCTTTGGCAGCGGCTTCGTGCCGGCGTACTCGGCGAGCAAAGGGGGCGTTGCCCAGTTGACGAAGTCGCTGGCCATCGCGTGGGCGGTCGAGGGCATTCGAGTCAACGCGGTCGCACCCGGTTGGATCGAAACTCCCATGACTCAACCGCTCGTCGAGAACTCTGAACGCAGTCAGCCGATCTTGGATCGCACGCCGCTGCGCCGCTGGGGACGCTCCGAAGAGATCGCCGGGCCGGTGTTGTTTCTGTGTTCGCCGGCAGCGGCGTTCATGACCGGCGTCGTGATGCCAGTGGATGGCGGGTATTCGATTGCCTGACCTGCAGTCGCGAGCGCTTCAGACTTGGGAACATCGGCGCGCCGGTCGTGTCAAAATTGGCGGCGCGTTGCAAATTCGCCGCCGTCGGGACGATGCCTTGGACATTTGCCGTCCCGTCGTCCTATTCTGCGACCTGCATTGCGGCGGGAGTTGAATCGATGATTCGACGGGAACGCGGACCAATCGAATGTCGGCAGAGACCTCAATCAGTTTGCTGGAGCGAGTGCGGGAACGCGACGACGAGGCGTCGTGGCGGACGCTTGTCGAGATTTACACGCCGCTGATTCGCGGGTGGCTCAACCGCCATGCGGGGCTGGATGCCGATGCCGAAGATGTCATCCAGGATGTGTTGGCAGTCGTCGTCCGCCGCATCCCGGAGTTTCGCCGCGAGCCGCGCGTCGGAGCGTTTCGCGCGTGGTTGCGGACGATCACGATCAACTGCTTTCGCGATACCTGGAAGGCGCGGCGGCGAGTCAAACCGGCTGCCGACAGTCGTGTCGATGAGTTCTTGCAGCAGCTTGCTGATCCGGCCAGCGGACTGAGCCGTGTTTGGGACAAGGAACACGATCGGCACGTCACGCAGCGGCTGCTGCAGATCATTCGCGGTGAATTCACGGAGAAAACATGGCTGGCCTTTCAGCGTTTCGCGCTGGCAGATGAGCCGGCGGAAACCGTCGCGGCCGATCTGGGAATGACAGTCAACGCGGTCTTCATCGCCAAGTCGAGAGTGCTGACGGCTCTTCGCCGCGAGGGAGCGGGGTTGCTGGAAGAGGACTGACGATTCCTCGTTTAACCAGGAGCTAGCGGCGACGGCTGTGACGTTGTGACGCAGTGACGCAGTGACGCAGTGACGCAGTGACGCAGTGACGCAGTGACGCAGTGTCGGGGCCGTCGCCGTTGGCTCCGGGTTAAACGAATTGAGGTGACATCGTGGCGAAGAGTTCCGCACATCCTTCGGCGACACAGCTTCGAGCGTTCGGTCTGGGGCAGCTCAGGCCGGCCGAATCGGCGTTGATTGAGCAGCATGTCGAGAACTGCGACGACTGTTGCCGGGTGCTCAATGACGTTCCGGATGATGGGATGCTGGCCAAGCTCAAGCTGTGCGACACGGTCAGTTGTGATGCGGCACCCGAAGCGACACCAATCGAAAGCGAGACCGCTCGGGGCAACATCCCGCAAGCATTGCTGGAGCATTCGCGCTATCGTATCGTGAAGATGCTGGGGCGCGGCGGCATGGGGGTCGTCTACAAAGCCGAGCATCGGCTGATGGAGCGACTGGTCGCGCTGAAGGTCATCAGCCGTCGGATGATTTCGAATCCGCTGGCTGTCGAGCGATTTCAGAGGGAGTTCAAAGCGGCCGCGCGGCTGACGCATCCCAATATCGTGGTCGCTCACGATGCCGACGAGGCGGGCGGGCTGCACTTTCTGGTCATGGAGTTCGTCGACGGTGTCAGCCTGACGCAGTACGTCGAACGCAAGGGGCCGCTGCCGGTCGCGACGGCGAGTTTGTTCATTCGGCAAGCGGCACTGGGACTGCAACATGCCGCTCGGCAAGGGATGGTGCATCGCGACATCAAGCCGCAGAACTTGATGCTCACACGCAAGGGACAGGTCAAGATTCTGGACTTCGGACTGGCCCGCTTCGCCAGTGAGGGGACGGCTTCTGATGGATCGCCACCGAGCGACAACATCCTCGAATTCGCGGCGGACCCCGGGCTGACCGAAGCGGGCATGATCGTGGGGACGCCGGATTACATGGCTCCGGAGCAGGCGGTCGATTCCAGCAAGGCGGACATTCGCGCCGACATTTACAGCTTGGGTTGCACGTTCTTTTTTCTGCTGACGGGACACGCTCCGTTTTCCGGAGACTCGGTCACGCGCACGTTGCGTTCGCACGCGGATCGTCAGCCGCCGGCCTTGCACAAATTGCGTGGCGATCTGCCGCCGGAACTGATTCTGCTGATCGAACGGATGATGGCCAAAGATCCCGCCAAGCGAATGCAGACGCCAGGCGAAGTGGCCAAGCAATTGTCCGAGTTCGCGATCGGCGGTCTCGCGGCGATCGGTTCCTTCGACGTGGTCGAATCGAAACCCGCTCTGACGGCTCAGGTCAGATCCCGTCCGAGCGAGAGCGTTGAGCTGGTCACCACCATACTGCTTGCGCGGAGCGGTCGCTGGCGGACGATTTATCATCGCGCTCGATACGCGCTGCGATACCACTTGCGAACGCGACCGCACCGGATCGCCGCAGCGCTAGTGGCTCTGCTGGTGGCCGGTGTCGCGGCGATGTTGTTGATCGCCGCTTGGAACTCACTTCCGAAGTCTGATTCGCGTGGCTCGTCCGTCGCCCTCGTGAAGCCGGCTCAGCAGCGTCTGCCGCGAGTGGCCTTGGTCCTGAGCCGCCGAGATTTCTGGCGTCCGGAGTACCTCGCGGTGCGCGAGACTCTGGAACGGCTCGGAACCACGATCACCGTGGTCTCGTCGCGTGTCGGACCCGTGACCTCGGAAGCGAAGTACGAAGCGAGTCAGGCAGCTCAAGAAGTTCAGGCGGAGGTCGCGTTCGGCGACGTTCGGCCGGGGGACTTCGACGCGGTCGTCTTCATCCCGTCGAGCAGTTCGGAATTCCTGTACGAACCGGACGCCGCCTTCGCCGTTCAACAGTCGGCTCAACAGACAACGTATCGAGTCTTGACCGAGTTGCGTGACGCGAACGTGTGCCTCGCCGCGATCGGGCATGCGGTGTTTGTGCTGGCACGCTACCGGATGCTCGACGGTCAAGAAGCGATCGGAGCGAAATGGATCACAACAAGGACCGAGCTGGCCACCGTGAAATGGGACGAGTCACGACGAGTCGTGGCCAGCGGCCCGGACGGTCAATTTGTGACCGCGTACAACGCCCAAGTGGCAACACCCTTTGCCGAGCAAGTTCACACATCGGCCAAAAAACGCGTGCCGCGACGGTGATCGCTTTCGTACTACTCGCTCGCGATTTCTTGTCGGCCCGCTCGCATTTTCGAGCCGAGCATCGGCGATGTAACCCGAATCGTTAGCGAGGGAGTGTGCCTGTTGAGGTGATTCCCTCGCTGACGCTTCGGGGTACTTTGGTTGCGGCTTTGCCCCATGTGTCAGAAATCTTTGAAAGGTTTGCTCCCGATCGGCCATTTCTTCTCTGTCACATCTCTGCGGGCCACTGCAAAGAACAAGGGGAAGAATCATGTCGATGAAGTCATTGAAATCTCTGGTGAGCGGTTGGGCGTTCGGAATCGGGCGGAATCGGGCGGCACGGCGACACAGCCGGGAGGGGTTCGGGCATGTCGAGAATCTCGAACCGCGGCAGGTGATGTCCGCGACGCCGATGCAGGTCGGGATCAATCTCGACAACGTCAATGACTACACGCCCAATTGGATGTTCACCGACGTGATGCAGTCGTCGCGGCCGTGGTTCAGTCACTCGTTTAATACGGTTACGGGAGTGAATGACTTCAATGGCGGGGGCTTCATCCCGGTGCAGGTCGATGCCAATGGCTGGCCGACTCAATTGGCAACTTGGACCAACGCGCATGGGCAGGTCATGCAGCAGCGACTCGGGACGACCATGTTCGACGGCCTGAATGGGAACTACCCCGGCGGGCAATATCGCGTCGAGTGGGACGGAACTGCCGATGTCATCTTTGGTGCCGATGCCCGCGAGACCTCACGCGGTGTCACGCCGGACGGGCACAATTTCGCGCTGCTCAACCTGACGCCGGCCAATGGCGGGATTTATCTCCGCATCAACTCGATGAGCTCGACCGACCCGCTCCGCGACATGCACGTCTGGATGCCGGACTACAACGGGCAGAGCTTTGCCGGCCAGCGTTGGACTCCGGGGGCCAACTTCTCGCCGTTCCATCCGCTCTATAAGGAGCGGCTCGATGACTTCGGCATCATCCGCTTCATGCAGACTCAGGAGACGGTCACGTCCGACATTCGCACTTGGTCCGATCGTCGCGATGCGAGTGATTCGCGGCAGTCGTCGACAAACGGCAGCGGCGGGCAATTTGCGAATGGCATCTCGGTCGAGCACATGGTGCAGCTCGCGAATGAGCTGAATGCCGATCCGTGGTTCAACATGCCGCACATGGCCGACGACGACTTCGTCCGCAACTTCGCGACCTACGTCCGCGAGAACCTCGAACCGGGTCTGACCGCGTACGTCGAATGGTCGAACGAAATTTGGAACACCGCGCCGGGCTTCGAGACTGCTCCCTGGATCGCCGATCAAATCCGGCTGCCGGAAAATTCGGGCCTCACGAATTGGCAGTTCGCCGGTCGTGAAGCGGCTCGCGATATGAATGTCTGGAGCGATGTCTTCGTCGGTCAGGCCGATCGCATCGTGCGAGTGGCCGCCGGCCAAGCGACGACTCCTTGGGTGACGGAGCGGATCGCCGAGAACATGGGCGGCAGCTTCGACGCGATCTCGATCGCCCCGTACTTCGGACCCGGAGAAGCTCAACGAGCGACGTACTCGGCGGCGACCACCGTCGATCAAATCCTCAACGACATGCGCGGCAACATCGCCTTCAGCGCGCAGATGACAACGAGCCATCAACGACTGGCGGATGATTTTGCGACGCGGCTGGGACGCGACATTCAGTTACTCGCCTACGAAGGCGGGCCGCACCTGAATGGCAACGGGGCGAGCTATCAGAACGCTCTGTTTCAGGCGACCAAAGACCCGCGCATGGCGGACATCACTCGCGACTATCTGCGGATGCAGAACGCCGCCGGGCTTGACGCCTACGTCCATTACAAGCTGACCGATCGCGACCTCGCGACGCAGTACGGACTGTTCGGCGTGCTGCTCGGCCAGGATCAGCCGCTGAGCGAGGCTCACCTCTACCGAGCCTTGCTCGAAGCCGATGCCGGGACGCTGTTCAGCTCGACGCCGACGTTGGTGACGCTCAACGCCGCCGACCCAACAGCACACGAAGCGGGGCTCGGGACGGCGTCGTTCCGAGTCACTCGCGGCGGAAATCTCTCGCAACCGCTGACGGTGAATTACTCGGTCGCCGGCAATGCGGTCGCGGGCACGGACTACAACGCGCTGAGCGGTACGGTCTCGTTCCCGGCCAATGAGAATACGGCCTTCATCACCGTCACTCCGCGTAACGACGCGACGGTCGAAGGCAACGAGACAGTCACGGTCACGCTGCAAGCCGGAGCGGGTTATTCGCTGATCAGCACGGCGACGGCGACGGGCAGCGTCAGCGTCGTGAGCGACGATTTCCCGAGTACCGCAACGACGATCAACATCGTCGCGACCGACGCAAACGCCTCGGAAGCGGGTCGTGATCCGGGCGTCTTCACGGTGACTCGCACCGGCGGCAGCACGACCGGGGCGCAGACGATTTATCTGCAATACGGATTTCAAACGGCTCAGGGAGCGGACTATGACGCGATCTCAACGGCCGTAGCGTTCGCCGCCGGTCAGACCTCGGCCACGATCACCGTTCGTCCTGTCGATGACGCAACCGTCGAGAACACCGAGAGCGTGATCCTCTTCCTAAGTCCCTCGACGCAGTACCGCTCTGGGACGAGTACTTCGGCTCGCATCAATATCGCCGACAACGACGTTGCAGCGCCGCCGGTGACGCCGCGTATCACGATCGCCGCGACCGATGCCGACGCGGGAGAAGCCGGCACGAATCCCGGCACCTTCACGCTGACTCGCAGCGGGGCTTTGAACAGCACGTTGACCGTTCGCTACACCGCCAGCGGCACCGCGACGCCGGGAACACTGGCGACCGGCGGGGATCTCGTTCCATTGGGCGGATTCGTCTTCTTCAACTGGGGTTCGGCGACGACGACGATCACGGTCACTCCGGTCAACGACAGCGGCGTCGAACCCGTTGAAACCGTGATCGTCAGCCTGACTGACGGAGCGACCTACGACCTCGGGGCCGTCAGCACCGCGACCGTCAACATCACCAGCGACGACGTTGGGACAGCTCCCGTTCTGCCGACGATCACGATCGCCGCGACCGACGCCGCTGCCGCTGAACTGAACCGCGATGGCGGCGTCTTCCGAGTGACTCGCACGGGTGCGACGACTGCCGCTCTGACCGTGAACTACGCGATCAGTGGCACAGCGACGAACGGCTCGGACTTCAACACGCTGGCGTCGTCGGTCGCGATCCCGATCGGTGCGACGTTCGCCGACATCACTCTGACGCCGATCGACGACACCGCCGTCGAAGCCAACGAAACCGCCGTCCTGACGCTCGCGGCCAGCGCAGCTTATCAGCTCGGAGCGACGACCGCCGGGACTGTCACGATTGCCGATAACGACGTGCCTGCCGCGACTCCGCTGCCGGTGCTGATCGTGATCTCCAACGGCGACTTCTATTACAGAGAGTACGCGGACCCGCGCGATGCGTTGCTTGCGGCGGGCATCCCGGTGGTAGTCGCCGCCGGTCGCCGCCAATTTTCGATCCCCCATGCGAACTCCGGGCAAGCGGCCGGAACGAATGGCGGCGTGATGCCCGACATCGCGCTGGCCGATGCGAACGCCACGAATTACTCAGCCATCGTGTTCGTCGGCGGCTGGGGCGCGTCGCAGTACCAATATGCCTTCACGGGGACGTACACGAACCCGAACTACAACGGCACGGTGGCGATTCGCGATCGAGTCAATCAGCTCATCAACGACTTCGTCGCGCAGGACAAATATGTGACGGCGGTCTGCCACGGCGTCAGCATTCTGGCGTGGGCACGAGTCAACGGCCAAAGCCTGCTGCAAGGCCGCACCGTGACGACGGCACACTTCAACTCGCCGACAAACAACATCCCCGCAGCGAATCTGTACCGCTGGCACTCGGAGGTCAACGGCGCGACGGTCTACACCGGAGGTGTGCTGGGCGACCCGACGACTCGCAACGACGACGTCATCGTCGAAGGCCGCATCATCACCGGAGAGAACTTCGACTCCGCCCGGCTATTCGGTCAAACGATCGCCCAACGACTGCTGGCGTAAGTCACGGAACGACTCAGCGAACTCCCGTTCCAGAGGCGATTGAGTTGTCTTGTTTAACCCGGAGCCAGCGGCGACGGCTGTGACGCAGCGCGAGATGCCGTCGCCGTTGGCTCCGGGTTAAACAATGTATCGAAGGCCATGCGATATCAGGTCGTGACAATGCACGAAGTTCACACGACTGCGACCTTCACACAATGGATGCTCGGCAGTGAATCAAATAGGCAATCCCATTCCTCGCCTCCGTCGCGGCCGATCCAGAGTTGGTCGGTCGTCGTACCGAAGTAGAGTGCGGGGGACTTGAGGTGGTCCATGTCCATTCGGTCTCGCTGCACCGTGAAGAAGCTCTCTTTCTTCGGCAGACCTTTGGCGAGCTTGCGCCATGAGTCGCCGCCATTCTCACTGCGCCACACGGCGGGTGAGCCACCGGGGCAGGTACGCGTCGTCGGTTCCAGCGGCATGACATAGACGACATCGGGATCGTGCGGATGCACGACGATCGGAAAGCCGAAGTCGGTCGGCAGTCCTTTGGCGATGGATCGCCAAGTGTGGCCGTGGTCGTCGCTGCGCAGCACTCCGATGTCTGGCCGGGCTCCGCCGGGGCCGGTCCATTCAGACCAGCCGCCGTGGTTCTGCATGTAGAGCCGGCCCGGCGCATCCTTGTGCCCCGCGATCTTGTGAACGCACTGGCCGAATTCCGGGTAGGGATCGGGTAAGAATCCGGCACCGACACCGTTGTTCGCGGCTTGGAAAGTCGCGCCGCCGTCTTCGCTCAGGTAATGGCCGCCGGTGGAGATGCCCAGATGAATTCGATTGCCGGCTTGGTAGATCGTGTGCATGCACAAGCCGCCGTTACCCTCTTGCCATTTCTTGGCGTGATCATGATTGCTGATGCCGGAGACCAATTCCCAAGAGTCGCCGCCGTTGCAGCTGTGAACCAGTGATGCTGGTTCAACGCCGCAAAACAAATCTTTCTTGCTGGTCCCCGGCTCAATCGACCAGATGTTGGCGAGTGCTCGGCCGTCTTCTTTCGGGAACGCGGGAGCGGACTTGGTCTCTTTGAATTTCTTGCCGAGATCGTTCGAGACCAGCATCTTCATGCCGAACCACGGATTGCAGTTCGATGCGTAAATCTTCGGAGTGCCGCGCGTGTCGATCAGCGACGAGTAAACCGGTACGCCTTTTCCGAATGGCCCGCGCAGCGAGAATTTGCCTCGCGTCTTGGAACCTTCGGCGACAAACAGACCTTTCTTGGTTCCGATCGTGAGCACAACTCGTTCGGGCGTGATTAACCTCCTGAGACTGCAGGCAGAATGAAGAGCGTATCGCCAGGCACTAACACCGTCTCCAGCCCTTGCCGCTCGCGCACATGGGCCGAGTTCACGAACAAATTGAGGTGACGACGCACCGCGCCGGTTTCGTCGCAGATGTTACGGTACAAAGTTGGAAGCTGACGTTTCAACTCGTCAAGCGCGGCACGCACGCTTGAGGCTGAGAGGGATAATTCCCTCGCCCCATTGCACTCGACGCGCAGCTCGCGCGGAACATGAATCGTGATGGTCGTGGACGTAGTCAGCCTCCGATGTTCAATTTCGTCAGCGCGATCTTTCCCGCGAAGCAGACATCAACATCATGGCCGTCGGTGCGAGGGCGGTCGCGGTAGATGCCGCGATAGTGCCAGCGGTCTTCGAGCGACTCGTACCGCACGTCATGACGGTTGAGGTCCAAGCGGCACTCGACAATCGGCGGATGCGGATGCGTTGGCTCCCAGATCGGAAAGTTGACGTTCCAGAAGCCTTCGGCCGGAGGAGGTTCGGCCAGCAGACGGGACAACACGCCGCGCAACAGAACGGCTCGCGAAGGCCAATCGACAGATTCTTTTCGGCCGACGTACTGCGACAGCGCGATGCCGGGCGTCCCCAGCAGCACCGCTTCGCGCACGGCGGCGACGGTCCCCGACATGTACACGTCGATGCCGAGATTGCCGCCGTCGTTGACTCCGGACAGCACCCAATCGACATCGGCAGCGATGTGCTTCAAGCCCAGTCTCGCACAATCGGCGGGTGTCCCGTCGCAAGCGAATTCGCTGGGACGAACTTCGGTCAGCGACAGCGGACGGTCGTTGGTCACTTGATGCCCGCAACCGGATCGAACTCCGTCCGGCGCGACAACGATCACCTCGCCAAAATCGCGAGCGATCTCGGCCAGCAGTCGCAGGCCGGGAGCGTCGATGCCATCGTCGTTGGTCAGCAGGAGTTTCATGGCAGTCCAATGTTCACGGAAGAAAAGGGGATAACGGCTGTCCGCCTGAAAGATCGCTCTGGGAGCGATCGCGGATTTTGGCCTATCTTCCCGGTCGATCTGATTCTGGCGAAGGCCGCCTCACTGCACAAATACAGACACGATGTCACACGGTGTTTTTCTCCGCTGTTGGAAATGGACGTTGCTGATCGCTTTGTGGTCGGCACCCGGCTGTGCGATCACGCGCCGGCATGTGCCGTTGGAGTTGCCGCAGGCGGCTCGATTAATCGAGGTGGGGGAACCGGCCGAGGTCGCCCCGCGCGTGCAGCAGCAGCAGCAGAGCGAAATCCGTACGGTGTCGGCGTCGGCGAGCGAGCCGAGCAACGTGCTGGTGCTCTCCGGCGGCGGAGCCAACGGAGCGTACACGGCCGGAGTGCTCAACGGCTGGACGGCGGCGGGGAATCGGCCGCAGTTCGACGTCGTCACGGGAATCAGTACCGGAGCGTTGATGGCTCCGTTCGTATTTCTCGGTTCTGAGTACGACGAACTCTTGAAGCGGAACTACACCGAGAGCCGCGATCGCGACATCTTCACGCGTCGCTGGTTGCCCGCACTCATCTACGCGGACTCGCTGGCAGATTCGGCTCCGCTGCGAAAGCGGATTGCCAACGAGATCACTCCGCAGGTTTTGAAACAGATTGCCGAGGCGCATCGCGATGGTCGGCGGCTGTACGTCGGCACGACCGATCTCGACACGAAACGGCTCGTCGTTTGGGATTTGGGGGCGATTGCCGATGGCAATGATCCCAACAAGCTCGAACTGTTTCGTGACGTGCTGCTGGCGTCCGCTTCGGTCCCCGGCTTGCTGCCGCCGGTCGAGATCGACATCGACGTCGAAGGCGAACGACACGCGGAATTGCACGTCGATGGCGGAGTCGCCGCGTCGCTGTTTCTGCAACCGGCGATGCTGGGGATGTCGGCATCCGATCCCGACGAAGCGAAAGTCCGCGACGACTTGAACGTGTACGTCATCGTCGCCGGACAACTGCGTCTGCCTCGTCGCCGAGTGCAACGCAAACTCTCGGCCGTCATCGAGGAATCGGTCGGCGGCGTTCTGCAATCGCAGATGGACGGCGACCTGCTGAAGACCTATTTGCTCAGCCGCTGGGCCGGAGCAACCTTTGCACTGACCGCGGTGCCGCGCGAGATGGCGGAAGAGTTCTCGCCGTTGGCGTTCGATCCACGCTCGATGCAGAAGCTGTTCGACGTCGGCTACAAGCACGCAGCCTCGAAGGCCGGTTGGCAGAACGCTCCGCTCAGCCTCTCGCCGGAGGAACAAATCCCGCCGCGCGGCAGCGTGCAGTTCAAAGTCGATGAGCCTCGCTCCGGCCGCCAATCGCAACGATGAATTGCGGGCAAAGAATTGCGAGCAAAGAATTGCGAGCAAATTAAACCACAGTTTTTGAAACGCAGAGAACGCGGAAAATCACCGCGGAGTTCGCGGAAAGTCTTCAGCGACCGCTGCGTCTTCCTTGGCGATTTCGGCATTTCAAAAAGCAAAATCAGACGGACCCTCCACCTCAAAACTTCCGCTCAAGCCGAAAAAAAACAGATCAGAATCCGTTTTCCCATCGTGTTTGCCGAAGTAATCTATCGAGCGACTGTGTTTCTCCCGCCTCGTTCTCCCGCCCCGATAAGGTCTCCGAACATGCTCGACCTGGTTGGCCCCGGAACTCGCAATTGTGACGGCATTTCTCGCCGCGACTTCATCCGCGTCGGCGGTCTGGCCGCAGGCGGTCTGACTCTCGCCAACACGCTACGAGCGGAATCGACTTCCGACGCGAAGCCAGCTCGACGCAAGGCGGTCATCCAGATTTGGCAAGCCGGCGGGCCGAGTCACATCGACATGTACGATTTGAAGCCTGACGCTCCGTCGGAGTTCCGTGGCGAGTTCAAGCCGATTCCGACCAACGTTCCCGGCATCGAGATTGGCGAGCACTGTCCACTGCAAGCGCAGATCATGGACAAGCTGGCGATCGTCCGTTCGGCCACGCACACGAACGCCGGACACGGCATGGGCTCACAGTGGATGCTGACCGGCTATCAGCCGACCATCGAGGTCAACAACAACATCTATCCGGCGTGCGGTTCAGTCGTCGCTCGCATGCGCGGGGCAAACGCCGAGAGCCTGCCGGCCTACGTGAACCTGCCGAACTCGCTGGGACTTGGCAAGGCGGCGTATCTCGGAGCGTCCTTCAATCCGTTCTCGCCGGACAGCAATCCGAACGATGATGGCTTCAACGTCCGCAACCTGAAACTTCCCGGCCGAGTCAGTCTCTCGCGGCTTGAACGCCGCCAAGGCTTGATGGGCAAGCTCGACACGATTCGCCGCGATATCGACACACAGGGGGACATCGCCGGTCTCGACACGTTCTACCGCGACGCGATGGAGATGATCACGAACGACCGCGCCGTGCGAGCGTTCAACATTCAAAAAGAAGATCCGAAGCTGCGCGATCAATACGGCCGCAACGATCTCGGACAAAGCTGCCTGCTGGCTCGGCGCTTGGTCGAGGCGGGTGTGACCTACGTCACAATCCAAGCTGGCGGCGGCTGGGACACTCACGGCGACAACTTCGCGCAGCTCAAGAACAACCTGCTACCAAAATTCGACCGAGCGGTCGCCGCGCTCGTCACCGATCTGCATCAGCGCGGCCTGTTCGACGACGTGCTGGTGATGTGCTTCGGAGAATTCGGCCGTACCCCGCGCATCAACGGCGGCTCCGGCCGAGACCACTGGCCCGGCGCGATGAGCGTCGTGTTCGGCGGCGGCGGACTCGCGATGGGCCAAGCGATTGGCACAACCGACTCGCGCGCCGAATACCCGACGACGAAACCTTACACGCCCGGTTGCGTGCTCTCGACGATGTACAGGGTGCTCGACATCGACCACCACCACGTCTTCTTCGACCAAGCCAAACGCCCACTGCCAATCCTCAGCGAAGGCGAGCCGATCCCGGAGTTGGTCTGATTCCGTCGTCTTCCCTGCGAATGCAAACACGGGCGGTTTGACCGCCCGTGTTCGTTTCTGGAGTTCCAAAACATGGCGTGGCGTTTCCTCTTTGGTTGGTTCCTACTTGGTTGGCTGGCAGTCGCTTCAGTCCAAGCAGAGTTGCCACTCATCCGTTTTGACCGCCTCAGCCCGATTGGTGCGGCGGCGGGTTCGACGCTGGAGGTCGAAATACTTGGCGGCGACATCGAAGAGGTGAAGTCGCTGTTGTTCGATCATCCGGGGTTGAAGGCGGAGTTCGTCAAGGAGCGGTTCTTCAAAGTCAGTGTCGCGGCGGATGTGCCGGCGGGGACGTATGACGTGCGGTTGGTGGGGCGGTTCGGCGTGAGCAATCCTCGGCTGCTGGCGATCTCGCACGGACTCACGGATGTTGCGGAAGTCGAACCGAATAATGAGCCGGAAAAGTCGCAGCTTGTCGCGGTGAACTCGGCGATCAATGGGAGCAGCGACCAAAACGGCGAGGACTGGTTTCGATTCGAGGCGAAGCGTGGGCAGCGCGTCACCGTGGATTGTCTCGGCACGCGGTTGGATTCAACGGTGGATGGGACGCTCACGCTGACGAACAAAGCCGGGAAGCAACTCGCGTCGAACAGCGATTACTTTGGAGCCGATCCGTTTCTCGATTTCGTTGCACCGGAAGACGGCGAGTTCTTCGTCAAGTTTCACGATCTGACATTCAATGGCGGAGCGCCGTATCGGCTGGTGATCTCGGATCGGCCGCATGTCGAAAATGTTTTTCCGCGAGCGATCACGGCGGGGCAATCGGCGACGTTGACGGTGCTCGGACGAAATCTTGGCAGCGGGGCGAAGAAGTCGGCGGCGCAGATTCATGAGGCTCCGCTGGACGAGATCACGTTGCCGGTGATGGCTCCGGCGGACGTGCTGGACTTGCAGACGTTTCGGTTTCTGGAACATCCGACCGATCACTCGGTGTTGCCGACGGCCGGGACATGCACGCTCACCGGGTTTCAGTGGCGGCCGGAGATGCCCGGCGTCGGGGCGGCGCTGAATGCTCAACGCATCCTCGTCACGAAAGAGCCGGCCACGATCGAAGCGGAACCGAACAACTCGTTCGAGTCGCCGCAGCCGATCACTCTGCCGGCGATCGTCAGCGGCCGATTCGATCAGCCGCGCGACACCGATTGGTTTGAAGTCAGCGTGCCGGAGAACGGCAGCTACGCGGTCGATGTTTACTGCGAACGGATCAGCGGCCGAGCCGATCCGGTCGTCGTCGCCTTCGATGAGAAAAAGAATCGCGTCGGCGAGTTCGATGACTTCGGTCACCGCCAGAACGCCTTCGACGGCCACTTGCGAGACCCCGTCGGCATGTTGTCGCTCAACAAGGATCAAAAATATCGGCTGCTCGTGCAGGAGCGATACGGCCGAGGCGGGCCCCGTTATCAATATGTGCTCTCGCTCCGAAAGCCGCAGCCGGACTTCTATCCGGCAGCCATTCACAGTCAGAACCCCGGCCCCGGCCACGTCACGCTGTGGAAGGGAGGGACTGCATACCTCGACGTGGTGACGCACTTCCGTGACGGGCTGAACGCGCCGATGACGATCACCGCCGAGGGACTGCCGCCGGGAGTCCATTTCGCTCCGACGACGACCGACGATCAGCGAGGCACGTTCGTGTTGTGGTCGGACGAAAACGCCGCCGACTTCGCCGGCCCGATCAAACTGTTCGCGACCGCGAAGGTCGGCGAGCAAACGCTCCGCCGCGAAGTCCGGCCGTACACGCGTGTCTGGAACATCGCCAACATCAACAGCAGTCGCCCGACGCGTGAGCAACTGATCGCCGTGCGAGAAACCGCGCCGTACTCGCTGGAACTCGTGCCGAATCAAATCGAGATCGAAGCCGGCAAGACCGCCGAGGTGAAAGTCCAAGCCAAACGCTACTGGCCCGAATTCAAGAACGCGATCAACCTGATCCCGCTGTCGTTCAAAGGCAATTTTCAGTTGCCCAACACGACCATCGCCGCCGACACGAACGACGTGACGATCCGCATCACGGTGCAAGCGGGCACTCGCCCCGGCGAGTACACGATGTCGGTCCTCGGCCAAGCCCAGGTGCCGTTCAACAAATCCAAAGACGCGAAGGACCGCCCCAACACGCTCGTCTCCATGGCCAGCCGCCCGGTGACGATCAAGGTGACGGAACCGCCGAAGAAGTAGCGGATCACACACGCTTCCCTGTTCTGTCACTCGCCGCGTGGAGGGCGTTGCATGAGGGACTCGGTGGCGGCGGCGGGGGATTTTGATTCGAACAGGACGGCGAAGACTTCGCGGGTGATCGGCATGTCGATCCCTTTGTGCCGAGCGAGGTCGTGGATGCTGCGAGCGGTTGTCACCCCCTCGGCGACGGCGGTCATGCTGGCGAGGATGTCGGTGAGCGTTTGGCCGAGGCCGAGGCGTTCACCGACTCCGCGATTGCGGCCGTGACGGCTGACGCAGGTGGTGATCAGGTCGCCCAAGCCGGCGAGTCCGAAAAACGTGGACTTGTCGGCTCCCAAGGTACTGCCGAAGCGAGTCATCTCGGCGAGGCCGCGCGTGATCAGCGCGGACTTGGCGTTGTCGCCGTAGCCGAGTCCATCACAGATGCCGGCTGCAATCGCGATGACGTTCTTCAACGCTCCCGCCAGTTCGACGCCGAGCAAGTCGCGATTCGTGTAAACCCGGAAGCGGTCGGTCGCGAAGAGTTTTTGAGCTTGCGAGGAGAACGCATCATCCTCGCTGGCGATGACCACACTGGCGGGCTTTCGGCGAGCGGCTTCTTCGGCGTGACACGGCCCACCGAGCGCGGCGACCGGTCGCGCGCCGAGCACGCTGGTGATGATCTGCGTCGGACGAGCGAAGGTGTCGTTTTCCAGTCCCTTGATGACACTGAGGACTGGCACGCCGGTCGGCAACTTGTCGGCGATGTCGGTGAGAGCTTGTCGGAGGAAGGCTGTCGGGACCGCCGCGATCAGCACGTCTGCTCCGGTTGCGGCCGACGCGACATCGGATGTGATCTCGATCTGGTCGGGGATGCGGACGCCGGGCAGCAGGCGGTCGTTGGTTCGCGAGGTCGCCATGTCGCGCGCGAACTCGGCGCTGCGTGCCCAGATCGACACGGCGAGTCCGGGGTGCTCGGCGAGCACGATCGCACAAGCCGTTGCCATCCCGCCGCCGCCGAGGATTGTGATTTTCATGCTGGCCTTGAACCGATGCTCACGAGAAGGTCTGTAAAACCCCATCGAGGCAAGCTCGGTGGGGGTTGTTTTGGATCAATGGTGGACCGGGGCGTGTTTCAGTTGTTCGGGACGCGCTCGTGAGAGGGATTCCGCAGAATCCGCCGCCACCAACGGACGAGGGGTCTGAATTACTCCGTTCCGAACAAAGCCGATTTGCTCGACCGACTCGCGTGACCTGAGTTTGCGGTCGAACAGTCGAGGAACCATGCTAATGTCACCATTACTTGAGCAAAAGCCGGTCACGTTCATGGGCCGTCGTTCGTCCGGCGATGGCCATTCAGAGGGCCGCGAGCGTCGTCAATTCCGTGATTCGCACAGCCTGCTGAATCCCGATGCGCAGGAGTTGGCCGAAGCCATCGACCAGTACAAGCTGCTGCATCGCCGCCGCTTCATCACCTACGAAGAGCCGTACAACGTCATGGTGAGCCTCGGCGACCACAAGAAGTCGCTGGCTCGCTGTGACACCAAAATGCGAGAGCCTGATCGCTCGGAAGGAGTGATCGGGCTCATTTCGTTGGGCCACCTTATCTCGACCGCACGTTCCACGGACGCGGCTTGAGTCGAATTTCGGTTTGGCGGTGAAAAGCTCGAATTCCGCCGAGCGTGTCGCACTTCTTGCCGATTGGTGTTGACCGATTTTGTGATCTGTGCCACAACCGCCATCCCATTCGGTTCC
>QWQF01000173.1 GCA_003669125.1 Planctomycetota bacterium
AATTCGTCCCCTGCGTTTTCACGCAGGCGGTCGGGACGAATCCGACACGACCCCGGCTGTAGAAAAGCTCGAAATCCAAAACGCGAAACCCGACGGTCGAGGGCGATCGCCCGCAACCCGGATTCCCGACACGGCCCGCACGAACGCTGGCTGCGGTCCAACCCGGTTCGTGAGTGCTTGGTGCTTTCTCGGATCGACCGGCTTGAGCTGCAAACTGGCGAATAGCGGATCGCTCAGCAGCATTCTCACAGACGTCGCGGCAGACATGCTCAATCTTCGCAACACGCGGGTCACACGCTCGGCGACGGTCAAATGCGAAACGCCGATCGGATGCGTTGCGACAATCACTCGCAACGCGCCGACGGTGCCGGTTGTGCGGGCCAGTTCGCAGAACGGACGTCGGCGTCCGTGCTACGACAGTTCGGCGATCATGTCGCGTGTCGCCGCAGCGACCGCGTCTTCCCAGCGATCCGGGCCGAACTGGCTGCGGTACGGTTCGCGCGTGTGAGCGAAGTTGATCGCTCGCGAACTGTTGATGAGCGTGCCGAGGCCGTCTCCTCGGAACGCGGCCTGCACGTCCGCAGCGCTGCCTCCCTGAGCACCGTAGCCTGGCACGAGCAGCGGCACGTGCGGCATGACTTCACGCAGCTCGGCCAACTCAGCCGGATAGGTCGCCCCGACCACCGCCCCGACACAGCCGAAGTCATCGCCCGCGACTCCTGACTGGCACAGCGTCGAGACCGACAACTCCTCAACAAGTCGCGCGACATGCCGATAAATCGGCGTCCCATCGGCCACTCGATCCTGCAACGTGCCCGCTCCGGGATTGCTGGTGCGGACCAGCACGTACAAGCCGGCTCCCCGTTCGGCCGCGACCTTCACGAACGGTTCGAGCGTGTCACGACCGAGGTACGGATTCACGGTCAGAGCATCCGCCGCCCAAGCCGCCGCATTCGGATCGGCCCCGGCCAAATAGCCGCGAGCATACGCCTCGGCCGTCGAGCCGATGTCTCCGCGCTTGGCATCGCAAATCACGATCAAGCCCGCTCGCCGAGCGTGTCGCATGACGTTCGCCAGCGCGACACAACCGTCCGGACCAAGCTCTTCAAAAAACGCCGCCTGCGGCTTCACGGCCGGGACCAGCGGAGCGACGACGTCGATGATCCGGCAACAGAACTCTTCAAACGCGGTCGCCTGGATCGCTCGCTCGGTGGTCGCTCGCTGTTTGGCGGCGGCGATCACGTTCGCCGGAAGCTGATCAAATCGCGGATCGAGTCCCACCAGTGCGGCGGTCCCCGTGCGTCGCACGGCCGCGTGCAGTCGTTCAATGTAGTGCGTCATCGTCACGGGATTGTGATGCGGGCGTCTCACCTGCACCAGTATCACGACCGATGCAGGCGAGACGCCCGCACCACAACACTCGCGTCACCGCGGCAACTCGACCCAGCGGGTCTCGTCGTCATCGTCCGCTGTTGCGCTGTCCAAACGCAGCATCGTGTCTTCGCCGTCGGTGTCCATCACTCGCAGTACGCTGCTGCCAAGCCGAAGCGCCTCGCCGACATCGACCCAGACTTCAATCATTGGAGGTTCATCGGGCAACGGATCGGAGATCGGATCATTGGTCGGCATGAATCACCTCCTTGTGAAAGCGATGGCACACACCAGCACGACGCGCCAGCGAGTGGTCATCACGAACTACCACTCGCTGGCGCGTCATGCTGGTTTTGGCAACGGAGCAGGGGCGGACTATAGTTTCGCGTCTCGATCACGAGCAAACCTTGATTTCCTTTTCGGTTGACTTCGCACGATGCCGCCACTTCGCTTGCAGCCGTTGTTCAAACAGCGCCCATGGGGCGGCCGGCGACTGGCTCAGCAGTGGCACAAGCCAGACGCGACCACCGCCGGTTGGGCCGAGAGTTGGGAGGTTGTCGATCTCGGCGACGACCAAAGCCGTGTGCTCGGCGGCCCGTTCGATGGCCGCTCGCTGCATGACTTGGTGCGTGAGCATCCCGATGAATTGCTCGGCCGACACGCGGGCTGCGAACAATTCCCGTTGTTGTTCAAATTCCTCGATGCCGCCGAGACGATGTCTGTTCAAGTTCACCCGAACGACGCGCAAGCGGCGATGCTCGCTCCCGGACAGCACGGTAAATCGGAAGCGTGGGTCATTCTGGCTGCTGAGCCCAACAGCCGGTTGTCGGTCGGCCTGAAGCAGGGAGCTGATCTCGCCACGCTCGAAAGGCATCTCGCGGTCGGCACCGTCGAGGAGTGTTTGCACTCGATCCCCGCGCGAGTCGGCGATGTGATCTCGGTTCCGGCCGGCACCGTTCACGCGATCGGAGCCGGTGTCGCACTGGCAGAGATTCAGCAACCTAGCGACGTGACCTTTCGGCTGTTCGACTGGAACCGTCACGACGCTCACGGCCGCTTGCGCCCGTTGCACATCGAGCAAGCCTTGCAGTGCATCGACTTCTCGCTTGGACCGGTCTCGCCGCGCCGACTGGACGTGAACGAGGGGCTCAGCGAGGAATTTATCGAAACTGAGCACTTTGTTTGGCGTCGCCATACGCTGACGAGCGCTCCCTTCCAATTGCCCGCAGACGATCGCTGCCGCATCCTGTCGCTGATCGACGGCCATGTGCAGGTCGTGTCTTCCTCCGGGCGAGAACCGCTGGCCGCCGGCCACTCTCTTGTGATCCCAGCCGCTTGCGGTCCTGTCGTCATCGAGTCGACGTCTGATGCCGTGTTGCTGGAAACGCTGCCCTCGTGAGTCCGTGAAACGGGCCGTTTCGCCAAAAGCTGAACGTGGTCGAATTTCACGAATCTTCGATGAAAACCGAAGATTCCTCTTTTCAGACGTCGAAAACAACGGTACTTTGCCGACCCTTTTCGCGGACCTTGTTGGTCGAGGGGTGTTACTCGACCTCGGACATCGGCCGCGAAATCCACCCGAGTTGCTCACCAGGATTGATTCAGGCGCATTGACGAGAGCTGATCATGGTTGCGGTGATTTTCTTACCAATCAATCAGTTTGAGATGCTCCTGACCTAGCGTCTCGCCAGCCACTCTTTCGCCCGTTCCTGGTTTCTTCGCAGAGTCTCCTGGGCCAACAGAGTTGGCCAAGTCGAGATGCCTTTCCCGGCTATACCGCGAGATTGGCTTCGCGGTGTTCGCCAAGTTCCCAAAAACAACAGTCCGTTCCAGGAGTCAAGAAGCCACAAGGGCCTCGCGACTCAGTTTGTCTGTACAGTCACAAAGCCGCTGGACGTTCCGGCGGCCGACCCAAGAATGAATAAGTTTAAAAGGCTCCCAACCCCAGGGTGACGTTCCATGTCTGACCTCACAAAAGTCCGCAACATCGGCATCTCGGCCCACATCGACTCCGGCAAGACGACCTTGTCCGAACGCATCCTGTTTTACTCCGGCCGCATCCACGCGATGCACGAGGTTAAAGGTCGTGACGGTGGCGCCACGATGGACCACATGGACCTCGAACGCGAGAAGGGCATCACGATCACCGCCGCCGCGACGCAGGTGCAGTGGGGTGAATACACCGTGAATCTGATCGACACGCCGGGACACGTCGATTTCACCGTCGAAGTCGAACGCTCGTTGCGCGTACTCGACGGAGCCGTGCTGGTGCTGTGTGCCGTCGGCGGCGTTCAGAGCCAATCGCTGACCGTCGATCGTCAGATGAAGCGATATCGCATTCCTCGCATCGCGTTCATCAACAAGATGGACCGTGTCGGAGCGAACCCGTTCAAAGTCACTCAGCAGATCAAAGACAAGCTGCACGTCACCCCCGTGCCGATTCAGCTTCCGATGGGTGCCGAGGCGGACTTCGCCGGAGTGATCGATCTGATCACGATGCAGGCGATCTACTTTGATGGCGAAGATGGCGAAACCACTCGCCGCGAAGCGATTCCCGAAGGCTACGTCGAGCAAGCCTCGACCGCTCGGCAAGAGATGCTCGAATCGCTCTCGCTGTTCGACGACAGCTTGATGGAAGCGCTGCTCGAAGAACGCGAAGTTTCGGTCGATCAAATCCGGGCGCTGATCCGCGAAGCGACGCTCTCGCAAGACATCACGCCGGTCATGATGGGCACGGCGTACCGCAACAAAGGTGTGCAAGAACTGCTCGACGCAGTGACGCACTTCCTCCCCAGCCCGCTGGATCGCACCGTCATGGCGACCAACATCGACCATAAAAAGGTCGAAGGTGAAGCCGAAGGTGCCGCGAAGGTCACGCTCTCGAAGAGCGACAAAGACCCGCTGGTCTGCATGGCGTTCAAAACGGTCGTCGAGCAATTCGGCCAGTTGACCTTCATGCGGATTTACCAAGGCAGCATGGTCAAAGGCGAAAGCTACACGAATACGCGAACCGGCAAGCGACAGCGCTTCGGCCGCATCGTGCGAATGCACGCGAATGACCGCAAAGACATCGACATCGCCGGCCCCGGCGACATCGTCGCGGCCGTCGGCGTCGAGTGCGCGTCGGGCGACACCTACTGTGGCGAACCCGTCAGTTACGCGCTCGAAAGCATCTTCATTCCAGAGCCGGTCATCCGCCTCTCGATCGAAGCCGCTGATCGCGACGGTGCCGACAGATTGTCGAAGGCTCTGGAACGCTTCCGTCGCGAAGACCCGACCTTCCATGTGCAGTCCGACCCGGAAACCGGCGAAGTGCTGATCGCCGGCATGGGCCAGTTGCATCTCGAAATCTACACCGAGCGGATCAAGCGCGAGTACAAGGTCGAGTGCCTCGTCGGTGAGCCGAAGGTGGCCTACAAAGAGACGCCGACCAAGGCGGTCGATTTCAATTACAAGCACAAGAAGCAGACCGGTGGTTCAGGCCAGTACGCTCACATCGTCGGCAAGATGACCCCGCTGCCGGACGACTCCAAGGAGACGTACATCTTTCTCAACGAGGTCACGCAGGGCCGCATCCCGAAGGAATACATCAAGCCTGTCGATGACGGCATGCAACTTTCCTTGGTCAAAGGCCCGCTCTGCGAATGCGAAGTGGTCGGCGTGCAAATCCAACTGGAAGACGGCAGCTACCACGATGTCGATTCGTCCGAAATGGCATTCCGCATCTGCGGTCAATCGGCGATGCGAGAGATTCTGAAGGACGCGCATCTCGGCTTGCTCGAACCGATCATGAAGCTGGAAGTCGAAGTCCCCGAGGAATACCAAGGCGGCGTCTGCGGCCACTTGAGCAGCAAGCGCGGCTTGATCACTGAGACGGCCACCAACATGGGCATCGGTGTCGTCAACGCCGAAGTTCCACTGGCCGAAATGTTCGACTACGCCAACGAACTGCGCTCGATGACGCAGGGCAAGGGTGGCTTCACGATGGAGTTCTGCAGGTACAAACTGCTCCCACGCAGCCTGCAGGACGAAGTCGTCGAGAGACGCCGAGCCGACAAAGACCCGAAGAAAGCCAAGCAACTCGTCGCTGCGAAGTAGTTGGCTTGTTCAACAGTGCCCACACAAAAAGCCCGACCATCCGCGAGGAAGGCCGGGCTTTTTGATTTTCACTCGACTCTGGCCTCTCGGCTACTTCAGCAGGTCTTCTGGCTTCACGCCTTTTGCGAAGCCACCGAACTTGAATCGCAGCGGCTTGAAGTCGCCGACCAGATCGACCTTCGACTTCGCCGGAATCTTGTCGTCCATCGACAAGCACCAGTAGCTCGCGTTGACGAGCAACCGGCGAGTCCCCTCCCACAGCAGGTCTTCGGAGGCTCCCATCGTGGTCGTGAAGACGCGAGCAACTTTGCCGCTCTCGCTCTTGTAGGACTTAGTCCAGGCGACCGGCATCATCGGGTCGTTCTTCTTCCCTTCCACCGGCGGGCTGTCATCTTTCAACGTCGTCGTGACTTGGCCGAGCACCAGCGGCAGGCTGTCTCCCGGCAGCGGCAAGCGCACGCCGTAAACGTCCGTCGTGCCGAAGATGTCGCCGTCTTTGATCCCTCGCAGAATCGGGTGCAACGCCTGATCCTTCGCCAACAGGCCACGAGTTCCCTCGACCGCATGATGACCGTGATGGCTGATCCACGTCTCGCCGAGCACCTGCCGGCCGAAGCCTTGTTCGTACTCTTTGCCGCCGTACGTCCAGCCGTACTTCTCGAACTTGCGGCCTTTCGGAATGTTGAAGGCGTGCGTCGAAGTTCGCAGGCCGATCACCGGCTTGCCCGCTTCGATGTAATCGACGAACGGCTGCATCTGCTCATCCGGCAGATTGCGGAACCGCAGTCCCAGAATCGCCAGATCGGCCGTCTTCAACGCCTCGGTCCCCGGAATGTTGGTCTGATGATCCGGCTTGATCGAGCCATCCGCCGGATCAATCGGGAACAGCACCGTGCATTTGAAGCCGTGATGCTTGGAGAGAATTTTCGCCAACTGCGGCAGTGCCTCTTCCGAGCGGTATTCGTCATCGCCGCTGATGAGCACGATGTGCTTCCCCTTGCCCGGCCCGTCGCCTCCCGCGAACACAATCCAAGGATCGGCGGCCTTCACGGCCGAGGCGATCAAACCGAACCCGAAACCAACAGCCATCAAGCACAGAGCCAATCGAATTTTCACGGTCAAACCTTTCGAGTGGTGAATTTGAAATCCTGGGCGGGACATCGTTTCAAGCCGCCGCCGAGCAAGCAAGGGACGCGACGCCTGCCCTTCGCCCCTTTGTGGTTGATCTGATTTTGAAACACAAAGGCACGAAGACACAAAGAGGAATTTTCGGAATTAATAATCCCGCACCGCTCCATCCGGCAGTGTCGGCTTGGGCCATTTGAAGA
>QWQF01000026.1 GCA_003669125.1 Planctomycetota bacterium
AATCCCCCCAGCACCACCCCATCCCATTGAGTCTGCTTCATCACACCTCCTGGAAAACAGAGAATCCAGAACGTGTTGTGATGACATCGCTTCAGTTGCGCAACCATAACTCATATAATCGCAACGACTTGAGGCGCGTAGGCCCTGGCAGCGATGGTGGAGCTTTTTGGTCAATAACAGTCAGATCTCTGCGGGATATGAAGACGATCCCGCAAAAGGCCAACGTGTACTTCAAAAATACCGAGTGGACGATGTGGTCATCGCGTATGCAAGTGGGTCCGGCGCGATTGGGTACGGCATAATCGGTGATCCCTCAAGCTACATCCACTTGGTAAAGGGCCATCCTGACGACCGTCTCAATGGAGTGCATCTTCATCGCCTCAGTATTCAATGGCAGGCAGTGATTCCTAATCTGGCTAACGCAGTCAAACCGGCAAGATTCGGATTAACACACCCTATTCCGACAAGCTGTCGAATCATGGACGAACAAAACGCAGAAAAGCTTACTGATTATTTGCGTGTCCTCGGAAATAGACAGTGAGTACGCAGATTCGACCAAGCGTTCACAGCGTTTAGGAATCACTCCTTGTCTCGATGTCTCCGCATTGAGATTCCGGGAGGCGTCGATCACGTCCTGAATCGCGGAGTCGATCGCGCGGACATCGTTCGCGACGACGAAGACCGGCACGAATGGTTTCGGCTCTTCAACCGCGTCGCCACTCGCTGTGATCGGGTGGCTGGGGTCGAGCATCGCCGAGGATTCGTCGGGACCAATGAAAAAAGCCGAAGGGATTAGAAATCCCTTCGGCTTGAGAGTTACCAGAGTACGATGAAACGTTTAGCGACGACCGTAGCCGCCACGACTTCCACCACCACCGCCGCCACTGCGTTCTTCACGCGGACGGGCTTCATTGACGGTCAATTTGCGTCCGCCGTGGTCTTTCTCGTTGAGTCCGCGAATCGCTTGCTCCGCGGCACCGTCATCCTCCATTTCGACGAAGCCGAAGCCCTTGCTGCGGCCGGTGTCTCGATCTTGAATGACCTGAGCACTTCGTACGGCTCCGAATTCGCCGAACATTTCTTCCAGGGTTGAGTCAACGACATCGTAACTCAGATTTCCCACGTACAGTTTCTTACCCATGTTCTTGCCTCCTAAAAAGCAGTGTCGGCCCGTTGTGACTTTCTGGACCGAGTCGAAAGAGGCCAGACTGGTGACCCGCCAAGTGGCACGGCGAGTGAAAAAGCAGTTCGTGGATTCCCAAGAATCAACACTACGAATTTACGCCGTCAAAACCAACTGAGGAAACTATAGGCCGTCTCGTTGAGTTCGACGAGAGCCAGACTCGGTTGTCGGCGGAGAATCTCGAAACAGGATCGACCCCAGCATTACGCCATGGCGGCGTAAATCAGCTTGCCACAACTGATGCAGAAGATGAATCTGCCGCCACGCAACTCCATCCCTTGCTGCGGCGAGAGCGACACGTTGCAGGACGTGCAGACGTTGTTCTCGACGACGGCCAGCGAGTCCGCTCCGTGAGCACCGACCAGGCGACGATAGGTTGCCATGAAGTCCTTGGGGATCACGACCTCGGCCTCGGCAACGGCGAGACGCAGTTTCTCGGCTCGCTCTTTCAGGCCAGCTTGGGCGGCGGCAACTTGCTCGGTCATTTTGCCGATGCCGTCCTTCGCGTCGGCGACGACTTTTTCCGCTTCGATGATCTTGCCTTTCAGCAAATCAACCTGCTCCATGCAGTCGAGGATTTCGTCTTCCAGCACGCTGTTGGCCATTTTGTCGGCCGCGATCTGGCCCTTGAGGATATCGAACTCGCGGTTCGTGCTGGCCATGTTGAGCTTGGTGTTCAGGTCGGCCAGCTTCGCCTCGTTCGTTTTGAGTTGCAAGTTTTTTTGATCAGCCAGTTTTCGTTGATCCGTGTGCTTCGCCTTGGCCAGATCCAGTTCCGCCTGCTTCTTGGCCAAAACATTCTCTTTGGCTTTGATGAGCCGCGGGCCTTTCTCAAGGTCGTCCTGCACCGCTTGCAGTTTCAGGTGCAGGTCGTGAAGGATTTGCAAACCATTCGAGACTGCCATAAGCGGACGGCTCCCAGAGGACGGCGAACTTCGATTCCGACGAATTCGTGATTGCCGGGTGTTTTAACCGCTGAGCCGGGTGAGCAGTAGCCTCGGACGCCAGAACTATTTCTGCGGTTCATCGGGCAGCAGCACTTCCGTCTCCGGCCGTTTGACACGAGCAGGCTTCGTCGGAAGCGGTGATTCGACCGGAATTTCTTCCGTCTTTGGCGGATCGCGAGGCGCCACTCCGAACCAAGCCACGATGAGCCGCGACGCTCCGGATTGCCAGACTTGCTGAGTCTCGGCGACCGACTTCGTCGCCGCCAATTCGTCGAGCAACTGGTCAAACTCCCGCAATCGCGCGTGCCACGGCTCGGGGTTCGCCCGGAGGTCGTCAGCCCACGCGAGGCACTGCTCACGCACTTTCGGAAATTCCGTCGGCCATGCTGCGACCAGCGTCTGCGGGATCCATCGCTCCTCGACACGCACGAATTTGTGCTGCGTGGCTTCCTGCCCAGGCCATTGCACGTTGAGCACGGCGGAGTCCACGTTGAGCACGGCGGAGTCACCGATGGATTCCAACAACTCGACTTTCACTGCACCGAACTGCGAGAACACATCGGTTCCCAAATCAGAGTCGCCGAGCGTTCCGTGCGTCACCACTTCGACGAGCTGGTTTCCCGTCCCGCCAAGAAATCGGAATGCGTCCAAATTGTTCAGCCGAGCAACATCGCTGAGTTCACTGTCGCAAACGACTTTCAAGAACTGTTCGACGTCGCGCAGTTTGGCCACCAATTCGCGGTCAGAGTCGTTCGCCGCATCACCCGACTCACCCAGCCTGCGAGTCATTTGCTGCGTGACCAAGCGGGCTTTGCGGCAGGTCGTGACAAATGGCTCCCACGATTTTTCGTCGAGTCGCTGTCCAAAGTCATGCAGCAATTCCTGGACGTCGGCTTGATACGACGGCGGCAGGAATTCCCACAACGCCCGAAGGTCCTTGCGCTGCAAACCAGCAAGCACATTGCGAACAGCCACGTCGGCTTCCGGTGGAACCGGAGCCTTGGCACAGACAATGACCTCGGACTCTGGTTTTGAGCAGCCGACAACCGCAACGACGCACAAACTCGCGAGTACCACGAGGAACTCGAACCGCTCCGCCAAACATCGTCGCGACACAGTCATCTCAATCTCGTTTCTCGATCCGATACAGGTGCGATTTCGACCGCACGATCAGGGACTTGCCCGCCACGGCCGGAGACGCCCAGAAGCCTTCGCCAAACTTATTTTCGGCGACCAGCTCAAATTCGCGAGCGGCTTTAAAAATCACCACGCCTCCCTCCTGCGACCAGCAGTAAATCAAACCGTTAGCCAGCAGCGGCGAGGACCAGTAGGCTCCGGAAAGACGCTTCGACCAAACCTCTGTGCCGGTCTTCGCGTCCAGGCACGAGGCAACGCCGGAGTCATTCATCATGAACAGCGTGTCGCCGAAAAGAATCTGTGACGAACGCTTGGGAATCTGCTTCGAACTTGACCACACGATGTTCTTGGTGATGTCTCCGGTTCCTTGCGGGTTCACGGCGACGAGCGGGTTCGGGCCATCCGCGGAATTGATGTAAACCAAACCGTTGCCGTACAGCGGCCGAGCCGCCGCGTTCATCCCTTTGTGGAACACCGTCCAAATCGGCTCGCCCGTCTTCGGCTCATAGGCAATGGTCGCGTACGCAAACGGACTGATGAGCAATTCTCGTCCGCCCACTTCAATGATCGATGGCGTCGAGTAACCCTTCTTGGCGTCACCGTCCGTCGTCTTGTAATCAATGCCGCGATCTTTTTTCCAAACCGTCTTGCCGGTCTTCTTGTCGAGCGCCGCGATGTATTGGAAGTCGTAACCGTCGAACGTCAGATACAACAATTCGCCATGCACGACGGGCGACGATCCTGGACCGCGGAAGTGGTCACACTCCAGATCGCGACGCTCCCAAATCTTTTCGCCAGTCTTTGTGTCCAGGCACGCCGTCCCGTAGCTGCCGAAGTGAATGTAGACGCGGCCCTCTTCGATGAACGGCGTCGGCGACGCAAACGTGTTCGTCGGATGCGTGACTTGCAGTTCCAAGACCTCAAAGAGTTTGACGTCGTGAATCACTTTGCCGGATTCGAGATCCACACAAACCGCCGACAACGCGATTGGCTTCTCGAGTTTCACTCGTTCTTTGGTGTTGCCCAGGATGTCCGGCGCGTTCGTCAGCCAAATCTGCTTGCCCCACACGACCGGCGACGACCACGCTCGGCCGGGGATCGACGTCTTCCAGACGATCTCCTTGGAACCTTCACCAAACGTGACTGGCAGTTCTTTCTCCGTCGAACTTCCATCGCCTCGCTGGCCACGGAACTGATTCCACGGAGCATCGTCAGCGAACGAAGCGGTGCAGAGAAGGAGGAGGCAAGCTGATGCAAGCAGACGCATTTCGTGTCCTCGTTGTTGTTGCGTGGTGAGGCGTGTCCTGGCAGGGAGAGCAAGTTATCCGCCGATCGTTGCTTCAGCCAAGCGACTCGGCGAAGGCGCGTCCGCCCGCCAGTCGATCAGTCGGAGTTCGACGTTTTCGTAGCCGTTGAAACTGTTAATCGTCGGGGCGAAGCAGACCGAGATCGGCCCGCCGACCGCCGCGATTTCGTCGGCCCAATCGCCGGCTCCGAAACAGACGGCGCGCATCACGGTGCCGTAGTGCTTCAGACGCAGCGAGAGATGCCGCTCTCCTTCGCCCATCTTGCGCGGCGGTTCGGCCAATTCGCAGCGAGCGGCGGCGAAGATCGGCTTCGGATTCTCGCGACCGAACGGGCCGAGCTTCGAGAGCATCATCACCGCTTGTTTCGTCAGGTCCGCGAGCCGCACCTCCGCATCAATCGATACCTCGCGGTCGCTGGCGATGACCTCATGAGTCTTCGAAAAGTGTTCGCAAAAGTCGGCGCGAAAGGCGTCGATCCGATCCGCTTCGATCTTGAGCCCTGCTGCCGCCTGATGCCCGCCGTACGTCTTCAGGTGCTGAGCACACGCGGACAATCCTCCGTGCAAATCGAACCGAGCGAACGTGCGGCCCGATCCTTGTCCCATGCGATCTTGCCGCGACAGCGAAATCAGAATCGCCGGCTTCTCGAATTGCTCGGCGACACGGCTGGCCACGATGCCGATGACCCCCGGATGCCACTCCTCGTGAGCCAGCACCAGCGCGGGAGCTTCCAGCCACGCGGGGTTTTCGGCGACCATCTCTTTCGCCTGTTTCAAAATCTTGCGTTCGACCACCTGCCGCTGCTGATTGAGTTCGTCGAGATACCTGGCCAGCGCGATCGCTCGTTCCGGGTTGTCGGTCGTCAATAATTCGACGGCAAGCCGCGCCTGTCCCAATCGTCCGACCGCGTTGATCCGCGGGCCGATCGTGAAGCCGATGTCGTCCGCGCCGAGTTCCTTCTTGTCTCCTAAACCGCTGACCTGCAACAACGCCTTCATGCCCAGACTGCAACGCTCGACAAGACTGCCGAGTCCGTACCGCACGATCGCACGATTCTCATCAACCAGCGGCACGCAATCAGCGACCGTGCCGATCGCAGCCAAGCCAACTGCGCTCATCAAAAACTCGCGCATCGACGGCGACGCCTTCTTGCCGTCGCCAAGCCGCTGACAAATTCCCCACGCGAGCTTGAACGCGACTCCCGCTCCGCACAGTTGTCCGAACGGATACTTCGATCCCGGCAAGCGCGGATGGACCAGACACGCGGCCGGAGGCAACTCGGCCGCCATCACGTGATGATCGGTGATGATCAGTTCGAGGCCGAGTTCTTTGGCGAGCGCGGCTTCGATAACGCTGGAGATGCCGCAATCGACGGTGACGACCAGCCGTTGTGGGTCTTCTTCGTGAAGCTGCCGGATCGCGTCGCAGTTCAGGCCGTAGCCCTCTTCCATGCGATGCGGGATGTAGTAATCGACGGTCGCGTTCGTGAGCCGCAAGCAATGCCACAAGATGCTCGTTGCCGTGACGCCATCAACGTCGTAGTCGCCGTAAATCGTGATCCGCCGCCCCGACCTCACGGCCGCGACGATTCGATCTGCGGCTTCGGACAAATTCGGCATCAAGTCCGGATCGTGCAGATCCATCAAGCTCGATTGCAGAAACGTCTCGGCCGCCGAGTTGCTGGTGTGCCCACGAGCAACCAGCACCTGTGCCACCAACGCGGGCAGACGCAATTGCCGAGAAATCTCACGCACGGCGGCGGCATCATGCGGGGCAAACCGCCAAGTCTTCGGCATCGGGAGGCTCCTTCCAGATCGGGACGTTTCCGCAGAATTACAGCAGTCGCGCGAGCGGCGGGGAAGCGTCGCACCACAAGCAATGAAAACTACCCCCCGAACGCTCCGTACCGCCGCACTCCGCGAGCCAACGTTACTCGGCACATCACGAACAGCACGACAACCCACGCGGCTTCGATCGCCAACTCGGTCACCAACTGCGAGTGATTGTACTTGCCCAGCATGATCGCCGCCGGAAAGTACGCCAGATATTGAAACGGAAAATACCGCACCCAGTCGCCAATCGGCCCCAGCCAGTCCAGCGGGATCATGTGTCCCGACAAGAAGTAGTTGATCATCATGTAGATGAAGAGCAGCGAGCTGACCTCCAAAAACCAAAACGCGATCAAGCCGATCCAGGCTTCG
>QWQF01000048.1 GCA_003669125.1 Planctomycetota bacterium
GGATGACGACAACTCTGCCAAGCATGTGGCGGATGTTGCCGCGCGCGAGCAACGCATCGCGTTGGGACTTGGCTCACTGCTGCTGGTTGTCGCAGCGGCGGCTGGTTGCCGAACGAGTCGCGAACCAACCATCGCGGAGGCCGATCATGCAGGCTGAACTGTCGACGTGGCGACCTTTGTGGGACTTCGCGGCCGTGTTGTTCGTGCTGGGAATGGCCAGCGCGCTGAGTAGTCGCGACCGCGCGTCGTGGTGGTTGTCTCAAGGGTTGCTGCTGCTCAGTGTTGTCGTCGGCTTCGCGGCAGCCAGCGCGACTCATCCGAGCGTGGACTTGTTCCCGCTTGGCATTTGGATGCCGATCGCGTGGGCCTTGAGCTTGATTGGCCTGTTCCGAATTCCCAAACCCTCAGCGGTCAGTCACACAAATCATGATGGAAGTCTCTGAAGCTGTCGCCGCAGTACTGCGAGAAGCCTCGGCGTTTGAGCCGCACGCGATTTCGTTATTGGATGCGCTCGGCCTCGTCTTGGCCGAGGACGTTCGCGCCGATGCCGATTCGCCTCCATTCGACAAATCGCTGGTCGATGGCTTCGCCGTGCGACTGGCCGATTGCGTGGCATCGCTGCCGGTGATCGAAACGGTTGCTGCCGGACAGGTGCCGACTCGATCACTCGATCGCCCCGCCGCGATTCAGATCATGACCGGTGCTCCACTCCCCGTCGGAGCAGAGGCGGTCGTGCCGGTTGAACTCACGTCGGAACAAATCGGAGCGAGCGGCGGTGTCCATGTTTCGATACCGATCAAAGTCGCGAGCTGGAAGCTTGATACGAACATCCTGCGGCGCGGAGCTTCTACGAAGCTCGGCGACTTGGTGGTCGCGGCGGGATCGGAACTTCGGCCGCAAGAATTGGGAGCACTCGCGGAGTGCGGTCTCGCGCGCGTGACTGCTCGGCGACGACCTCGAGTCGCCGTGCTGGCGACCGGCGACGAATTAGTCCCTGTCGAACAAGCACCGGGTCCGGGACAGATTCGGAACTCGAACGAGACGATGCTCTGCGCACAACTTCTTCGAGCCTGCGCCGAACCGGTGCCGTTGGGAATTGCCCGCGACGAACGCGCTCACCTGCGCGAGCGAATCGACATCGGACTGCAATCCGACGTGCTAGTCCTTTCTGGCGGCGTCTCGATGGGCGAGAAAGATCTCGTGCCCTCCGAGTTGGCGGCCGCTGGAGTGCGGCAGGTTTTCCACAAAGCGAACGTGAAACCCGGCAAGCCGATTTGGTTTGGAGTGCTCGATCGCCGGCCGAACTCACGAACTTTGGTCTTCGGCCTGCCGGGCAATCCGGTCAGCAGTTTGGTTTGCTTTGAACTCTTCGTCCGCCCTGCTCTGCGGCGAATGATGGGCGTTTCTTCCGCCGAATCGGTGGCCGTGAAAGCGCGGCTGACGGCTCCGCACACGACCAAGGGGGAACGGCCCACGTATCAGCCCGCTCGACTCGAATGGCAATCGGATGGTCCGATCGTCACCGCCATCCCGTGGGTCGGCTCCAGCGATCTGCGAGCGACCGTCGCCGCGAACTCGATGGCGCTGTTTCCCGTCGGCGATCAAACTTATGAAGCCGGCAGTGTGATTGAAGTCATCGCGTGGTGATCGAGTCCTACGCCAGCAACTCGTGGATCGGAGTTGGATCGTCGAGCACCGGATTCGGTCGGCCCGCGTGATCGATCACTGAGATGTGCGGGTCGATGCCGAGGCAGTTGTAGATCGTCGAGTGAATGTGCGTCGGCTGCACCGGACGCGTTGCCGGACGAGTGCCGTGCTTGTCGGTCGAGCCGACGATCTGGCCGTTCTTGATGCCTCCGCCCGCGAGCAGGCAGAACATCGAGTTGCCCCAGTGATCGCGACCGGGCGTCCCCATGCTGCCGGCCGGTCCGCCGTTGCCACCGTCGTTCATTTTCGGCGTGCGACTGAACTCGCCGCACAAGATGACGAGCGTCGTGTCGAGCATCCCGCGCTCATCGAGATCCGTCAGCAGCGACGACACCGCCGTATCGACCATCGGCAGGTAGTTGTCCATTCCCTCTTTTAGATTCCAGTGATGATCCCACCCGCCGTAGTGGACCGTCACGAATGTCGAACCGGCTTCGACCAGTCGGCGGGCGAGCAGCGTGCTCTGCCCCCAATTCTGCCGGCCGTACTTGTCTCGGAGTCGCGGATCTTCCTGGCCGATGTCGAACGCTTTGCGAGCACGCGAGCCGGAGACGAAATCGAAGGCGTCTCGATCGAATTGATCCATCGCGGTAAACAACCCGCGTCGCTCCACCGTGCGTGGAATTTGATCGAGCACTCGATTCAACTCGCGGCGGCTTTCCAGTCGGTTGATGTTCATGCCCGGTGCGAGATTCAGATTCTGCACCTGATAGTTCGCTTGATTCGGATCGCCACCCGGTTGGAACGGGTCGTACTGCACGCCCAGGAAATTGCCGCCGAAGTAGCCGGGGACAAGTCCGATGCTCGCGGCATACGGCACGGCGACGTAGCTGGGCATCGACGGATGCCGTGAGCCACGCTCGCGAGCGATGATCGAACCGAGGCCGGGAAATTTGCCGGCGTTCTGCGCGCCGGAGACGTTCATGTCCTTGGTCGTCAGCATCCGATGCCCACCGGCGAAGTGGTCACCGGTGTCGTGATGCAGCGAGCGGACAAGCGAGAACTTGTCGGCAACCTTGGCCTGCTTCGGAAACAACTCGGTGATCTCGATGCCCGGCACATTGGTCGGGATCGGCCGCCACAAGCCGCGCACCTCCGACGGAGCGTCCGGCTTCATGTCGTACAGATCGAGATGGCCCGGACCACCGTCCAGCCAGATCAAAATCGCGGAGGTGTCCTTCTTGCTGCGCGACTCGGCGGACATTGCCTTGGCTCGCATCACATCGGCCAAGCCGGCGCTTGCCATGCCAGCAACACCAAGCTGGACGAAACTGCGACGAGTCAGGCCGTCGCAATACGGGGACGGGGAGGAGCCAGCATCAATCTTCAACATGATCGCTCTCCGCAGTTGGTTGGCAGTGCTGGACGAACCGGGAAGTTCGCCGCGCGGCTGGTGGAAAGGCGGTTTTCAGCCAAGTTCATATCGGCTGTATTCGATGTGCGGCATTATTGACACTCCGCCAGTCTGCCTCAAGCCTGATCCCAATCTTGCCTGTTCGTGCGAGGTCGCAATCCGGTTGAAAGTCGAGTCCTCCGGTTGTGGTGGTTATGCTGACCACCCACCCGCAGCCACCGAATCGAGGTGCTGCGAGACCGCTTGCCCCCAACGTGATTTCAGGAGACCTGTCATGCGTCGATTCGTTGCACTCGTGATCGCGATTGTGCTGAGTTCCTCGCCCGTGTGGGCCGACGTCGTCTCCGGACCGGGTGAAGGGAACGACGTCGAGAAGTTCAAAGTCGCCGTCGTCGCTGGCGAGTCGTCCGGCAAAGAGCTGGACTTCGTCACCGAACGCAAAGAGAAGCCGACCGTCTTCGTGTTTGTGTTGGCCGACAAATTCTCTCGCCCGATGGCGCGGTTCATCAAAGTCCTCGACGACAAACTCAAGGCCGAGCGCACGGACGTGGACATCGTCGCCATCTGGCTGACCGACGATGCGGCCAAGTCGAAGGACTACTTGCCAAAAGCCTTTGGATCGCTGAAGACGGAACGCACCGCATGGTCCGTATTCGCTGGCGAGAAGACCGGCCCCAACAACTGGGGCATCAACCCCGACGCCGACATCACCGTCGTTGTCTCCGACGGAGCGAAGGCCAAATTCAGCAAGGGCTATCGTTCAATCAACGAAACCGAAGTGCCGAAAGTCTTCGAGTCGCTGCCGAAGAAGAAGTAGCCCTGTCGCTCCACGACAGGAACCAACCCGATGCGTGAGCGAGGACGGTCGCTTCAGGCAACGATGAATTGCGAGTTACTTGAAGCGTTCGCCCTCGCTAACGCGTCGGGTTACTCGGCTTCGCGAATCTCGACCGTCACGCTGCCGCGATTGTCCACCAACTCGGCGGGATGATCGTTGAGACGCAAGTAGAGCGTACCGGTTCGTGATGCCTCAAAGCTGGACGTGTTGCCGAGCGGCTTGATCTCCAGCATTGGCTCGCGTTCGTTTTCCGCTTTCTTCGCGGGCCGAGTCGAGGCGAGCAGTTGTCCCAGCGGTCGGCCGCTGTGATAGCGAAACGTGACACCGTCCGCTTCGCTGACCCACGGCTTGGGTTTTTCCGCGAGCGTGAATTGTCCGGTCGCGACAAGTTCATACCGGCGACCTTTCTCGACCAGCACGCGACTCGATTGCCAGCCTCGGTCGGCGTGGATTTCGGCTCGCTGCGGCTTGGTCAGTGCCCGACCTTCGTGGAACTCAATCGCGGACCTCAGGAAGTCGAAGCCCTCCCAGGCATCGGCCGCGAACAAGTTCCATTCCGTGAGGACCTCCGGCAGATCGGGTTGCAGTTCGTTCGCGAATGTCTTCCAGGCGAGCGGATCGGTCAACGACTTCGCCAGCTTGCGAAACCGCTCGTGCGTTCGCGGATTTTGATCGAAGAAGACGCTCATGCCCCAAGCCCAGGCATAGGACTCGTTGAAGAACTGAAAGTTCGCCGGCTTCCAATCGTTGATGTCGAGCAATCCCGGAATCCCCCGCTGCTTCACATCTCGCCGCATCAAGAACAACCGATCGTGCCCGCGAAAGTCTGAGCGATTGGACGGCATCAGCCGCATCTGCAACTTGCCATCGACCACCTGATGCGTTCCAAAGTGCTCGGCCATTCCTTCGAGGTAGGCGTTCGGGACATCGAGACGCGCGATCGCCAACATGAAAGCGTGCGTCGCTTCGTGCAGGAGCAAATGGCGACGGTAATAGTCCTGCGACTGATCCATCATCCAAAACTGATAGCCCGCCTGCCGCCCGTGAAACTGATCGGGCAAGTCGTCTCGCAACAAACCGGCTTTCTCAAACCTGGTCTTGTCCTTCATCAGAAAGCCGTTGATCTGAAATTCCGATTCGTCGCGAGCCGGCGGCAACTTCCCAAAATACTCCTCCCAGGACTCGTAAGCCTGATCGACGAGCGGCGGCAAAGCCTTGGCGATTTCGGGATCGAGGTCGGTGAACAGCCTCAGCCGCTTCGACTCGAAGACTTCGATTCCAAGATCCTTCAATTGTTTGGCCGTGATCGGCAGTTGCGGACGATCATCCGGCACGCGAAAGACTTCTTGAGCATTTGCCGGCGCGATCGGATCAAACACCACAAGGACGCACGGCAGCAGAACTACCAACCAGCTCAATGCGGCCATTGTCCTCATCATTCTGCCCCCATCAAACCAAGCCGCATTTGCCGACTCACGTCAACCGCGATAGCGTGTTCCCCACGTCGCGACGATTTGTTCGTCGGTCCTATTTCCAACCTCACAAAATCGGCTCACCACCATGTCTGACTTCATCTACTGCCTGAACTCCAGCACGATCCGACCAACGCCGATCCTCGACAAGATTCGCATCGCGGGCGAGGTCGGTTACGCCGCCATCGAACTGTGGCACGACGATATCGACCTACACCTGTCGAAAGGAGGCCAACTGGCCGACATCCGCAAGGCGGTCAACGATCAGGGCCTTGAAGTGCCGACAACGATCTACCTCAAAGGCTGGGCCGAACCGGATGACGCGGTGCGCCAGCGAGAAATCGACGAATGCAAGCGCCGCATGGAGCAGTCGGTCGCCGTCGGCGCGCACTACATCATCTCAGGCCCGCCTCCAGGAGCCTGCGATCACACGTTTGTCGGTGCGAAGTATGCCGAGTTGCTCGATCTCGGACTCGCGATGGGAGTCCAACCGGCGTTCGAGTACCTCGGCTTCGTCGACGACATCAACAGCATCGACGCGGCGATCGAAGTCGCCACGCACTCGAAGCATCCGCAAGCGACGATCGTCCTCGACCCGTTCCACTGTTTCCGAGGCGGCAAGGGTTTTGAGTCGATCGCCAAGCTCAAGGAGGCAAGCATCGCGATCTCGCACTTCAACGACACGCCGTCATCTCCGCCGCGCGAACAACAGCACGATCACAGCCGAGTCATGCCGGGCGACGGCCACATGGATCTCCGCCGCTATCTCGACCTACTGCGACAAGTCGGCTATCGCCGCTGGCTGTCGTTGGAGTTGTTCCGCGAAGACCTGTGGGCTCGCGACCCGCGCGAGGTTGCCAAGCTGGGCCTGGAAAAGATGCGAGCCGTGGCAGAAGTCCGCTAACTTTATCCGACTTCATCAATGCGAATACGGACCATGTGAATGCCGACTCCATCCGGGATCATTGAGTCGAGAGGTGAGAGACAAGGGTTGAGAGTTAACGTTGCTGCCTGCGTTTCTCTCAAGTCTCACCTCTCGCCTCCAAGGAGCTTGTCGTTATTGCGGCGACCAGTCGGGCAGCGACGAGCTGACCATCGAACACGTCATCCCGCGATCGCAGGGGTGCGTCGAGTTGGTCGAACAGCGTGCTGACCTGCGTAACGTGCAACGCGTTCAAGTCGAACCGGACTCCGGAACAAGCGGGGTTGCGTTTGATGAACTAAGGTCGCAGCATCCACGAAGGCGGCCGAGTCCAACTTCACCATGCGTCGCGGGGAAACGGCCGCGATCCACCCAGCGAGCCTGGACGATTCTCAATCTCGAGCGACGCGCGAGGTCGAGAGTTTCTTGCGCGTCGAATGATCCAACACATCCTGCC
>QWQF01000027.1 GCA_003669125.1 Planctomycetota bacterium
AAATCAACTCGATCAACCACCTCGGCCACTCGGCGTTGCCCAGTCGCGAGGCGATCATCCAGATTCTGTTCGACCTCACCGAGGTTCTGTATCCCGGCTATCGTCGCCGGCAGAATTTGCACCTCGGCAACGTCGTCTACCACACCGGCGATTTGATCGACGCGATCTTCGATTCGCTGACCGAGCAAATCGCTCGCGCGCTCGAACACGAATCGCGGGTCAGTCCACCCGTCGATGCTGACGGTTCCGCGATCGACTTTCTGACGCCGGCCCAGGTACGAACTTTCACGTTTCTCGAAACGATCCCAGAAATGCGCCGAATGCTGGCTGCCGACGTGCAAGCCGCGTTCGACGGCGATCCGGCCGCGAAGACTCTCGACGAGATCATCTTCTGCTACCCCGGCCTCGAAGCGATCACGGTGCATCGGATCGCTCACGAACTGTACCGCCTGCAAGTGCCGTTCATCCCCCGGATCATGTCCGAGTGGTCGCACAGCCGCACCGGCATCGACATCCATCCCGGAGCACAGATCGGCCCGTCGTTCTTCATCGACCACGGCACCGGCGTCGTCATCGGCGAGACCACCGTCATCGAACGCAACGTGAAGCTCTACCAAGGCGTGACGCTCGGCGCGCTGAGCTTCCCGAAGGACGAGAACGGCAACATCATCCGCGGAGCGAAACGACATCCGACGATCGAAGAGGGTGTCGTGATCTACGCGAATGCGACCGTGCTCGGCGGCGACACGATCATCGGCACGAAATCTGTGATCGGTTCCAGCTGCGCGATCATGAAAAGCGTCCCGCCCAACACGCAGGTCACGCCAGAAAAGGCCCAACTCCGATTCCGCGAAGCCTCATGATTTATGGCGCGGGCGTTTCGCCGGCACCACAACTACGGCTGCTGAATCCGATAAAGTTGCGTCTCCGTCCGGATCAGCAACGCCCCGTCCGCGACGGCATACGAGGCGAACGTGCGCGGCTCCAGTTCGTTCTTGGCAAGTTCGACGTATTCCAAGCCTGGCTTCAAGACGATCCCATCTCCCTGCTCGCTCTGCAAATAAATCTTGCCATCGGCGAACAGCGGTGATGCGGAAAAATTGCCGCCGATCCGCTTCTGCCAAACTTGCTCGCCGCTCACCGCGTTGAAGCAGGTCGCAATGCCGGCATCGCTGACGACGTACAACAGATCGCCGACCAGCAATGGTGACGGGGTGTGCGGCGCGGCCTTGTTCGTTTTCCAAGCGACGTGCGTTTCTGTGACATTGCCCTGACCATCCGGCTTGATTGCCATCAGGACCGGCGTGTCGTAGCCGGAACTCAGGAAGAGCAGGCCGTGCCCGAATACCGGACGCGGAATGACCGAATAGCCTTGACCGTAATCGACTCGCCAAATTTCGCTGCCGTCCTTCGGCCGGTACGCCGCGATGTGAAACGTGCCGGGCGAGACGATCTGCTTTTCGCCGTTGACCTCGATCAGCAACGGCGTGCCGAATGAGAACTTCGTGCCGTTCTTGTGCTCGCGAGCCGTCCGCCAGCGGACCTTCCCGGTCACCTTGTCGAGCGCGATGATAAACATCGTGTTCATCCCGTCGCACGAAACGACCACCATGTCATCGACCAAAATCGGCGATCCGCCGTTGCCGTGGCGCGGTTCGTATTTCAGCTCGCGATTCTGCCAGACGACCTTTCCATCGAGCGTCAGACAAGCCGTGCCGTGCGTTCCGAAATGCACAAAAATATGCTTGCCATCCGAAACCGGAGTCGAACTGGCGTGGCTGTTCTTCGAGTGAATCGGACTAGCCGTCTTGCCGTCCTGCAAAAAAACTTCGATGTCCCAAAGCGGCTTGCCGGTCGCGGCGTTCAGGCAGATGGTTCGCAGCGACTGGTCTTTCTTGTCGCCATCGCCAGTCGGCACAGCGGTCGTCACGAAGATGCGATCGCCAATCACAATCGGCGACGACCATCCCAGCCCCGCGATGCCGGTCTTCCACGCGACGTTCTTGGACGAGGACCATTCGGTCGGCAGCTTGGAGGCCGCCGCATGGCCCTGTCCTGTCGGTCCTCGAAACTCCGCCCAATCACCGGCGGAGGCACTCGCCACCACGAATCCCAGAAGACCAATCGCCAGCATGCCTCGCATTGCACTTCTCCGGTTTTGTGATTTCCTAGCCCCTAATCCCCAACCTCTACTTCACCTCGATGACTTCCAACTTTCGTTCGCCACGCGGCGTGGACAGCTTGACCACGTCGCCAACTTTCTTGCCTTGAATCGCCTGGCCCAGCGGGCCGCTGAGCAAAATTTTCATGATGTCCGCGTCGTAGTCTTCTTCGCCAGGACCGATCAGCTCGTAGCCTTCCTTCTTGTTGTTGCTGAGATCTTTCAGCATGACCACTGAGCCGAACGCGGCAATGCCTTTGGGTTGCGTGGATTTGTCCACGATCTCGCAGTTGGCTAGCCGATGCTTGAGCTGATTAATCTTGGCCTGCATACGGCCCTGGTTCTCTCGCTGCCCGTGGTACTCGGCGTTCTCGCGGAGGTCACCCTCCGCGCGAGCGTCGGCGATGAGCACCGCCAGCTTCGGCATCTCATCTTCGTCCATCCGACGAATTTCTTCGCGGAGCTTGTTGTAGCCTTCAACGGAAATCGGCTCGCGTTCCATGGCCGACGGCCCTTTCAAAACGGTCAAATCGAAACTGAATAACTAAACCAAAAGCCCGGCTGCTAATGAGTCAGCCGGGCTGCATGGCGGGCGAGATTCTATGGACGAGTTCCCGCCGTTCCTAGCCTGACTCCCCTGGTTTCCTGCGAGGAATCCGCCAGAAATCGATTTCGAGAAGTCGCCTCTACTGATAGTCCAGATGCGTCGGCTTGATAATCAACTCGGGGACGTGCGCCCGCTTCGGCAGACAGGCGATGGCGACGACGATGTCCGAAAAATCTTCCGGCTTGAGGATTGCCGCCCGGTGCTCGTCACTGACCGGCTTTGGACGCTTTTCGAGAATCGGTGTATCGACCTCGCCCGGATAGATCGTCGTCACACGGATGCCGTTCTTGCCGTCCTCGTTGGCAACAGCGGTGCTCAAACCGGACATCGCGAACTTCGAGGCGACGTAGGCGATGCCGCCGATCGCGAACGCTCGTTTGCCGCTGATCGACGAGATGTTGATGATCAGCCCGTCTTGCCGCTCGCGCATCTGCGGCAGCACGGCGTACATGCAGTTGTAGATACCAGTCGAGTTCGCGGCCATGACCTCGTCGAACTGCTCCGGGAGCATCTCGGCCATCGTGCGGTTTTTGATGTTCGTCCCCGCCGCGTTCACCAGAATGTCGATGCGGCCAAGTTGCTTCGTGGCCCAATCGAAAAGCGAATTAACACCCGCTCGGTCGCCGACATCGCAGGCACGATAAATCATCGCCGGCTGGCCGGACCATTCAGCCACCGCCGACTTCAGCACCTCTTCACGACGCCCCGAAATGGCGACTTGGCAACCTTCCGCCGCGAGCGCCTTCGCGATGCCGTATCCAATTCCCGTCGCGCCGCCTGTGACGAGCGCCGTCTTGCCTTGCAGTTTCATGGAGACTTTCCTTTGGAGGATGGGCACTCCTGCCCGTCCCTGCCTTGTTGAGTTCGAGGACAGGCGGGAGTGCCCATCCTCCAGTCGTTCACGCCAACACACCCTTCACCACTTCGCCGTGAATGTCCGTCAGCCGGAAGTCTCGCCCTTGGTAGCGAGACGTCAGTCGCGTGTGATCGATGCCCAGCAGGTGCAAAATCGTGGCGTTGAGATCATGCACATGGACGGGATCGCGAGTGATGTTGTAGCAGTAGTCGTCGGTCTCGCCGAACGTCGTGCCAGTTTTCACGCCGGCTCCGGCGAGCAACACGGTGAAGCAGCGCGGGTGATGATCACGTCCGTAATCCGTCGCCGTGATGCCTCCCTGCGAATAAATCGTGCGGCCGAACTCGCCGCCCCAGACGATCAGCGTGTCCTTCAACAGGTCACGCTGCTTGAGGTCTTTGATCAGCGCGGCGGTCGCTTGATCGGTGTCCTTGCATTGCCCGCGAATCGCCGCCGGCAAGCCACCGTGATGGTCCCAGCCCATGTGGAAGAGTTGCACGAAGCGGACGTCTCGTTCGGCCAAACGCCGCGCGAGCAAGCAATTCGCCGCGTAGCTGCCGGGACGTTTGACGTCCGGGCCATAGCTGTCGAGAACATGTTGCGGCTCTTTCGACAGGTCGAGCAATTCCGGCACGCTGGTCTGCATCCGAAACGCCATCTCGTACTGCGCGATGCGCGTTTGAATCTCCGGATCGCCCACTTGCTCAAAGTGCTTTTGATTGAGCTTGGCCAACCGGTCCAACGTCCCGCGCCGCGCGGCCGAGTCGACTCCGGGTGGATTCGAGAGGTACAGCACCGCGTCACCGCGATTGCGGAACTTCACTCCCTGATGCTTCGACGGCAAGAACCCCGCGCCCCACAACCGGTCATAGAGCGGCTGATCGTCCGGCCGCCCGCTGCCGAAACTCGTCAACACGACATACGCCGGCAAGTCTTGGTTCTCGCTGCCGAGTCCGTAGCTCAACCACGACCCGATGCTCGGCCGCCCGGCCAGTTGTGAGCCGGTCTGCGAGAACGTGATCGCCGGATCGTGATTGATCGCCTCGGTGTGAATCGAGCGGATCATGCAGAACTCATCCGCGATGCCTGACATCTGCGGCACGAGATCGCTCATCCACATCCCGCTGTTGCCGTGCTGAGCAAACTTGAAGATCGACGGCGCGACCGGGAATTTGGCTTGTCCCGACGTCATCGTCGTCAGCCGCTGTCCTTTGCGAATCGACTCCGGCAAGTCTTCACCGCGGTGTTTCTCCAACTCGGGCTTCGGATCGAACAGGTCCATTTGCGAAGGAGCGCCGGATTGAAACAGGTAAATAATCCGCTTCGCCTTCGGAGCGAAATTTAGAAACCCCGGCAGTGCGGCGTGGGCCTTCGGCGCAGATTCTTCCGCGCGACTCGACGAGGCCAGCAGCGTCGCCAACGCAGCGACACCCACTTGAGATGTTGTGTTTCCGAGGAAGCGGCGACGATTCAGCATCGACGCTGGAATTTGTGGATCGAACATCGTGATGGCCATTCTCAGGAAGGTGAAATGTCGCGACGAATCTCATCCAAGGTTTCGCGAGTGTCGTGCTGATCGCACCATTGATAGACGTAGTTCCAATCCACGACGGACTGCCGCACGATCAGCATTTGCCGAATGTCTTCGCGGTCTTTGGCCCGGTTGAGATATCCGCACCAGCGGAGCTTCGTGAGGATGACGTCCTCCAAAGTCGGCAGGAAGACGTTACGACCGAGCATGGGGACAACGACACGGCGGCGAAACCGTTCTTGATCGTGAGGGTCTTGGCTAAGACGAAACAACTCAACCTTGAAGAGTGTGTCAGCAACCTTGATGACGTTTCGCAGCGTTCCCGTAACCGATTCAAACTGCATTTGCGGGTCAATTGTCATCGTGGGTGGAAGATGCTTCGCCAATGAAAGCACTCCCTTGCCACCAAGCTCGATGACGAAATCGGCATCGCGCGTCGACCGAGGGATTCCCCAGTAGTTGCTCGAAAACGAACCCGCCAGCAAGAACGGAATCCCTTCCGCGTGCAAGGCATCGAGCATCGTGGCCACGATGCGTTCTTGATTGGGTTCAGCTTCGATTTCCACGACGTTGCTCCACCCGTTCGATCAGGTCGAATCGCTCCTGAAGGATTTCCAGTGCCCGCTGGTTGTCGATACCGGGATTCTCGTGCTTGATGCCAGCCAATGTGATCCGCTCGGCATAGCGATACAGATCCTCGCCGGCAAGTAACTTTTGTTCTGGCGTCATTCGACGAGCTTCTTCAACTTCTTCCAGAAACAGTTCATCGATGAGTTGTTGAGTTGGTTGCATCTCAATGCCTCAAAAAAACGCCTACTGCCCTGCCAAGTGATCGTTATCGCAACGTGTTCTCGCCCAGACTAACTCAAAAAGCTCGACAGTAATTGGTGCAACGACGCCGTATTCGTCCTTTAATGCTTCTGCCTCATCCCAGAGTCCCTCTGGAAGTTGACCAAGGCTATCCGCGTCGTGCGTCTCGGTGTATTTCAACACCAATCCGTCTGGCAGAAACTCGATGTATCGCGACCAGTATCCATCGTCGCCGATCTCTGAGTATCCAAGATAGGGGTCAACACCAACCGAATTGCCGACAGACGAATACAGGCGATACAGCATGGAAGAGCCTAAGATCTGAGTGATATCACGGAATTGGCTCGCCTCATTGAACCGCTTTTGAGTGAGCCTGCTTTTCGACATTGGCCGCAGAATCCGTCGCAACGGCAACGATCTTTTTCAGCTCATTGGCAGGCAGCGTCGTTTCCCATTCCGCGAAGTTGTCTCGCACCGCGCGGGCGGCGACTCCGTTGACGGTGACTTGTTTGATCTCGCCGTTGTCAGACGCCGAGCCGCGCACGAGCCAGCCGTCGGTTGTGCGAGAGACGGAGGTGATGACCGTTGACGGCGGGAGGTCATCGACCGGGTCGAGCAGTTGTGGGAACGCGACGTCGCGGACTTCAAGCACTCGCGATTCGTCGCCGGTCAGCGGTGATTCGGATTTGTAGGTAGCCGGTTCGGTCTTCACTTCGCCCGACTTGGCGCTGACGACTCGCGCGTGGCGGCCGGAGCCGTAGAAGTCGTGCA
>QWQF01000222.1 GCA_003669125.1 Planctomycetota bacterium
GGAACCGACACCTACTGCTACAGTTCGGCTGAGGTCACCGCCATGATCGAGCATTGCCGCGCGAACAAGAATCTCGGCTGGTTGGCCGACGCGATCGTCGGCTTGGCACACACCGGCACGCGGATCAGCGAGTTGGCCGGTCTCCGTTGGGGTGATGTTCACCTAGATAGCGGTATCCTGCGCATCGCCGATGAGCGATCAAGCCGTCGTAAGCGTCAAGCGGGTACCGCTCGGACCACCAAAGGAAAACGGTCGCGCACGATTCCGATTCACGCCGAACTGCGCGAACTGCTCGGCGGCATGGCGCGGCCGGCCGACGGATTTGTTTTCCATGCAGCCCGCGGCGGTCGCATTCGTTCGCGAAATGTGCTGGAGCAATTTATTCGGCATGTGATCGAACCACTCCAGCCAAAGTTCCCCGTGCTGGCCGGAGAGATCGGCTTCGAGCATGGCCGGCTGCACAGCCTCCGTCACTTCTTTTGCAGTCAATGCTTTCTCGGCGGTGCCTCAGAAGGCGAAATCAAGGAATGGCTGGGACATGCCGATTCAAAGATGGTTGAGCACTATCGCCATCTGCGCAGCGAGGATGCCCAACGTAAAATGAACCAGATTCGTTTTCTGGAGCAGGCCGATGGTCGGCCCGCATTCAATCGTGAACCCGGCGTCGATGACGGTCTCGGGCAGCAAGGAGAAGATCCACACAACGAACGAGGACGCGAGTGAGACAAGCAACCGCTCGACTGCAGGCATGAACCTCTACTGAACTCTTCGGATTGTCTCAGTGCTTGTCCCAGTGACTGGGACAAGCGCAAAACGCTCGGCGAAAGTGATTATTGATAAGCCACTTACGACGAGCGTTTGGGAATCAAGCGGAGAGGGGGGGATTCGAACCCCCGGTAGGATTAAAACCCTACACCGATTTAGCAAACCGGCGCATTCGGCCACTCTGCCACCTCTCCGATCCGCGTGCGGACGGGCGGAACTATACCGGGCATAAATCGGAAAGCAACTTCGGGGAAACGCCGAAATGCATCTGTCGTTCGGCGGAATGCCGGGCTCATGCTTGAGGCGACGAGCCGTTGCGTGAGGGATGACGCGGTCCGAATTCGACGTACGGCCGACCGAGCCAGCGTTTGAAGAGGATCAGCTCACCCGCGTCGTTGCCCTCGATCGCATGGCCGATGAGCTGCAGCACGTATCCGACCACAAACGCGATCAGCGCCCACGAGGCAGGGTAGCTCCAAACCAGGAAGTGGATCGGCAGGATGAACGTCACCGGCAGAGCGAACAGGTGGATCGCCAGATTGCCGGGATGCAGATGGCGTTCGCGATAGTTCTTGAGGAAGCGGCGCATCGTTTTGGTCGCGATTGAGACAAGAAAACTCGACTCGGCGGATCGTAATGTCACGACGCTCGGCTTGGAAATCGAGGCGGCGTCTCGTGACAATGCCGCGCACTTCGATCGGAGTGATTCGTGGAAGCTTGAGGCACTACGACACCGTGAGCAATTGGCTGCAACGCTGGTGGGAAATTTTTCTGGGCTTGCCGGCGGCTGAGCCGGGGCAAGTGTCACGTTGGAGTTGGACTGCGCGATTGCCATGGCCGTCGTGGCTGCCGCCGGTGCTCGGCTGGCTTCTGCTGACCATTCTGGTGTTGGTCGTTGTCGAGGTTTATCGCCGCGATGGGCGGACTCTCGGACTCCGGCAACGCGCCGTCTTGATTGCGTTGCGTTGCGCGGTCGTGTCGCTGGTGTTGCTGATGCTGGCTCAAGTCAGCGTGTCGGTGGAGCGGACCGGATTGCCGTTGGTGGTGGTGTTGATCGACGACTCGGCCAGCATGGGGCTGCGCGATGCGTACTCGGCGGACGAGGACCGCAAATTTGTCGCGACGCTCGCCGGATCAAATTCCGCAACGGCTTCAACCGATGCCGAGCGATTGGAGTTGGCACGGCGGATTCTGTCGCGAGACGACGGACGTTGGCTGCGCGAATTGCAACGTCGGCACAAACTCCGCGTCGAGAGATTCTCGGCGGAGACGGTGCCGATCGGCGATGACTTGGTGGATGATGAAGCGGTGCGACGGCTGATCGCGGACCTCGAACGGCTGCTGCCGACAGGCGATGTGACTCGACCTGCGGAGGCGGTACGACAGGTGTTGAATCAAACGCGTGGGACACCTCCCGCGGCCATCGTGTTGCTGACGGACGGCATCGCCAGCAGCGGTGACGCCGATCGGTTGAGTGCCGTCGCTCCGTTGGCTCGCGAGCGTTTGGTGCCGCTGTTCGTCATCGGCATCGGCAGCGATCGGCCGACGCGCGACGTGCAACTCGCTGAGCTGATCGTGGACGACGTTGCGTTCGTGAACGATCCGCTGATTTTCTCGGCGAAGGTCAAGTCGTTCGGCTTGGCCGGGCAGTCCGCCACGGTGGAGTTGCGAGAACGCGGCAAGGAACGCAGCCTCGCGCGGCGGTCGATCAAACTGCCGGCGGACGGGCAAACGGTGACGGTCGACTTGCTGTTCACTCCGACGCAGTCGGGAGATCACGAGTTTGAATTGCTCGTCACGCCGCCGCCGGGGGATGTGGACCGCGACAACAATCGGTTGTCACGATCGGTGCGAGTTCGCGAAGGCAAACTGAAAATCTTGCTGGCGGACGGACTGCCGCGCTGGGAGTTTCGCGAGTTGAAGAACTTGCTCGAACGGGAACCGACGATCGAATTGCACACGCTGTTGCTGGAGGCGGACCTCGAATTCGCGTTGCAGGACGAGACCGCGAAGCCGCTGCAAGGCCGCTTCCCGCTGACACGCGAAGCGCTGTCTGTTTACGACGTCCTGTTGCTGGGCGATCTGAATCCCGGAGCGTTCTCGCCCGGCGTGCTGGAGCATGTGCGTGAATTCGTACGTGAGGGAGGCGGGCTGTTGCTGATGGCCGGATCGCAGCACATGCCGCTGGGCTTTCGTGGCACACCGCTCGAAACGCTGTTGCCGGTGGAACTCGACGCGGTGAGCGTGCCGCCCAGCGACGCGGATCTGCGCGAGCCGTTTCAGCCGCGTTGGACGGAAGCGGGGCGTTTGAGCACTCCGTTGTTTCGGCATCTGCAACTGGACGATTTGGCGGCCGACAGCGAATCAGCCGGTGGCAGCGTTTCTCGCGACGTGTGGCGATCGCTGCCGGGTCTGTTCTGGTTGTGTGATGCTCCGCGACTGCGAGCAGGTGCGATCGTGTTGCTGGAACATCCGCAGCGGCGCGGCGAAAAGCAGCCGTTGCCGGTCATCGCGTTGCAACGCTTCGGAGCCGGCAAAGTGTTGTTTCATGCGACCGACGAATTGTGGCGCTGGCGTTTTCGAGATGGCGAACGAATTTACTCGAGGTACTGGATTCAGGCGTTGCGGTTTCTCAGCCGGACACAGAGCCTCGACGGCGCGCGCGGTGTCGAGTTCACTGCCGACCGTCAGACGTACCAGCGCGGCGACTCGGTGAAGTTGCGGTTGCAAGTGCTCGACGAACGGCAACTCCCGGCGAGCGGCGCAGCGAGCGTGATGCTCGAACGGGCGGACGAACCGCGGCGAAGCATCGAACTTTCACGCGTCGCCAATTCGACGAACCTCTTTTCGGGCGAGCTGCGCGGTCTGAGCGTCGGACGTTATCACGCATGGCTCTCCGATCCGTCGTTCCCCGGTACTCCACCCGCCGCCGATTTCGTGGTCGAAGCGCCGCAGCGAGAGTTACTGCGCCGACAACTCGACCGAGCCGATCTCGAAGCGGCCACTCGCGCGACGCATGGCCGCTACTTCCCGTTGCACGAAGCCGATCGCGTTCCGGCCGAGATCCCCGCCGGACAACCGATCCCGCTGTCGGCCGCGATGATCATCCCGTTGTGGACTCGCTGGGAACTCTTGCTGCTCTTCGCGAGTCTCCTCACCGCAGAATGGCTATGCCGTCGTCGCTGGCGTCTTGTCTGACGGACGAAAGTCTATGCCATCGCTGCGGTGGATCGGTATAACGACACGACCATGCCTTCGCTTCTCGACCAATTGCGTGACCTTCGCCGGGCTGTCCGTCGCCTGCTGTGGCTGAATGGCGTCAGTTGGGTGATCGCTGGATTGCTGAGCGGTGCGTTGCTGATTGGCGTCGGCGATTGGTTGTTGCACTTCGATGATCGTGGGGCGCGAGCCGGATTGCTGGCAGCGTTGTTGGGTGCAGTCGTTTGGTTGGCGTGGCGACGATTGATTGCTCCGCTGCGTCGGCCGTTGTCGAACTTGGAACTGTCCAGCCATTTGGAGTCGCACTTTCCGAAACTGCGCAGCCGCTTAGCGACGGCGGTTGAGTTCCTGGAACGGGACGTCAGCCCGAATGTCGGCTCTCCGGAATTGCAACGGCGGTTGATCGAGCAGACGACGGCCGAGGTGCGTTCACTGGATTTCGCCGAGGTGCTCGACCGGCGCGAAACGCAACGAACTGCGCTGGCGATGACGATTCTGTTCTTCGTCGGACTGCTGTTGTTTGCGGCAGATGCGGCGGCGGCCTCGACGGCGATGCGTCGGTTGCTGTGGCCGCTCTCCGATCAGCAGTGGCCAAAGTCGGTCGAACTGCGATTGGTGCGCGGTGATCTTTCGCCAGTGACAGCCGCTCCCGATCAACCGTTGCGAAACGTGCAGGGACAGCCGCTCGATTTATTTGTGGTCAACGCTCGTGGTGCGTTGCCTCAGCCGGTGCTGGTGGAGTTTCGTCAGCGCGGCCGCTTGCCCCAGTCTGAGCCGTTGCGAACAGCGACTCTGCGAGACTCGTCGGATCAATCGCGAGAGGCTGCCGCGATTCGATTGCCGATCGAAGATGGGGTGGTCGAGTTCCGAGCCGTCGGCGGTGACGATCGCGAGATGCCGTGGCACGAATTGCGAATCGTGCCCCCTCCCAAACTCGAATCGTTCCGCGTGGAGATTGTCCCGCCGAGCTACACGGGCGAAGCGGCCACAACGTTACCGGAGGGGACGATTCAAGTCCGCGCGACGGTCGGCTCACGCGTGAAGATCAGCGTGAAGACGAATCGGCCGGTGACCCGTGCCGATGCGGATGCTGCCAGCATCCACATCGACGTCGCCCACGAGATTGCGATCGCCCCGAACGGACGTAATTTCGTCTGGCGATTCGAGGTGCGGCATCCTGGATCGGTGACTCAGCAATTGGCGCTGACCGATCGCGACGAGTTTCAAAATCTGTCGGCCTTGCGATTGGACGTCGTCGGCATTGCCGATCCGCCACCGGTCGTGTCGCTCGACGAACCGACGACCGATCGGCTCGTGACGGCGAATGGAACGGTTCGTCTCACGGCGACCGCGCGGGATGATCGGCGGCTTCGAGACGTGCGGTTGGAATATTCCGTGGGGCAGGTTTCCAATCTGCCCGGAGAGGACTGGCAGGTTGAAATCCTGCCCCACGAGCACGGGGTACGCGAGGCGGTTGTGCGGTTGGCCTGGCCGTTGAACAAGCTCGACCCGCAAGTCGGCGATCGGATCGCCCTGCGAGTCGCTGCATCGGATCACTGCGACGTTGGCGAACCGCGTGTCGGCCGAAGTGCGACACGGACTCTGACCATTGTCTCGCCGGACGAAAAACTTTCGGAGATCTCGCATCGGCTTGATCTGCTGCTGCACGATTTGGAATCGCTTGCCACCAAGCAGTCGCAAACGAAGGATCAAACGGAGTCGCTGCGAGTTCAAGCGGAGAAGGGGGCGGAATTCCGACCGCAGGACTGTGACTCGCTCAAGCGAGTCGAACTGGATCAGCGGCAGATCGGTTCGCGGCTGACTGGCCGAGGCGACGGCGTGATCGCACGCGCTCACGAGTTGCTGTCGCAACTCGAAGACAACCAATTGAACGACTCGGTGACGCGCGAACGCTTGACTCACATTGCGACAGCGATCGAAGGCTTGAGCCGTCAAACGCTGCCGACGTTGGAGAACTTGTTGGGACATCTCGTGAAGGACAGCGGCGGGACTCCACCGCTCGCCAGCTTGGCGACATCGTTCCCAGAGATTGCCGCGCGACAGGCGGACGTGCTGTCGACGTTGACCGATTTGATCCGCGATTTAACGCAGTGGCGAGATCGGCGCGACTTGGCGCGAGAACTTGGCGAACTCGCGAACTCGCAAGAGACGCTCAATCGAGATACGTCGGAACTGGCACCGCAGACGCTGGGTAAAACGGCGTCGCAGCTGCCGAATCAATTGCAAGCCGACGTCGCGAAACTTGCCGATCGACAGTCGCGTCAGGCGGAACGAATCGAGCAACTTCGACAGCGACTGGCCGGTACGGAGCACGAGGACACAGGCATTCGGGCGACCAGCGAAGAAGTTGTCAGCGAACTCGATCAACGTGCGCTCGCGGCGAAGGCACGCGAGGCGGCGCGCGAGGTCGCGGAGAACAATCTCGGACAAGCGGGTCGCACGCAGCAGCAACTTGCCGAAGAGTTGCAAGCTCTCGCCGACAAGCTGGCTCAAACACCGACGGCGAATTCCGATGCGGCCGTTCGCGAGTTGAAGCAGCTCGAAGGGCAACTCGATTCGCTGACTCAGCAGCAGCGGAAGTTGCTCGAAGAAACGCGAGACGCGGCTTCGAAGACAGACTCACTGAGACCGGAGGAAGTTGCCGAACAAGCCAAGTCTCTGCACGATCGGCAGGGCGAAGCGAAAAAGTCGGCGGAGGAATTGGCTGCGAAGTTGAAAGCGACTCGTGCCGACGAATCGCGCGAAGCATTGCGTCGCGCGAGCCGGCACATGCAGCAAGCGGAATCGCAATTGGCCGACAAGCAGTTCGCTCGCGGGGCGGACGAAGAGCAAACGGCGCTCGACGATTTGGAACAGGCGGGACGCGAACTCGCGGCCGCGCGCCGAGCGGCTCAGCAACAGGAGCTTGCCGAGAAAACAAACGCACTCGCCGAGGCGGTGCGAGAACTGGTGGCACGGCAAACAACGGTCGTTGATGAAACGCAGCGGCTGTCGGCCGAGCAACAGAAGGCGGGCAAATGGACTCGGCCGCTGTCGAAGGCCGCGCTGAATCTCGGCGACGCGGAGCAAGAACTCGCCGACGGCACGAGTGAGTTGTCGAAGTCGCTGACCGACATCGAAGCGGTGCGGCTGACGCTCGACCGTGCGACGAGCGATCTCGCTGTCGCCGCGGCACGACTGCGAGAGAAGCAGCTTGACGAGGAGACCGCTCGCCACGAACAGTCCGCGCTCCGCGCGTTGCAATCTCTGGCGGATGCTCTCGCTCTGCCCCCGCCCGATCAACCGCCGAAAGAAGAGACTGCTCAACAGCCGCCGGAAGGTCAGGAAAAAAACACGCAGCCGGAGGTGCCGGTGCCGCCCGTCGCTCAATTGAAACTGCTGCGCGAACTGCAAGCCGAAGTCGGCAACCGCACGCGATCGGCTGAGACTCGTGCGCTGAAAACGCCACCGAGCGATGACGAAGCAAAACGTCGCGAAGCGGGACTGCGTCCTCTGGCGGCCGACCAGCAGTCCGTGCGTGAAGCGACGTCGCGTCTCTTGGAGCAGGTTCCCACCACCGAGCCGATAAAAGAACCGCCTCCACCGAACTCCGACGAAACCGCGCCGCGCGAGACGGCGCTGTCGGCGATGCAAGAATCGTTCGACAAACTTCGAGCGGCGGAGACCGGCAAGCTGACGCAAGCGGCTCAGCAAACGGCGGTCGAATCGCTCGACGCGCTGTTGAAACGATGGCAACGACGAGCGGCTCAGCAGCAATCGCTCGCTCGCACCGGCAAGCCGGCACCGATGACGGACAAAACTCCGAACGAGAACTCCTCAACGACAGACGGCACCGGCGGCAAACCGACGGGGCGGGATTCGGCTCAGGCTCGCAGCTCATCCGACCGCGAACAGACCGGCAGCGATGCCCTCGCCGAACTCCGCCGCCAACGCCAACTGCGTGAGGCGGTCTGGGGACACTTGCCGCCGACACTGCGAGAAAAAATGTTCAACCTGCCGCACGACAAAACGCTGCCGAAATACTCCGAGCACATCCGCCGCTACTACGAATCGTTGGCAGAGCAGGAGTGACGTAGGCCAAGCTTTCGAGCCTGACTCGATTGGCCAAGTGACGTCAGTCGTCGATCGAGGCAGCCTGGAAAGACTGACCAACGTCGGCTCGCCGCTGCGTACAACACGAGCACGGCATCGGTTACATTCCTGCCGTTGACCGCGTACGCGGAAATTCGTCACCCCCAGATTCGAGTTGTCTGCCGATGCTGTTTGGACATCCTTGGGAACTTTGGTTTTCGCTCGCCGTTGTTGCCGTGATGGTTTATGGCCTGGCGCGAAACTTCGCGGCCGACATGATCACGACCGGCTGCTTGACGATGATCCTGCTGGCTGGCCTGTTTGCCGGAACCCACCAGGAACCGAACCCGCTGTTCGAGAAGCGGGCGGCCCTTCGTGAGCATCACGAGGCGATCAAGAAAGACTTCCCGAAAGTCGGCGAGGTGCCGGAACTGCAGCCGACGGTGACCGTCCGCAACCTTCCGTCCGTCGTGCAGGGAGTGACCGGGTTCAGCAGCGATGCGTTGTTGACGGTTGCGGTGTTGTTCGTTGTCGTCGCCGGGTTGACTCAAACCGGAGCGATGTCGATGGTCACTCGACCGATCATCGGACAACCGAAGTCCGTGGTCGCCGCGCAGGCTCGATTGCTGTTTCCGGTGATCGGGTTGAGCACCTTCTTGAACAACACTCCGTGCGTGGCGATGTTCATGCCGGTCGTCGATGAAATCTGCAAGAAGTATCGGCTCAGCCCGTCGAAGCTGTATCTGCCACTGAGCTACGCCTCGGTGTTCGGCGGTTGCTGCTCGAAGATCGGGACGAGCACGAACATCGTCGTGGCCGGCTTGATGCTCGACGCCGTCAATTCTGGGCAGCTCGGTGAGCGTTTTCGATTCATGGGGATGTTCGACATCAGTTGGCTGGGCATCCCCGCCGCACTGATCGGCATGGCCTTTCTGATGGGGACCAGCAAGTGGTTGCTGCCGGATCGCAAACCGGCGATCAGCCTGTCCGATGATCCTCGGCAATACACGGTCGAGATGATCGTGCAGCCCGGCGGACCAATCGTCGGACAGACCATCGAGGAAGCGGGACTGCGGCATCTCCCCGGCCTGTTCCTCGCAGAGATCGAGCGTGGCGAAAACATTCTCCCCGCCGTCGGTCCCACCGAACGCTTGCAGGCGAACGACCGCCTGATCTTCGTCGGCATCGTCGAGTCAGTGGTCGATTTGCAGAAGACTCGCGGCTTGCTGCCGGCGACGAATCAAGTCTTCAAGCTGAACGATCCGCGCACGCAACGCTGCTTGATCGAGGCGGTCGTGTCGGATCGCTGCCCGATTGTCGGTAAGACGATTCGCGATGGGCAATTCCGCCGGCAATACGACGCGGCCGTGCTGGCGGTCGCTCGCAGCGGCGAACGGATCAACGCGAAGATCGGCGACATCGTGCTGCAAGCGGGCGACACGTTGCTGCTGGAGGCGCACCATTCGTTCGAGGAACGGATGCGGAACCGCAGCGACTTCTTCCTGGTCAGCAGCGTGCAGAACTCGACGCCGCCGCGCTACGACAAAGGTTGGCTGGCGTTCGGCATCCTGGCAGTCATGGTGCTGGTGAATGGCTTCGAGTTGCTGGAGTTGCTCCCCGCCGCGTTGCTGGCGGCCGGAGCGATGATCCTCACGAAGTGCTGCACCGCGCGGGAGGCTCGCGAGAGTCTCGAACTGGAGGTGCTGGTGACGATCGGCGCGTCGTTTGGAATCGGCAAGGCACTCGAATTGAGCGGTGCCGCAAAGCTGTTGTCGGGCGGTTTGATCGACGCGACGCAAGCAATGGGTGGCGGACCGTGGGCCGTGCTGGCGGCGGTCTATTTCGCGACGATGATCCTGACGGAGTTGATCACCAACAACACGGCGGCCGTGCTGGTCTTTCCGATCGCGATCGCCGCCGCCAAGCAACTGGGCGTGGACCCGATGCCGTTCATCATGTCGATCACGATCGCCGCCTCGGCGGGTTACGCGACTCCGACCGGCTACCAATGCAACCTGATGGTCATGGGGCCGGGCGGTTATCGCTTCAGCGACTACCTGCGAATCGGCATTCCGCTCGACCTGTTGTACATGCTCGTGACCGTCGCACTGGCTCCATTGGTCTGGAAGTTCTAAGCTGATCCAAAGAGAACGTCTCTGATGTCATCGAGAAGGGCTGTCCATGATCGGTGCGTTGCTGTGCATTCTGTTGGCCGCTGACGAACCGGTTCGTGTTGTGCCGCCAACGGCCGAGCAGTTGCGGTTCTTCGAAACCAACGTGCGCCCGGTGCTGGTCGAGCATTGCCAGAAGTGTCACGGCTCGAAGAAGCAGTGGGCGGGTCTACGATTGGACTCGCGTGAGGAGTTGCTGCGCGGCGGAGATTCTGGTGCGGCGATCGTTCCCGGCGAACCGAACAAGAGTTTGCTGATCCGCGCGGTACGGCACGAGGACGAGAACCTCAAGATGCCGAAAGACGACAAGCTCAGCGACCGGCAGATCGCCGATCTGGTCCGCTGGGTCGAGATGGGTGCTCCGTTTCCGAAAGTTCAGAAGTCCAACACGCGGAACCGTGATCCGAATCACTGGGCGTTTCAGCCGCCGAAGGAACAGCGAGTCCCGGCCGTTAAGAATGTGGCTTGGCCGCAATCGGCGCTGGACAACTTCGTCTTGGCGAAGCTCGAAGCTGCCGGAGTTTCGCCAGCGGAAAAAGCCGACAAGCGAACGCTGATCCGCCGTGTGACTTTCGACCTGACAGGCCTGCCGCCGATGCCGGTCGAGATCGACGCGTTCCTTGCGGACGATCGTGCCGATGCGTTCGCGCACCTCGTCGATCGGCTGCTGGCATCGCCGGCCTACGGCGAGCGGTGGGGGCGGCATTGGCTCGATGTCGCGCGATACGCGGACTCCAACGGACTGGACGAGAACATCGCGCACGGCAATGCGTGGCGGTATCGAGATCACGTCGTCGCGGCGTTCAATAGCGATCAGCCGTTCGATCGTTTCATCGTCGAGCAACTGGCTGGCGATTTGCTCCCGGCGGAGAGCGAGGCTCAGCGGCACACGCAGTTGATCGCGACCGGATTCCTGTCGATCGGGCCGAAAGTGTTGGCCGAAGTCGATCCGTCCAAAATGCAGATGGACATCGTCGATGAGCAACTCGACAGCATCGGCCGTGTGTTTCTGGGACTGACTTTGGGATGTGCTCGCTGCCACGACCACAAGTTCGATCCGATCGAGACCGCTGATTACTACGGCTTGGCGGGGATTCTCAAAAGCACTCGGACGATGGACACCTACACGAAGGTCGCGAAGTGGCACGAGAACGAATTGCCCTCCGCCACGTTGACCGCGATGCGAACCGAATACGAAGCGCAGCTCGCGGCAAAGAAAAAAGCGGTCGAGGATTTTGTGGCTCAAGCCGACAAGCAGGTTCGCGAGAAGCTCGGTGCCGAGAAGCCGCCGGAAAAAGTGGAGACGCTGTACCCCGACGCGACGAAGGCGGAACTGACGAAGCTTCGTGAAGCGTTGGCGACGCTCGAAAAGAATCCCCCGAATTATCCCGCCGCGATGGGAGTCGCTGAGGACAAAGTCATCGACCTGGCGATTCATGTGCGCGGCAACCCACTCAAGCTCGGCGAGGTCGTCCCGCGTCGCACGCCTCCGGTCTTGCGTGGGCCGCAACCGCCGTCGCTTGCCGCGAACGAAAGTGGACGGCGGCAACTGGCCGAATGGCTGACCGATCCGCAGCACCCGCTCACGTCGCGCGTCCTCGTCAATCGCGTCTGGCGTTGGCATTTTGGACGAGGGCTTGTCCGCACGACCGAGAACTTCGGGCTGCTCGGAGAAGCACCGTCGCATCCGGAGTTGCTCGACTGGCTGGCTCGGCGATTCGTGGCCGATGGCTGGTCGCTCAAGTCGCTGCATCGTTTGATTCTGAATTCGAGCGTGTACCAGCAGAGCAGTTCGGCATCCGCCGAAGTTGTCGCTCGCGATCCGGACAACCGCCTGTTCGGACGAGTCAACGTGCGGCGGCTCGAAGCGGAGGAAGTTCGCGACTCGCTGCTGGCGGTGAGCGGTCAGTTGGACGGGACGTTCGGAGGCACCCTGCTGAAGGTCAAGAACCGCGACTACCTGTTCGATCACACGTCGATCGACAAGACCGACTACACAAGCCGTCGCCGCTCGTTGTACCTGCCGGTCATCCGCAACAACGTTTTCGATTTGTTTCAGTTGTTGGACTTCCCCGATCCGGCAGTGCCCAACGGTGACCGAGCCATGACGACGGTTGCACCGCAGGCATTGATGATGCTCAACAGCGATTTCGTGATGCAGTCGGCCGACGAACTCGCCGCAAGACTGCTCGCGGAACCGGGTGACGATGACCACCGGCTCTCACGGATGCACGTCCTGGCCTATGGCCGCGAGGTGTCCGCCGAAGAGCGGCAGAAGCATCTGGCCTTTCTCGTCAAAGTCGAACAGTCCGTCACCGTGACGGAACCGGATGCCGACAAGCGACGTCGCCAAGCCTGGAGCGTCCTGTGTCACGTCATCCTCGCGGCCAATGAGTTCGTTTACGTCCGATGAGATCGATCGAGTTGTCCCGCGAGACTCCGCTGGAAGGTACGCATGTTTCAACTTCCCATTTCCCGCCGACACGCTTTGAAGCGATCCGCTGCCGGATTCGGTTCGCTGGCGCTGGCGTCTCTCTTGTCGGAGACGACCTCCGCGTCAAACGGGATCGACCCCTTGGCGGTTCGGCCGCCGCATCATGTGGCTCGCGCGAAGCGGATCATTTTTCTGTTCATGAGCGGTGGCCCTTCGCAGGTTGACACGTTCGATCCGAAGCCGCTGCTGGATCGGCACGACGGCAAGCCGCTGCCGTTCGACAAGCCGCGAGTCCAATTCAACAGCACCGGCAACCTGCTCAAGTCGCCGTGGAGGTTCCGACAGCACGGCGACAGTGGCCTGTGGGTCAGTGAACTCTTTCCGCATTTGGCCCAGCGAGTCGATGACCTCTGCATGATTCATTCGATGCACGGTACGAACGCCGCTCACGGCGGAGCGGTCATGAAGGTTCACACCGGCAGCGACAATTTCATCCGCCCCAGCATCGGTTCATGGGTCAGCTACGGACTCGGCACCGAGAACGGCAATCTCCCGGCCTTCGTGACGATCTGTCCGACGTTGGCGTTCGGCGGGATCAACAACTGGAGTTCCGCGTTTCTGCCGGCGGACTATCAGGGGACGGCGATCGGCGACGCCAGCGTCCCGTCCGAACGAGCCAAAGTGAGGTACATCCGCAACTCGCGGCTGTCTCGCGAAGTCCAGCAATTGCAGCTTGAGCGATTGAGCCAACTCAATCGCGAGCATCAATCGCGAACCGGTCCCGAAGCGTCGCTGGAGGCTCGCATCAATTCATTCGAGCTGGCATTCCGCATGCAATCGGAGTTGCCCAAAGTCGAGGACTTGTCTGGTGAATCGAAGGCGACTCAGCACTTGTACGGACTCGACGATCCGGTGACGGCGAACTTCGGCCGCATGTGTTTGATGGCCCGCCGCTTCGCCGAGTCGGGCGTGCGATTCATTCAGGTCACGCACAACGACAACAAGGTCCAATGGGACCAACACGCCGACCTCAAGAACGGCCACGAGAAAAACGCTCGCGAAGTCGATCTGCCAATCGCGGGGCTGTTAGCGGATCTCAAAGCACGCGGGATGCTCGACGACACGCTCATCTGGTGGGGTGGCGAGTTCGGTCGGACTCCGACGGCCGAAGGGGGCAACAACGGCCGCGATCACAACCCCGACGGCTTCACGATGTGGCTGGCCGGCGGCGGTGTCAAAGGTGGCCTGCGCTACGGCAGCTCGGACGACTACGGCTACTTTGCCGCCGAGAACAAAGTCCACATCCACGACCTGCACGCAACGATGCTGCATCTGCTCGGACTGGATCATGAACGCCTGACGCACCGCCACGCCGGCCGCGATTTCCGGTTGACCGATGTCGAGGGCAACGTCGTCCACGAGTTGTTCGCATGAAAGTAACCCGAAGCGTCAGCGAGGGCGAATGCTTCACGAGACGTTGAGTTCCATGCGTTTTAGAACGCTCGCCCTCGCTGACGCTTCCGGTTACTTCCGCGCTCTAAACCTCCGCCAATCGTTCGTCGGAATCGCCGAAGCTCTTCAAGTTCACGCCGGCCTTGTCGAGCAGCGACAAGTACAGGCTGCACATCTTGCGGTTCGGCTTGTCGAGGTAGTCGAGCACTCGGCCAGTCTTGATTTGGCCGCCGGCACCGCCGAGCAGTACGACTGGCAACTTCGTCGCGTCGTGGCTGCCGGTCAACATGCTGGAGCAGTACAGCAGCATCGAGTTGTCGAGCGCGGTTCGTTCGCCCTCTTGGATCGCGTCGAGTTTGCGGGCGATGTAGGCGAGTTGCTCGATGAAGAACTGATTCACCTTCAGCCAATCCGCTGTGTCTGAGTGCGACAGCAGGTGGTGGATCATGTAATCGACGCTGAGGTGCGGGAACCTCAGCGAGCTGTGATCGTTGTTGAGCTTCAGCGTGCAGACGCGAGTCGTGTCGGTCTGGAAGCCGAGCACCAAAATGTCGCACATCAGCCGCATGTGCTCGGAGATGTCCTGCGGAATGCCGTCGGCGGGGCGAGGGACGTTGGGCTTGTCGAGCGTCGGCTTCCAACCTTGAAGCTCGCCGCGCTTGCCGGCTTGCTCGATGCGTTGCTCGACTTCGCGCACGGAGTCGAGGTACTCGTCCAGTTTCCGCTGATCTGATTTGCTGATCTGCTTCCGCACGTCGCTGGCGTCAGCCAGCACCGCGTCGAGCACGCTCTTGTCGCCGCGTTGTACTTCGTCTTTGAAGAGCCGGTCGAACGCGAGAGACGGGTACAGCTCCAGCGGAGTCGGTGTGGTCGGCGACGACCAAGAAATGTGCGAGCTGTAGATCATCGAATAATTTTTGTGGACCGACGGATTCGACTTCTCGCAACCGAGCACAAGGCTCGACACCTTCGTCGATCGGCCGTGCCGCTGAGCGATCAACTGGTCGATGCTGGTGCCAGATCGAATCTCACCGCCAGCCGTCAGCGGCGCACCGGAGAGGATATTGCCGGTCATCGAGCTGTGGATGTTCCCCTTCAGCGCCTCGGCGTTGAACAGCCCGCGGATGTAAACCATCTTCTTGCGGAAGTCGGTCAGCGGCGCGAGCACTTGGCCCAACTCCATCTGCTCTCCTTCCCCCTTGGCCCACCACTCCTTGCTATGGAAGCCGTTGCCGGAGAACAGCACAGCCATCCGCACCGGAGCCTCGCTGGCTGTCTTCGCCTTCGAGGCGTCATCGCCCCAAACGGCGATCGACTCCATCCACGGCAATGCCATCGTCACGCCGACGCCACGGAGAAAAGTTCGACGAGAAAACTGGTGAGCGTTCATGTTCAACCTCGTTGGTCTTCGTTGTCGTTCCTCGGTGCTCAATGTGTGTCTGTCGTGAAATATTTACCACAGAAACACAGAGGACACGGAGAAGCCAGAAATCGTGTCTATGGAGTTTCGGTCACTTCGACATCCTGCCCGCGAATCTCTCGGAACTGGCGACTGCGAATGATTGTTTCGACTGCGGCCGAGAAACGGTAGTCGTGTTTTTGCAATTGTTGCTGCATCTCTTGGAGCAACGGTTCGTCGGACAGTTGGATGCCTCGGCCCAGCGAGTAGCCCAGCAGTTTGCGACAGAATTGCCGGAGGACGGCGTCGCGGCGGGTCTTCAGCAAATAATTTCGCAGGCCGGTGAGGCCGTCGATTTGCGAACCGTCGGGGAGTTTCGTCTTCGTGTCGATCGGTCGGTTGCCGAGGTCTTTCTCGCGACGGCGGCCGATGGCGTCGAAGCCTTCCAGCGCAAAGCCGAACGGGTCGATTCGCTGATGGCAGTTCATGCACTTCTCGTCGATGCTGTGCAGTTCCACGAGTTCCCGCACCGTCTTGCCTTCGGTGGCCGTTTCGTCTTCGGGAAGTTGCGGAACACCCTTGGGGGGCTTGGGGAGCTTTTCGCCGAGCAGCACTTCGCTCACCCAATTGCCGCGCAGAATCGGGCTGGTGCGGGACGCTCCCGATTGCTTCGCGAGCGTTGCGGACATGCCGAGCAATCCGCCTCGGCCCTGTTGCTTGAGGTTGTCGACGCGCTGCCAATCGGTCCCGGTACTTGCCACGCCGTAAAACTTCGCGAGCCGTTCGTTGACGAACGTGTGGTCGGCGTCGAAGAAGCTCAGCACCGAGGCGTCGCGTTGGAAGGCGTCGGTGAAGAAGCGGATCGACTCCTCGTACATGTCGCCGCGCAGGCCGGCGAATTCCGGGAAGTGCTTTTCGCTTTTTTCGTCGAGCGTGTCGAAGTCGTAGATGTGCAGCCACTGGCAGGCGAACTCGGTCGCCAGCCGGCGGACGCGAGCGTCTTGCAACATCCGCCGAACTTGCACGGCAAGAACGTCGGGATTGCGAAGCTTCCCGGACGCGGCAGCTTGTCGCAGTTCTTCGTCCGGCTGAGACGACCACAGGAAATAGCTCAAACGGCTGGCGAGTTCCCAATCCGAGACTGGCCCGGCGGTCGTGCCCGGCGCGGCTTTTTCGAGTCGATACAAAAACGCCGGCGAGACGAAGACTCGCGCGAGCGTGAATTGGAACGCTTCGTCGTGCGGCAGTTCTTGGTCGCGCAGCTTGCGATACAAGCCACGCAGTTCGGTGACTTCCGAATCTCTCAACGGTCGACGGTAGGCTTGCGAGGCGAACGCGATGAGGGCGTCGATCTGTTTCGGCTCGGAGTCGATCAGAGTTTTGCGGAACGCGGCCGCTCGTTCGGCAAACGGTTTGCGGAGCGGTTCGAAGACTTTTGGATCGGCGTCCTGCGTCGCGTACTGAATCAGTTGTTCGAGTGCATCGACTTGCGTCAGCGGATCGAGACTGACAAATCGGAGTTCGTCCCACAGTGCGTTGAGGCGGGCTGTCTGAGCGTCATCGAGCATCAACCGCTGCAACTGATCGTCCTCGCGGTAGAAGTGCGCCAGCGTGACGACCTCATCGACCGGCACGATCTTCGTGTAGCACAGCGCGATCGGGAACACGAAACGGAAGGCGTCAAACGCCGCTTCCATCCGGCGACGAGCGGCGCTGCCGTCGTTCACGAGGACCGGCGTTGAGTGCGCGACGCCACGATTGTTCGACGACCATAATCCGTTGGCATTGGTTTCGGTCGCCGTCGTCGGAAGCAGGCCAGAGGATCGCTCCGGCTTCGTGGGGAGCACTTGCAGTTGGACGCTTCCCTCGGCGGCGGTCTCGCGATGCAGCGTGCCAGCGGCGATGAATTCGCAGCCTTCGACAAGATCGGCGGGCACTCGCACTTCGATGACGGTCGGGGCTTGCACGCAGAGGCTCGCGGGATCGACGGCCGAACCGTTCGGATGCTTGCCGAACAACGTGGGGTCAAGGCCCAGCGCAGACTGGCCAGAATCCTGCGGCGTGGAGGTCGGCTTCGTGGTCAGCGAATTTCGGGCGGCACTGAGTAGCGGCCCACCCAGTGATGCTAGTTGGCGATACAGGACGGCATCCGGGCTGTCTTTCATTTCAGGCGGGACAGAGATCAGCAACTTCTGAACGTCGTTGGCCAGTCGTTGTTTGTCGGCAGCGGTCGCGGCCGATTGCCATTTCGTCAGGACTGAACCGGCAACGATGACGGTGCCGGCGCTGCCGGTGGTCGGCTCGGTGTAGAAGTGCCAGACGCCCGCGTTGCCGTGACTGTCGGCGTGCGGATTGCCGGTGAGGATGTCGGGAGAGACGTCCTTGGCCAAATCCCATTTGCGGTCAGTGGCGGTGAGCGTCAGATCGACCGCCGTGAGGTCGCACGAATGATTGCCGTCGCGCGGGCTGATCACGAGCGCGACCAGATCGCCCGGCTTGGTCGAGATGTTCTCGAAGGGGCCGACGTCGATCACTTTGGATCCTTGCGAGACGCCGGTCGCAAGCCGTTGCCGCGTGTTGCCTCGTCGCAGTTCGAGCGTCCAGACGACTCCGTTGCCGCATTCGGGGTGAGCGTGTTGGACCTTCGCCTCGACGCGCGTCGTCGTCGCGATCGGGCTGCGCCAACCGATGGCGACTTGCAGCGACGGCGACGGATGCACGGCGACTCCGTGCGGTTTCATGTTGCCGGGAATTCGCACGTGCTGGCCGGACGAATTTGCGACGACGCTCATCGCATTGTCGCTGACCCAGCCCTTCACGAAGTCGTAGCCCGCCGAAGTTGTCGCCTTCTGCGTCAGCAGCGAGTCGATCTTCACCGCGCTGCCGGTACCAATGCCGAGGTAGTCCAGCCACGCAGCCAGCACGTCCGGTTCGACTCCGTGTTTCTGCGCGAGCGGGCCGAGTTCCAGTTGCTCTTTCGATTCGCTCGCTTCGGCCGCCGCCGCGAGGCAGTTCGCGGTGCTGGCGAAAAGTTTCTCGCGACGTGTGAGGAGCTGCCGGCTCACCTCGCGGACGTCGCGCAGCAGCAGGTCCGGCCGTCCGGCGGCGACGAATCGGGGGCGGTCCCAAACGACGAAGTCGTTGTCGCGACCGTCACCCGCATCACTGGTGACCAGATACAGCGTGATCTCTTTCTGATCCGGGGCCGCCGCGAGTTTCACTTTGAGGTCATGCCGCACGGTCAGCGGCAGAACCGGCTCTTGCCAACCTTTCGGGCCGCCGACTTTGCCGATGTGTCCGACACTCGTGAATCGCCACAACGCTTGCTGCCAGCGAGCGATCTCTGCCGCGAGCGGTGCCGAGCCATCGGCTTTGGCCGCTCGCCACTGACCGCGCACCGAGTCGAGCAGCAGCGACGATTCTTTGTCGTTCAAGGTCTTCCACAGAATGCCGAGGAACTTCGCGTTCACCCCATGCGCCTTCGCGACGTCGGCGATGGACTTCTTGCCGGATTGCAGAGCGTCTCGCTCGGCGAGCGTCGCCGCCAGATATTTTTCGACGGCCAGTCTTCCGCCGTTGTTCGTGTCGAAGACGATCCCTTGCAGATTGACCTGCGTGCCACCACCGGCGTCGGAAAACTTGCGGTAGAGGTCACGAATCCGGTCGACCGTGTCGTTGGTCCAGTCGCTGCGATTCTGCGACGGCGAGAAACGAATTCCCTCCGGCAGCAACACGGCGTATCGAGCGATGTCCTTACCTGCGTCGAAGTACTTCGTCAGCAGGGCTGGGGACATGACGAGTGCATTGCCGGTGTTCGTGAAGCCTTCGCCCGCCGCACCGTCGGCCGGAAATTCTTTCGCCGGACTCAACTCGACGCCGGTCAGGTCGCGGATCGTGTAGGTGTACTCGGCGTTGCTGAGCCGCCGTAGCACGACCGGGCCCGGATCACCGGCGCTCGCGAATGCTTCGGAGTTGAGATATCGCTCAACCCAGCCGCGCAGTTGTTTTTTCTGTGCGGCGGTCGGCTGCGGCTTCGCGTCCTTCGGCGGCATCTCGTTGGTGTCGAGCATCTCGACGACCTTCTGCCACACACGAGTCCCCTTCCGCACATCGGCCAGAGCGGCGAAGCGTTCGAGATCGAGTTCGCCCTCTTGTTTCGCCGTCGAATGGCAATCCAGGCAGAACTGTTTCAGCAGCGGTTTGATGTCGCGAGCGTACTCGGTGCCGAGCACGTCGAACGGGACCGGCTCCGCAGCGGCGCAGGGCACACTTAGGGACGCGACGAACAACAGACTCAGACAACAGGCAGGGCGAATTGAAGAGCGCACGGCGGGCTTCCTGGTGGGGATGATGCTCGAAGACTGGCGAGCATTCTGACCCAATCGACCGCCCTCTGGCGAGCCTCACGAGGAGTCTGCTTCGGGAGATGAAAACCTGGACCAAGCGCCGGCGAACGCGATGTGCCGGTTGTTCGATCACGCCACCGATCACATCTGCGAGACGTTCGACGACGCGGCGTTCGAGTTATTGTCATAAGTTGTGGATGAGGTGAGTTGAAGAGGCGGTGTGCTTGGGGAGAAATTGGAGTTGCACGAGATCCCATTTCTTTTCCAGGAACACACCACCGTGTCGAAAGTTATCGAGCCATCGAATGTTGTCGATCGCTTCGACCAACCGCACTTCGGCGGGTTCCGGCTCAGCCCTCGTCGGCAACCCGAACGAGCTCAATTCACGCGGCGATGATTTCGGCTCCAGCGAACGCGTGTTACCATCGCGTCGCAGTTCACTAGTCCTCAACCTCTAACTCCTCAACTAACTCCTCAACCCCTCCTCCCATGACACACCTCGATCACGGCTCCGCTCATCCCCAAGAAGTGGAAGATGCAGTCCAAGTCGCTCGGCGATCGCGCCTCGGCCTGTGGCTGTTTGCGATTTATTGCGCGGCCTACGGCGGCTTCATGCTGCTGAATGCGTTCGCTCCGAAGGTCATGGAGACGACGTTCGGCGGCGTGAACCTCGCCATCTGGTACGGCTTCGGCTTGATCGGCGGAGCGTTGTTCTTGGCGCTGCTGTATGCCTGGCTGTGCCGTGAATAATTTGGGGTGCGGTGTGTCAGCACCGCTTTGGATTCTGTGGCCTCTGGGAGCTTCACGCCTCTGCGTGAGACCTGTTTTCACGCAGGGGCGCGAAGCACGCAGAGATGAAGACAAAAGGAAAAGCGGTACTGACACACCGCACTCCAAAGGAACTCCATGATCTACGAACGTTCGACTCTGGCTGTCGCCATCTTCGCTGTCTTTGTCGGCATCACGCTCGGCCTCAGTTTTTATCTGGGGCGGCGAGCGAAGTCGGCGTCCGGTTACTTCGCCGCTGGTGGCGGGATTCATTGGTTTGTGAACGGGATTGCGTTCGCCGGCGACTATCTCTCGGCGGCGAGCTTTCTGGGCATTTGCGGGATGATTGCGTTTTACGGGTACGACGGATTTCTGTATTCGGTGGGCTATTTGGCGGGTTGGATTGTGGCGTTGTTCGTGGTGGCCGAGCCGCTCAAGCGGATGGGGAAGTTCACGTTTGCCGATGCGCTCGACAGCCGGTTTCAGTCGCGGGGGATCAAGATCTCGGCGGCGATCAGCACGCTGGCGGTGAGCATTTTTTACTTGATCCCGCAGATGGTCGGTGCCGGCGCGCTGATCAAACCGCTGCTCGGCTTTTCCCACGCCACGGGAGTCATCACGGTCGGAGCCGTCGTGATCCTGATCGTCACCACCGCCGGAATGGTCAGCACCACCTACGTCCAATTCATCAAAGGCTCTCTGCTCGTCATCTTCAGTACCGTGCTTGTCGTGATGATTTTGAATCGCGGACTGGGGACGAATGGCAATTTGGGACTTTCGATCTTTGACAAGGCTGATACGACAGCAGCGAAGCATTCGTCGCGGTTGCTTTACTCGCCGAAGTTATTCGGACTCTACAAGCTCTCACTTGATCGCGGTGAGATTGAAATTGTCGAGCCGACCGGCGGCTGGAAGAATCGGCCATTTGTCCGCGCAAAGATCAAAGAGACGAACCAGATCGTCACGTTTCGAACCGCACAGCCTGGGCAATCCATCGCGGATATTACCGCCGTGGCGCAAACGCAGACAAAGACTGCCAGCAATCAAACTCTCGTGGATGGATTGCCGCTCGGAGTTGGTGAAGGCCAGCGAGTACTGCGCACCGTCGGCAACATCGTCAACTTGGCTCACGCAGAAGAGGAACTCAGCAAAACGGGACAAACTGCGTTCCGCACAGGTCCGCTCGGTCCATTGGACTTCATCAATGAACTTTCCAAAAGCGATGTCGAGGTTTGGACCTCTGAGAAGATCGAGGAAGCCAACGGCGATGTCACGACTGTCTATTACTCAACGCCGACGAAGGGCAGCGATGTTCTTCGCCCCGGCAACCTCCCAGCTTTCAAAGGACTGCGAGGCGACAAGCTGACGGACAAGCTGAACTTTCTGTCGCTGATGCTGGCGTTGTTTGGGGGGACGGCGTCGTTGCCGCACATTCTCATCCGGTACTACACGGTCAAGGACCAGGCGAGTGCTCGGAAGAGCACGATCGTGGGGATCGCCAGCATCGGGTTCTTTTACGTGCTGACGCTGTACATCGGCCTGGGAGCCATGACCAGCGGGGCCTTGGACGTGACCAACAGCA
>QWQF01000071.1 GCA_003669125.1 Planctomycetota bacterium
GAGATCGGTCGCGCCGTGGTTGGTTCGTGTTTCAAGAACCGACGCAGATCATCGGCAAGATGCTCGGCCGACAAGTAGCGCTTCGTGCGATCCTTTTCGAGACACTTCAGGCAGACCGCTTCCAAATCGGGATCGACTTTCGGATTGAGTTCTCGCGGCGGCAGAGGCTCCGTTCCGCGGACCTGTCGGATCGTTTCCAGCAGCGACTCGGCCAGGAAGGGAGGCCTGCCGGTCAACAAGTGATACAGCAACGCTCCTGTCGAATAGACATCGCTCCAGGGCCCGATGTCTCGGCCGTAAGTTTGCTCCGGAGGCATGTAGCTGGGGGTTCCGGCGATATCGTCCTCGCCACCGTCCGTCGAGTCCTCGCGTTCGACACGTTTGGCGATTCCAAAATCGGTGACGTATGGCCTGCCCGCGTGATCCAGCAGGATGTTCGCCGGCTTGATGTCTCGGTGATAAACCGGCTGCGGCTGGACATGGGCAAAATGCAACGCACGAGCCACTGCCTCGACGATTTCCGCCGACCGTTGGGCACTCATCGACTTTTCGCGCACCAGGTCCGCCAAGCTGTGGCCTTCGATGTAGGCCATCGCGATGAAGTACTGCTCGTTGATTTTTCCGGCATCGTAGATGGTGACAATGTTGTCGTGTTTCAGTTGCCCAGCGTTTTGAGCTTCCAACATGAATTGATCGACTTGAAGCTCCGAGGCGAACTGCCCCGCCAGGATCGTCTTCAGCGCAACGATTCGCCCAATGGGCTCTTGCCGCGCGCGATAGACGATGCCCATTGCTCCACGAGCGATCTCATTCAAGAGTTCGTATTGTCCAAAATTGGTAGTGCGATCGGTTTCCGCTTTCCGTCGCTTGGGCATCTCCTCCGGCGACACGGGCAGCGTGGTCGCCAGCGGACTCGCGGGCACTTCCAGACGCGTCAGCGCGGGGTCGATGACGGTCGGTGCGTCAACTTCCGTCGTCGTCAACGGTAAGTCCAATTCCTGCGTCAATTGCTTCAATAGGGGTGACAGTGTCGGGGCCAGATGCGGGAAGCGTTGCAGATAATCCTCCATCGTCGGGGTGTCACCGCATTCGACTCTCAATCGAAATTCGTGCGCCACCATTTCCGGAGGCAGCGATTCCAGTCCTCCGTCCAGAGAACAATGACGGACATAGTCCTCCAGCAATGGTGCTCGTCCGCTCGGCTCCGTCGGAGCGTCTGGGCTTGTGCCGGTATCGCCCATCAATTCGCGCTGCCGACTCCACATCCGCCAGCGCAGAGTCTGGTCACGCAGGACCAAGAGCAACTGCGCGGACTCGCGGACTTCCGGTGACTCGTTCTGAATCCGTTCCAAGAACGGCGTCAGTGGAGCAGGATTGCCTCGTTTCCAAGCGTCCATAAAATCCGTCAAGACTTGCTCGACGTCTTCGTCACGGGCAAGCATCGTTGGAAATGAATTGTCCATCGCAGCGGTCTCACTTGTTGTCTTATCGCCGGCGGATATTGAGCAATCTTTGGAGTCACTCTTCTCAGGAGTTCCAAAGCCATACACATTGCGCCGGTACCTAGTTTGTCCACCACTGTGCGTATCACTCGAATCCGGTTCCAATCGGTTCGCCACTATCAGAATTCAGATGATTGGCGATATCAAGAGGTCGGACGCGACTCAGAATTGGGAGTATACGACGCTCAAGTTTCGTTGCGAAGGATTGGTTTTTCACGGGCACGCTCGATCAGACGGTAGTCGATTTCCGACCGAATCAGCTTGGGAAAGACGGCTGAGACTTGGGTGAGCGTCTTCGATATCGGCGTCGTCAAGGAAACCACTGGCGAAACGTCGCCATATTGATGCGACCTCGCAGAAAACCGCTGCACGATGCTCAACTTTATCAGAGAACGATGCTGCCAGATCATGAGCCGTGAGCTGGTTCGTCTCTGAGATTGAAAACCGGATCGGATCGGTCGCTCGGAAACTCATCGCAGCGAAGCCAAGTGTCCCAGCCGAGTTGCGTACCTCCCAATGTTTCCGCATTCAACCGGCACGGGGGAACTTCGTTCGACTTCAGTGTCAGTTGCACGTCCATGTCGTATTCGAGTCCGGCATACAACCGAGCCAGGTGAGCCAGCGGCTGATGCGCTGATCCCGATGGCAGGAACGTGCGAAAATGCGCGTACGACAATGGTCCGACACAGATGCGGAACTTGCTTTGAACGTCCCAAACACGTTCGCCGACGATTGCCGTCACTCCTAATTCCGTGTTGCCACCGAGCACCAACTGAGTCTGATACTCGCGATCCAGCCGCAGCCACTGCCCAAAGAATTGATGCACTTGGACGTGGACGCCAAAGAAGTCACGCAACATGGACTCCAATCCGATGGCCGAGCGTCGCTGCTGCGACAAGTGACCCGCGTAAAAGCGCAGCGTTTCATCTTCGAATCGGCGACGATTGACGAGCGACTCACGGTTGCGAGTTTGATATCGCAGAGAAGGGCTTCCCAGACCCGACAAGTTGAGCAGCACCTCTGAAAACAGATCGATCCGCGGCCGCTCGTTGAGCGCGAAGTCCCGGACTCGCAACGGCGTTTGCCAATCGGGCCGCTGCTCGGTTTGTTCGGCTCGTTCGTAGCCGATCCAAAAGCGGTATTTCTCCCACGCTCGATAGAACAACGACGTCAACCGGTGATTGAACAGATCGAGGAAGTCCCGAAACGTTGTGTCCTTTTGACGCGCACGAGCCAGCACCAACTCTGTGTACGTTCGCGGCAAGACTCCAGACGTGCCCGTCATTCCCAGAAACGTCACCGTCATTCGAGCGGGTGTTTCGTCACTTGGCTCTTTGAGTGCTTGAATCTCGCTGGCTGGAAATCCGACCGACTGATGAGCGCAGAACCGCACCACCTCGTCGCTGGGCAAAGCATCCTGGCCCACGGTGGCACGATCGGACCAAATCCGTTCCAGCACTCGCACCGCTTGAAAGAAACTGAACTCATACGGCTCGCGAGCCAACCGTCGATCCACGCTGTTGGATGAAGGGACTTCGCTCATAGCAAAATCCGATCTCCGGCGCGGAATGGCCAGCGTTTCAGTTCGGTATTCGCCTGATTCAATCGCGCGATCAATCGCGTGGCGGAATTCAACGAGGTGTACCAGCCGAGGAAACGCTCCAGCACTGCCGCGAACAAAAACACGCCGGTACCGGAGAAGTTGTCTTCGTTGAAATGCATCGTCACTTCCACGCCGCGGCAAAAACCCTGATGCACGCCGTCACGCAGAGGAGCCAGACAACGCCGACTGGTCACGCTCGTGATGCCGTCGATGTTCAGTTCCGCAGTTTTCGTGCGTGTGTAGTCATACAGCTTCAACAAATCGCGCAGCGCGGCCGCACCGTCCTCGGCATCCACTAGCGATAGGTGATTCAGCAGCAGATGTGAAATCAATCGCCAACGGCTTTGCTCCAATGGCAGCCGACACGGTGACGTCGGATTCACGACCGGCACGATCTTTCGCAAAGGTGCCTGCCCGGCAATTTGGAAGTCCCAGGCAACGCCGCCGGCGGATCGCAGTTGGCCGGGCAAGTCGCGGTTTGAGCAAGTCGTCTTGAGCATCACGACATCCGCCGCCGGAAGACGAGGATCAAAATCGAGATCCACAAATGACAGAAACAGATCCGTTCCAGCGTCGTTATGCCGCACGGACGGACGGCGGCTGGTATGCCAATAGGCCGTTTTTCCGCGCCGCTCGTCCCCATGTTTGAACGAATAGAACGGTTGGTAAGTCGTCGTTCGGCCGGTCTCCGTGTTCGTACTTTGTACGGCATCGACGGAATACACCTCCATCGCGTTCGGATGCCGCACGTCCGGAATCACTTGGTACTCATGGCGAGTTTGCGTCAGCCGAATGGGGTCGGTGTCGTGCGAAAACAAATTGATGATCGGAGTACACCCCAATCGGAAGGTCTCCGCCGAAACGCGGTTCGCGAGATTGTTGGCCGATTGATTCAGGAAAATGAAAATCTCGCACTCTTGGCGAAACACTTCCGCGCTGGTCACGTCGAGTCCGGTCAGGTCAAAGAACAAGAACTTCTGCGGAAACGCGAAGTACTCAGTCAGCAAGCGATACCCCAGAAATGACTGATTCCCGTACGGCAACAGTCCTTCATCGGGCGAGAAACCCGCCGGACGCAAGCAGCTTGCCGGCAGGACGACTCCAGCAGATTTCGTCGCAGTCTTCGGTCGAACCAAAATCTCCGTGGCGTGATTGAAGAGCAACTCATACAGCGTGTGGACGGTCGGCTCTTCTCCGCTCAGGAAGAATCGCAACTGATCGAGTTTCAGTTCAGGAAACGATGAGTTGCTGGCCGTTCGCAAATCAAGTCGGATCAGCGCGGGCGAGTGAGCTGATCGGGTTGGCGGCCGAATATCGCTGCCGAACGGGGCCGTTTGAAAACGTGCGTCTGTCAATTCGATCGGCCACAACTGCACCGGATACGCCGTGCGAAATCGGCACGGCAACCCGTCGATCTCGCGTGTGAACAGCGGGCTTTTGGCCGGGATCGTGAAGCCCGTCGTGAGCTGACCTTGATCCAAATCTGGCACGAACTGCACGACGGCCATCGACGGAATCGGCGCGAGATAGTGCGGATACAAGGTGTTGAGCAGCGCTTCGGTCAGCTCTGGAAATTCGTCATCCAGCTTCAATCGAACGCGAGCGGTCAGAAACGCGAACGCTTCGATCAGCCGTTCGACGTGCGGATCCTCTGATTGCCCCGACTCGCGGTCGATGATCAGTCGATCCGCGATCTTCGGGCGATCGCGAGCGAACTCCAACGCCATGCGGCGGATGAACGCGAGTTCGTCATTGTATCGGCTTTCCAAACGGTCTGACATGGTGTGTTTCGTTAGCTCGATTTCACTTCGCAGGTGCCAGTCGCAGTTTGTAGAACGGTGTCAAACGAGATAGGGATCGGTTCAGGATCAAGCCACAACATGGCGTTGATTGTCAGGTGCAGGCTGCGCTCGAACGAGGATTTGGGCGGCACGACGATCACATCGACATGCCGCAGCCGCGGCTCAAACCGTTCGATGGTCCGCTCCACAGCGCGACGCAGCATTTCGTGCTCTTCGACTCCGCCACCTCCCGTGGATGTGAAGTCCGGCAGACCGTAGGTCAACATCGAAGTCGAAAGTTCGTCGATGTTGTCTGCCAACTCTGGCCGCGTCTGCCGCGTGTTCAACAGTGATTCCAAATCGCGCTTCACCGAGTCACGCAGCTCGAACACTCCCTGAGCCCGCGCCCACTCCGGTTCGGTGGAATGATCGGGGTCGTTGTCGATCAAACGATCCAACACGGACGGTATCAGTGTAATCTGGTTAGTACGAGCCAAGACGACCTCCCACGCGAAATCCGCAACAGCAGCGACTCTACTCGTGTGCGGGCGTTCCGCCAAGTTCGCCGATCAGCAGCGCTCGCGCAGCAAGACTCGACAGCGCCGAGTCCAACGCATTGGACATCAACTCGCGAGCAGCCTCCGCGCCAGTGACGTTTGAGCCTTGAGCCTCCAAGCTCATCCGACCTTCCGCGACGTCTGCCAACAGCAATTGCAGGACGTCATTGACCGTGCGCGTGCCATCCAGTCGGACGAGCACCAGACGCTCGAAATTATTCATTTCCATCGTGAAATGACGGAGGTTGGTCACATTCACGTTGCGCCGCGCCATGTGTCGAGCCAAAGCGCTGGCCACCGGACGCTCGCTGACCTCCGCCGCAAACGACGGTATCTGCGAGTGCAGCTCGACGACGTCGGACAAAAAGAGAATGAGCAACTCTTGAGTCAAGTCCTCGATGGTTTGGATCGGTTCTTGCGCGCTCCCGTCGGACGCGAATCGCTCCGCATCGACCTGCCATGCTTTCCATAAATCCGTGACCGAGATGGATTGCGGAAACCAATCGAACAACGATCCGAGCAACCGCTTCATCAGCGGACGATTGGTGGTCAGCGTGACGCCATCGGGCGTGCGAAACTCGACCGGCGACGGGGAATCATAATCGGGCGCATCAGGCACAGGTTTGGCATGCGACGTCACTTGCCAACCGCGCACTGGCTGAGCATTCGGCACGCGCGTCAACGGGTGCTCTTGCCGGCACAAAATCGTCCGGCGGAAGACTCTTCGGCGCAAGAAATCAAAGTACTGCTCCCGACGGATCAAATCGTCGGAGAGCGAATCCAAAACACGCAACTCCTCTTCGGGCAGACTGCGAGCCAACGCACTTCCCTTCGACTCCCACAAATACTGCAAGCCATGCGACTCCGCCCGTGAGTTGAACTCCTGAAAGTACAATGGTTCGTTGCAGTCTTCCAAGTGCTCGTGAAAGACATACGAGTCCCGCGCCTTTTCTAAATCCTCAGCCTCGTCCTTGAGACAACGGGCAATTGCGCTGTCGGGATCTTGGTGGTCCCAAATCTTCGCCATCAAATTCAAAAACGCGCGAGAATGCTGCACACGCTCTTGTACCGTGCCAAACGGTTGCACATGAAAGTTCATCATCTCGCGGATCATTCCGCGAAAATGCCAACCGGGATACGTGTTGTAACTGACATACGCGATTCCGTTCGGAGCCAAGTTCTGCCGACAGATTTCCAGAATTTTGTCCTGCACAATTCGCGGCACCCACGAGTACACACCGTGACAGATGATGTAGTCGAACTCACCGAAGTCCGGACCAACGTCCA
>QWQF01000290.1 GCA_003669125.1 Planctomycetota bacterium
AGCGATTGCAGCATGGCCGAGGTCAACCCGCTGGTCGTCACGGCCGAGGGAGAATTGGTCGCGCTCGATGCCAAGGTGACGTTCGATGACAACGCGATGTTCCGTCACAAGGACTTCGCCGAACTGCGAGACCTCAGCGAAGAGAACGAATTCGAAGTCCGCGCTGGGAACGCGGGACTGAGCTACGTCAAGCTCGACGGCAACATCGGCTGCCTCGTCAACGGAGCCGGCCTCGCGATGAGCACGATGGATCTCATCAAACTGCACGGCGGCGAACCGGCCAACTTCCTGGACGTCGGCGGCGGAGCCAATGTCGCACAAGTCACCGAAGCCTTCAGCATCATCCTCGCCGACAAGCATGTGAAGGCGGTGCTCGTCAACATCTTCGGCGGCATCATGAAGTGCGACACGATCGTGACCGCGCTGCTCAGCGCGTACGACACGGTCGGCTTCACCGTCCCGCTGGTCGTGCGACTGGAAGGGACGAACGTCGAGATCGCCCGCAAGATGCTCGCTGACAGCGGCCGCAAAATCATCGCCGCTACCGACCTCACCGACGCCGCACAAAAAGTCGTCGCCACACTGAAGGCCTAGTTTCTCGCCTTCCCTAATCCCTGAACCCTAACCCCTGAACTCTACTCAACCATGTCCATTCTCGTTGACAAAAACACGCGTGTGATCTGCCAAGGCATTACCGGTAAGACGGGCCTGTTCCATTCGCAGCAGTGCCGAGCCTACGGCACTCCGTTCTTCGGTGGCGTCACGCCCGGCAAGGGTGGCACCGAAGTCGATGGCTTCCCGGTCTTCGATTCGGTCGACGAAGCCGTTCGCAAGACGGGAGCAAATTGCTCGCTGATCTTCGTTCCGCCGGGAGGCTGCGGCGACGCGATCCTCGAAGCGGCCGCGGCTGGGATCACGTTGATCGTCGCGATCACTGAAGGTGTGCCGGTGCTCGACATGGTCCGCACCGCCGACGTGCTCGCCACGAAGTTTCCGAAGAGCCGTCTGATCGGCCCGAACTGTCCCGGTATCATCACGCCCGGCATCGCCAAGATCGGCATCATGCCCGGCTACATTCACAAGTCCGGCCCAGTCGGACTCGTCAGCAAGAGCGGCACGCTGACCTACGAAGCCGCCTGGCAACTCGGCAACGTCGGACTCGGCCAATCGACCGCCATCGGCATCGGCGGCGATCCGATCATCGGCACCAGCTTCATCGACTGCCTGACGCTGTTCGAAGCTGACCCACAAACCGAAGCGATGCTGATGATCGGCGAGATCGGCGGCAACGCGGAAATCACAACCGCCGAGTTCATCAAGGCCCACATCAAGAAACCAGTCGCCGCGTTCATCGCCGGCCAGACTGCTCCTCCCGGCAAGCGCATGGGCCACGCCGGAGCCATCATCTCCGGAGGCAGCGGCACCGCTGAAGAAAAGATCGCAGCCCTCGAAGCCGCCGGAGTCGTCGTCAGCCGCAGCCCGGCCGACATGGGCAAAGCCCTCGTCGAAGCGATCGCTCGGAAGAAGAAGTAATGGCGGCGCGGCCGTAGGTTTGGCTTTCCAGCCTGACCCGAATTGGCAAACGACGCCGATCGTTGTTCGGGTCAGCCTGGAAAGGCTGACCTACTTTTATCTCCGCCGGAAATCGGGCCTCTTACCTGACCGCGCGGTTCAGCACGGGCTGTTTCGCGAATTGGGTCCAGGCCAGCGTTCGCGTTTCACGGTGAGCCAGCGCTCGCCACGTTCGAGCAGCCAGTGTCCCAGCGGTCGTGGTGACTCGGCGATGCGAACCGTCGCAAGCGGACTGGAGCCCAACAACTGGCTGGATGCTCGATCGAGCGGCGCAATCTCGAACAACACCTGTCCCGTCTCGACCGGTGTCGAAGTGAGTTTTTCCAAACTGCCGCTGAGCACAACTCCGTCCAATCGGCGTGACCCGACTTTGCGTGTGAATTTGGGGAGTCTCGGTTGACCGAAGCGAGTCATGATCGCCCGCAATCCTCCAGCAATCGGAGAACCCGTCGCAATCGACAAGGTTCCCCCAAATTACCTGATGCGGCCGATCCGACTTATCCGATCAAAGGGCTGAGGATGCGCGAGCATCGTTTTCGAGTCCTAAGGAACGTCCATGCCGAGCTATCGCTGGTCATGCCTGATCGCCGCCTTGTGCGGTGTCGGAGGTGCCTCTTGGGGCACGGCGGCCTCGGCGTTTCAATACCCGCCGCTCAGCGATGACCTCAACACGCGATTCATTCACCGACCGGATGCCTGGGTCGGCGGCGGCATGCAGTCGCCAGCCAATCAGCCAGCTTCGGTCACCAACAATTCGCTGTTCGGCGGGAACGGCCAATCACCATTCGGACAGAATCCAGCCGGACAAGATCCTTCCGGACAGACGTCGTTCGGAACACCGCCGCAGACGACTGGTGCGACGCGAATGAGGCCGAAGGTCTCGTGGGTACTCGAGACGGCCCAGCAGCCGTATGTGGGGTTGCTCGGCCAGATCGCTCGCCCCGGGGTTTACGAGATCGAACGCCGCGGCACTGCGCTCGGCGATCTGCTGCAAGACATCGGTGGCTTGGCCAAAGATGCCTCCGGACAATTCCGAGTCATTCGCAACGGCCGTCCCGGACAGACGACTTCGTATTCCAGAGCCGCTCAATTTGAATTGATGGCCGGTGACTTGATCATCGCCGACGCCCAGCCTTCGCAACTTGGACAACGTGCGACGAACGCGAAGCCGTCGTCCGAAGATGCAGTCCAAATCGGCTTTGTGAACTTGGCCGACCGCCCCGTCGTGTTGAAGCTGCGCAACGAACATGCCACCGTCTACGAGATCCTCGCGACGATGGGGCAGGACCAAAGTTTGGCTTCGCAAATCAAGATCGTCTCGCCGGCAAGCCAACACTTTCAAGGACAACCTCGGCACGATGCCAAGCTGGTGTCCGAGACGGTGTTGATCTTCCCCCAGAATTCGGTGAAGAAATCGGTCGCGCTCGAATCGTTGCCAGAGCCGTTCAAACTCAAACGCGAAGCCGACGCGTCGGCTCAGCCACACGACGCGGTTCAACCGTACGCGCCGCGTGACAAGCTCTCGCCCGACGTGACCGAATCGCCGGAAGTCGCGGAAGCTCCGCCGCCACCGGTGGAGGGATCGACTCCGTCACCGCGCGATGTACCGCCAACCGATGTGGCTCACGACAACGCTCCGGCTCCGGAGTTGAATGATCCGACGCCGTTCGACGACGACAGCCGCGCGGCCGAACCATCGTTACTCAACGCCAAGGGCAAGACGCGATCAATTCACCTCGCGAAGGATGAGGAATCGAACGACGCGATTTTGACGACAGCGGACCTCGACGAAGCGGAAGCTGCCGCCGACAAAGCCGACTCAAGTTGGTCGATCTGGTCGCCGATCCTGACGGCGGGAGTTGGACTGCTCACACTCATCGGGTTCAGTCTCTCGCTGCGTCGCCGCACACAAACGACCGCTCAAGCTTCACAAGTCGCGACGACTCAGCCTCAACCGACGTCCTCCGCAGCCCGCAATCCACAATCCGTTACGCGTCGCGAACTGCTCGACGAAATCATCGACGACCGACTGCCGCTGACCGAGGAACGAGTCCCGCTCGCGTCACCGATGCAATTTCATGGCCGACCACAACCACCGAAGACGATCCGACTGGATCAGCGACATGCACTGCCAAGGCCACATTCGCCGAGTACCGTGGGAGTCAGAGGTCCGCGGTCGGAGGTCAGAAGCCAGACGCAAGAGGCCATCGAGTTAGAAGCAATCCCCGCACCACGAGCAGCGGCCACGGCGACTCAGAAATTTCGCATCGACCGAACCGGAGCGACCGGGACTGAATCCAAGATCGTGTCCCTGACGGCGAAGACGGCGTCCCAACAACCGACCAGCGGGCCGCTCGACCGAGCTTTATCTGCCGTCCAAAAACAAAGCCTCCAAAAACGAGAGGAGCGCGGCACATGAGCGTTGGACTCGACATTGGCGCTTCTCAGATTCGTTGTTTGCGTCGTCGCGATGCGCAGTTGGTGGGCCGTTCCGCGAAGGCTCAATTCACCGTGCTGCCCGACGCACCGAAGTTCCGCGCGTTGTTGGCGGCGGGACAGATTCCGTTTGCCGTTTGTGATGAGGCGTTGACGATCGTGGGGGACAACGCTGCCGAGTATTCCAACCTGTTTAACGTTCGTCCGCAGAGCCTGATCCCTCATGGGCGGCTGCCGACGAACGACCCCGTAGCCCGACAATCGTTGGCCGCTTTGGTCGACGCATTGCTCGGCGAGCCAGATCAGCCGGGAGAGATGTGTGGTGTTACTTTTCCGGGAGGCGAATCGTTCCAGTCGCTGGCCACTAGCAGCGAACTGGAATTTTTCTCTCGGCTGATCCGGCTACGGGGCTTCTTTCCACAAGTGTTGTCCGCGGGCATGGCGGCGGTGTTAGCCGAATTGTCTCGGCACTGCTTCACCGGCCTGGGCCTCTCATTCGGAGCGGCTACGAGTGAGTTGGTCGTCGCCCATCGCGGCATCGAACTCTTGATGTGCTCGATTCCCAAGGGAGGCGATTGGCTCGACGAGCAACTCGCCCAAGAGTTCGGCGACATGCTCCGCGACGATGCGGGTGAGCCGATTCTGGATCTCGCGAAGTCGGAAACGCGGCGACGTTCGGCGGAGCGACTGCTCAGCCCGGCGAACGACGACACCGACTGCTTCCTCGCGGGTCTGCATCGCGACTTGATCTACTCGCTGATTCGCAGCGCGACGTTCGCACTGGCGAGCCATCCGCGAGCGACCGAGATTCCACAGCCGTTGCCGGCCATCATCGTCGGTGGCGTTTCACGCATCGCGGGCTTCGAAGATCTGCTGTGGAAGTCCTTCGAACTGGCTCGATTTCCGCTGGCGATCCGCGAGATTCGATTCTCGACGCGGCACGACTTCACCGTCGCTCGCGGCGGCCTGATCAACGCCCAATTGGAAAGCGAAATCCGTCAGCAACAATTGTCACGCGCCGCGTGAGTGGCTGATCTACTTCAGCGACCAGCCGTCGGGCAACATGCAATCCTTCGGCACGACGATGATGCCGTCGCGGACGTAAACGCCCTTCACGTCGCAGTTCGCTTCGAGCCCGGAGTGACTCTGAATCCGCACCTTGCGGCCGATCGCGCAGTTCTTATCGGCGATGACCCCGTCCAAAATGCTGTCGGCGCCGACGCCCAGATTCGGCCGCCCCGCGCGAGCATTCGCGACTCGCTGCACGTCAGAGTCGTACAGGTCGGCTCCCATCAGGATCGAGTTGCGAATCGTCACGTTCTGCCCGATGTGGCAACGCAAGCCGATCACGCTGTTCTCGATAACCGCTCCTTTGTTGATCACGCAACCGTCGGAGATGAGGCTGTTCGAGATCGTCGCACCTTCGACGCGCGTCGAGGGGAGATGCCGTGCTCGTGAATAAACCGGAGCCTCTTCATCCGCGAAGTTGAACGGCGGCGATGACGACGCGATCGCCAGATTGGCGTCGTAGAAATTGCGAATCGTGCCAACATCCTCCCAGTAGCCGTCAAACAGATGGCACTGCACTCGCCGCGCGCGAATCGACAGCGGAAAGACTTCCTTGCCGAAGTCCTGGTAGTTGTTCTTGGACAGAACTTCGACCAGCCAGTCCCGGTTGAAAAGATAAATGCCCATGCTGGCGAGACACTCGCGCCCCTTGCTGGGAATCCCCTGCGAGTCGAACCACGACGGATTCGTGCGCACGAGATCCAGCTCTTCGTCCGTCTTCGGCTTTTCCAAAAAACCCTGCACTCGCCCGGTCTCGTCAATCCGCATGATGCCGAGCGCCGAAGCCGCCTCGCGATGCACTGGCAGCGCAGCGATCGTCGCATCCGCTCGCGAATCGATGTGAGTCCGCAGCATCTGCTGATAATTCATCCGGTAGATTTGGTCGCCCGAAACGACCAGCACATGCTCAATCCCCGGCTGTTCGAGATACCGCAACTGCTTCCGCACGGCGTCGGCCGTCCCCTGATACCACGCCTCTCCATCGTTGGTCTGCTGAGCTGCCAGGATCTCGACGAAGCCGCCGCCGAACCGGTCCAAGGCGTATGTCTGCCGGATGTGCCGATGCAAGCTCACCGAGTTGAACTGCGTCAGCAAATAAATCTGATTGATCCCGCTGTTGATGCAGTTCGAGATCGGAATGTCGATCAGCCGAAACTTCCCGCCCAGCGGAACGGCCGGCTTCGAGCGGAACTCCGTCAGTGGAAACAGTCGCGTCCCCTTGCCGCCGCCGAGAATGATGCAAACCATCTTCTTCATCATGTTGCAGAACCTTCGCCGCCAGAAATCTCATTGAGTTCCCGGTGTCCACCTGGAGACGTGAATTGCGGGGCGATTTTAAGGAGGCTGCGAATTCACTCGCCACCAACCCTGCGAAGTTCACAGAAATCACACCTGCTTGACGAGCGACTCGCTTCCCCGATAATGCCCGCTCACCTTCGCCAGGCGGGGAAGGCGACCTCTGACTGCGGTGAGGCCGTGTGAACCGGGTCAGATCCTAACCGAAGCAGCCCTAAGCAATGTGCTCTCAGGTGCGGAAGGAGGTCGCTTTTCCCGCCTGTCTTTATTTCCGAGCCGCATCATGGAAGCTTCGTCCGTGACGTACACCGTGCTTGCCCGCCGCTACCGCCC
>QWQF01000301.1 GCA_003669125.1 Planctomycetota bacterium
CCAAGAGATCACCGCCAAACTGATCGCCGACGCGGCCGAAGCGGGCGACGAACTCGCCGACCGACTGGTGATGGACACGGCTCGAATTCTGGGAGTCGCGACCGTTTCGCTCATGCACACGATCGACCCCAGCATGATCTTGATCGGTGGAGCCATGACCTTCGGCCGCCACGACAACATCATCGGTCGCCGCTTCCTGCAACGCCTCAAAGACGAAGTCCACGCCCTCGCGTTTCCCATCCCGGCTGCAAAAACTCGCATCGACTACGCCATCCTCGGCGGCGACGCCGGCTACATCGGAGCTGCCGGTTGTGCTCGCCAACGCTTCACCGGCAAAACGCCATCTGGGGCGACCGCCGAACAGCGTGCCTATCCGTGCTGAGTCACGACAGCAACTCGCTCACGATCTTCGCGTGCGTCACTTCGGCATCGGTCAGACTCGCGTCGCGGCCTTCATGCGGATACGTCAGCGATTCATGTTCGAGGCCAAGCTGGTGCAACAGAGTCGCATGCAGGTCGTGAACGTTGACGACTTTCTCGACTGACTCGTAAGAAAAATCGTCGGTCGCTCCGTGAACGTAGCCGGCTTTGAAGCCGCCACCTGCCAGCCACAACGAGAACGCACGCCGGTTGTGATCTCGGCCGTCGGGTCCTTGCGAGACCGGCAAGCGTCCGAATTCGCCGGTCCACATCACGATCGTCTCGTCGAGCAATCCGCGCTGCTTCAAATCTTGCACCAGTGCGGCGCTCGGCTGATCGGTGCGAGCGGTCAGACCTTTCAGACTCTCGGCGTTCTTGCTGTGCGTGTCCCACGGCTGCCCGGCCATGAAGAGCTGCACGAACCGCACGCCCCGCTCGATCAGTCGCCGAGCGATCAGGCAGCGCGTGCCGTACTCGTCAGTCGCCGGTTGTCCGATGCCGTACATGGCCTTCGTCGCTTCCGTTTCCTGCGAGAGGTCGAGCACATCAGGCACGGCGACTTGCATCCGTGCAGCCGTTTCGAAGTTCGCGATGCGTGCGGCGAGTTCGTTGTTCTCCGGGTGGCGTTTGAGATGCGTGCGATTCAACTCGTCGAGGAACCGCAGTTGATTCTTGCGAGCCTGCGGCGAGATGCCGTCGGGAGTTTGCAGATTCAGCACCGGCGACTTGCCCGATCGAAACACCGTCCCCTGATAAACCGCCGGCAGCCAACCGCTGGTCCAGTTCTTCTCGCCATCGACCGGCAAGCCGCCCGGATCGGAGAGCACAACGTACCCCGGCAAATTTTCGTTCTCGGTGCCGAGCGCGTAGATCGTCCACGCTCCGATCGTCGGCAGCCCGGACAAAAATTTGCCGCTGTGAATCAGCCGCAGTGCGGATTCGTGATCGACTGACTCGGTGCTCATCGAACGGATGAGCGTGATGTCGTCCGCAATCCGCGCCGTCTGCGGCAGCAACTCCGACAGGACCATGCCGCTTTCGCCGCAGTGGCGGAACGAATACGGCGAACCCAACACATTCCCGACCTGCTTGTCGAAGTGCGTTTCGAGTTGTCCGGCCGGATACGGTTTGCCATGAAACTTCTGCAACGCCGGCTTCGGATCGAAGAGATCCATCTGGCTCGGCCCGCCGTGCTGGAACAGACAGATCACCGACTTCGCCTTCGGCCGTGTCATCGGCGAGCCAGACTCCGCCCAAAGATTTTCCGAATCGGCGAGCAGCGAGGCCAGCGCTAAACTGCCAATGCCGCCGGCCGATCGGTTCAGAAACGAGCGGCGAGTGAATTCAGCAAGAGTCGATGGGGACGGAGGCATGTCGATCTCCTGAAACTGCAAAACGACGAGGTTACGATACCATATCGCCCAAGCACTTCGGGAGTCTCATCCTGTTTGACTCAACCCTGTCTCGCCGCGACCTCCTACGAGCCGGCACCGCCGGGCGACTCGCGTCCGCGATTCCCGGCCAAGGTCGAGTGTCGCTGTTGGCTCAAGAGCTTGGCGAGCGCCCGATGCAGTCCGACGGCGTGACGATCGTCGCGCCGCGCGGCCGAGTCGCGATCACAACCGATCCCGCTAAAACAAATCGTCCGTCCGCTCGACCTCGCCGCCGGCGAATGGGTCCACGAGGAAGACGTCGTCGTCTCGTGGGCGTGATGCGTGTCGCCATCAATTCCGATCAATTGATCGCTCCGCTTGCGGCCACGAGCGGCTTTCGTTTCCATGCCTGCTTCCCTCTGCGCTCTTAGTGTCTCTGTGGTGAAAAACAAAATCGAATTCACCGAGACACCGAGCGCACAGAGATTTCACGGGGAGGATGATCCATGTCGGCGTTCGTTCGTATTTTCGCGGTCGTACTTGGATGGATGGCATTTGCAGCGTTGCCGGTCGGCGCGGAAGAGGCTGCCATCCCGACCGCTTTGCAGGATTACGTCGCCAAGTCGGACGATTCGTTCGGATGGAAGTTGGTCGGCAAGTCGGATCAAGCACTCGGCACGATCTACGACATCGAGCTGACCTCGCAGACGTGGCAGGGGCTTGTCTGGAAGCACGTCTTCATGATTTACGAGCCGCAGAAACTGCGGCATCGCGAGCACGCGCTGCTGTTCATCACCGGCGGCGGACACCTCAACAAGCCGAAGCCGGAGGAGCAGCAGATGGGGCTGATGCTGGCAACGCTGGCGGGTGCTCGCGTGGCAATGCTGCATCAAGTACCGAATCAACCGCTGTTCGGCAATCGCGTCGAGGATGACCTCATCACCGAGACGCTGCTGAAGTATCTCGAAACCGGCGACAAGAGCTGGCCGCTGCTGTTCCCGATGGTGAAGAGCGCCGTGCGAGGCATGGACGCTGTCGAACAAATCGGCCGAGACCAGAAATGGGACTCGCCGATCAAGTCGTTCGTCGTGACGGGAGCCTCGAAACGGGGCTGGACGACGTGGCTGTCGGCCGTCGCCGACAAGCGAGTCGTCGGCATCGCGCCGATCGTGATCGACACGCTGAACTTTCAGAAGCAGATGGACTATCAGCTCGAAACGTGGGGCAAATACAGCGAGCAGATCATCGACTACGAAAGCAAGGGGCTGATCCAAAAGATGAAAGACGATCGAACCGCTCCGCTGTGGAGCTGGCTCGACCCGCACACCTATCGCTCACAACTGACGCTGCCGAAGCTGATCATCAACGGCACGAACGATCGGTATTGGACGGTCGATGCGCTCAATAATTATTGGGACGACCTCGCCGGGCCAAAGTTCATTCACTACGTGACGAATGCCGGGCACAACTTGAAGAACTCGCAGGGTGGCCGCGAGGCGGCATTGGCGACGTTGGCCGCATTCTTCGAGCACGTCGTTACCAAGCAGCCGCTGCCGACGCTTGGCTGGACGCACGCGGATGGTGACGGAATCTGCCGCCTGACAATCACCTCGAAGCCCGCACCAATCTCTGTTCGCTTCTGGACGGCGGGATCGAGCACGAAGGATTTTCGTGAGTCGAAATGGGAGTCGAAGACTTTGACCGCGAAGTCGAATGGCGAATTCATCGGCGACGCCGCCAAGCCGGCCGGCGGCCACATCGCTCTGTTTGGCGATGCTCAATTCACAACGCCAACCGGAACCGTCTTCACGCTCAGCACGCAGATGCGCCGCGAGTAAGTTTCAGCCCATCAGCCGGATCGCAACTACGGTGCGGCGGCGAGCGTCTTTTTCCAATCGGAGTAGAGGCTGCTTTCGCGAAAGCGGCTGAACGAGCGGCCGGTTCCGACGATCAGGAATTGCATCCCCGTCTTCGTGCCGGAAAGAGCCAGTTCGGATTGCGCACCGAGCGCGAATTCCGTGGCTCGCATGCGATGGCTCGACGCTTTGTTCGGGCGTTGCCCTTCGAACACGATCTTCTTGGCCGACGAGGTTTTGTCGTCGATTCCCCAGAACTTCGCGAAGCTCTTGGGGTCGGTGACGCTGGAGACCGGGCGACCACTGGCGCCCAACCATTTGGAGACTGCGTAAATATTGTCGCCACCAGACCAGGAACGATTCTTGTTGGAGTTATCGGCTGTCAAAAAGGCTTGGCCGATTCCATCGGTCTTGACTAGGCAGCCCTCAACGGTGACCGCAATCGGCGTCGCGACCGACGGAGCGTGGATGACGTTCGTCCCCTGCAACGTGCTGCCGCGAATGGTCAGCTTTGTGTCCGCCTCTTTCGCCGTGGCGTGCTTCACGACCGAGAGGCATTGATCGCTGAACAGCAGCGAATTCTCAACCTCGACCTCTTGAGCGCCGTTCGCTACGAGTTCAATCGCGGCTCGGCCACCACCGAGCAGACAGTTCTTCAAGCGGACCTGCGCCGTATCGGTGACTTCGATCAGCACGGCACCCTTGCGTCCCTCTTCGGTGATCGAGCAATTCAGCATCCGCACTGAACCGCCGGCAACTCGCAGCAACGTCCAAGACACCGCGGAGCCGATCTCCGGCGGTTCGAACTCGAACTTCAGTCCTTCAAGCGTCACGGACGCACCGGACGTCTTCAGCATGTACCGAGCTTCGGGATCTTTGTCTGCCCGAGATCGTACGCCACGCGAATCAAACCCAATGTCGTAGACGAAGGTCGGCAAGTAGCCGTACCCCGCTTCAATCGCGAGGTTCTTGTCGAGAGTGACATGCGGCATCTTGAACGGCCCGTCCCCGTCGATTCGCAAAGTCTCGCCGGGCATCGCCGCCTTGATCGCCTCTTCGAGTGTCGCGAAACGCGGCTTGTCGGCTCGGCCGCTGAGCACGAAAGCCTTCTCCGGCTCCCCTTCCAGCAGTCGCGAAATGTCGCTGCCGAGGTTCGCCTTCCGCAGGAACAGAATTGAGAACGCGGTTTGAGACAACCCTTTGTCGTTGTGAGCTTCAGGCCACGAACCGTCTGGCTGCTGCGACTTGACGAGCATGTCCGCTCCCTTCGCGTACCAATCGACGCCGCCGATTCTCTCCAGACCGAGCAACACGCCGAGCCGCTCGATCGTCCACAGGAAGTACCGCGCTTGATCGCCGCCCTGCACGAATTCACCGGCTTTCGCGAGCCCCTTGGCGAAGACCGGGTCTTTCAGCAACGTGGAAGCCTCATCGGCCTTGTCGCTTGGTTCGGCGGCGGGATCCTTTTTCTCGTCGGGTTTGTCTTCTTTTTTCGGTTCGCTCTTCTTGGCCGAGCCGGTCGTCGATTTCTTGGAACCACTGGTTCCCGGTTTGGTTTTGTCGTCGCCGCCGAGATCACGCTGTTCGAGTTCCTTGCGGAGCTTGTTGGCTCGCGCGACGGTCAGCGAGAACAACCCGGCGAACGTCATCGCCGATCCCGACGGATTGGGAACCGCCGCTTTGTCGGCCGCGTTGGCGACCGCTGACGTGTACGGCCAACCGCCGTCACTGTTCTGAGTTGTCTTGAATCGCCGAGCCACCGCCGCCATCGGCTGGTCAATGTCCATGCCCGTCCGCGAAGCGGTCCACAGACCCAGCACCGCGAATTGAGTGCAACTGTTGTCGCCAACTCCGTCTTGTGGCTTCGGCCGCGATTCAGGGTTCGCAAGAATCAACGACGTCACCTTCGCCGGACAGGTGTAGCTCCAACCGCCACCGACGTTCTGCCCCGCAATCAACCGCGCGCCGAGGTCGCGAATCATCTGCTTGTTGCCGTACTCATCCAGTCGCGACAGCAACACGATCGCCAGCGCGATGTCGTAGGTCGAACCAAGTTCCTTCGTGTTCCGTTTGACGTACCGGTGGCCTTTCTCGATCAGCGTGTCCGACTGCGGCACGCCGTTCTCCAGCAACGCCAGCGTGCAGAGCGAGGTAATCCCCACCTCGTGGCCGGCGAATTCCCAACTCCCCTCGTCGAGTTGTTTCGACTTGAGAAACTCCACCCCCTTCAGCCGTGCCTGAGTGACCTGCGATTCAGTCGGTGCGGGAGCTTGCGACCAACCAAGAGTCGGCAGTAGCGCAACGATCAAGCCAACAGAGCCAACGATTCGCATCACCATGATTGAGCCTCGTGAGTTTCAGAATTCTCGGTGTGGCAATCAGTACCTCGGCAAGCTGGGATCAATCTCGATCGCCCACTGGTCGATCCCGCCCGCCATGCTTTGAGCCTTGGAAAAACCTTGCTGACGCAGCCAATTGGCGACTCGCAGGCTGCGGCCGCCGTGGTGGCAGTGAATGACGATGTCGTCCCCGCGATGCGACTCCAATTCCGCAAGTCGATTCTGAATCTCGCTCATTGGCAGCAACTTCGCGTGCTGGATGGAAACCGTCTGATACTCGTTCGGCTCGCGACAATCGAGAAACGCAAACTTTTCCTTGGCCACCAGCCGAGCCTTCACTTGAGCACACGTCACTTCGACAGGCACGGAGTTTTGCGGAGCAGACATACTAGGATCGACACCTTTCTGGCTCGTGGCGGAGTCCCACGCACCGAGGAACAAATCGTCGCGGATTGTAGAACGAACAAGCCAGTTCAGGGAACGAGTCCGTTGAAACTAATAAATTCCGGCGGCTTCCTTGAAACTCCGCAGCCAGCCGTTACCGTCGCGGTAATTTGCGCTCGAAATTTTGCGCCAAACGGAGTGTTTTGAGGTTCGCCCAGACAAACTGAGGACGTCTTCCGTGCCGCGACGAAGTGACATTCACAAGATTCTGATCATTGGCTCCGGCCCGATTGTCATCGGGCAGGCCTGCGAATTTGATTATTCGGGGAC
>QWQF01000277.1 GCA_003669125.1 Planctomycetota bacterium
CGGGCGATTCGGTTCGATCAGAACGGCAACTTGTATCTCTCGCTCCTTTTGTCGGTCACTTTGCCGACCAGCCTACCAAGCGACAAGATTACTCGCCAACAGATTCTTGACGCGGCCAAAAGCTAACTTCGTTCGATCAAAACGACCGCGTCGGCGTTGATCGCCTCTTGCCGACCGATCGGGCCGACCTTCTCGCCGGTTTTGGCTTTGACGTTCACTTGGCTGCGATCGAGGCCGAGCAGTTCGGCGACGCGAGCGGCGATGGCTGGCTTGTGAGCGGAAAGCTTGGGGCGTTCGGCGTGGATCGTGCAGTCGAGGTTGACGATCTTCCAGCCGAGTTCGGTGACTCGTCGCTGGGCCTCGCGGAGAAAGAGGGCGGAGTCGGCGTTGTGCCACTGCGGGTCGGTGTTCGGGAACAATTCGCCGATGTCGCCGAGTCCCGCCGCTCCGAGCAGCGCGTCGGTGATCGCGTGCAGCAGCACGTCGGCATCGCTGTGGCCGTCGAGACCAAGATCGTGCTCGATCCGCACGCCGCCGAGAATCAGCGGCCGTCCGGCAATCAAACGGTGTGTGTCGTGGCCTAGGCCGACTCGAAAAGACATGCCTCACCTTGGAGTGCAGTGTGTCAGCACCGCTTTTCTCGGCGAGCTCTGCGCCTCTGCGTGAGAAGAGATTTCACGCAGAGGCGCAAAGCTCGCAGAGGAAAAAATGAAAGCGGTGCTGACACACCGCACCCCAAAGATATTAGTTCTGCCGCGAAGGTGACTCAACGGGCGGGGCGCGGCATAATCCTCGGCCTCTCAAACCCAGGAGACTCCTCATGGCGAAGACTTATCGAGTCGGCATCATCGGACGGACGGGCAAAGGGGATTACGGGCACGGCGTGGACGTCGCGATCTCGAAGGTGCCCAACGTCGAAATCGTCGCTCTGGCCGACGAGAACGAATCCGGCCGAACCGCAGCGGCGAAGCGGACGAATCCGAAGACGACCTACGCCGATTACCACGAAATGTTCGGCAAGGAAAAACTCGACATCGTCGCGATCTGTCCGCGCTGGATCGACCAGCACCGGGACATGGTCGTCGCGGCGGCCGAGCATGGCTGCCACGTCTACATGGAGAAGCCGTTTTGCCGGACGCTCGCTGAATGCGATGACGCGATGCGGCAGCTTGAGATGCGGCATCTCAAACTGGCGATCGCGCACATCAGCCAGTGGTCGCCGGTGCTCGATGTCGTCAAGTCGCTGATCCATTCCGGCGAGATTGGCGAGGTGCTCGAACTGCGCGGCCGAGGCAAAGAGGACGCCAGTCGTGGCGGTGGTGAGGACTTGTGGGTGCTCGGATCTCACATCTTCGGGCTGATGCGGGCGATCGCCGGCAACGCAACGAGTTGCTTCGCGACGGTCTTGCAGAAGAAGCACAAGGTCACCAAGGCTGACGTCGCCGAAGGAAACGAAGGGATCGGCCCGCTCGCCGGAGACACGCTCGATGCGACGTATTCGTTTGCGAACAACATCACCGGCTACTTCGGATCTCATCGCGGCGCGGCCGGCAACCCGACGCGATTCGCTCTGCAAATCTTCGGCAGCAAAGGGATCATCGAAACCGAAAGCGGTTACGGCGCGAAGACGCACATCCTCAAGGACGGCAGTTGGTCGCCCGGCCGCACCGGCAAGAAATGGGAGCCGGTCACGTCGGCCGGAATCGGCAAGCCAGAGCCGCGCAACGACCTGACCTACGAAGCGGGCCACATCGCCGCGATCACGGACTTGATCGACTGCATCGAAAAGGATCGCCAACCGAGGTGCTCGGCAGCCGACTCACGGGCGATCGTTGAAATGATCGCGGCCATCTTTGAATCGCATCGTGTCGGCGGTCCCGTCGATCTGCCGCTGAAGACGCGAGTCAATCCACTGACTTTGCTGTCATAGTTCTTCTCGACGGGCTGGCTTGTGTGGCCTGTCCGCCGCTTGGACAATTCGCCTCGTTGTGAGTTCGGTACCGACTCGATGTGGAGTTTCAGCCATGCGAAAAATGTGGGTGTGTTTGGTGGTGGCGTGTTTGACGGGGTGCGACGACTTCGACAAAGCTCTGAATGAGCCGGGCCGAAAAACGGTGCTGGCCCCAGGAGGAATCGCGTCCGTCGACGATGTCTCGTCGGTGCAGAATGCGACCGGAGGCGGACCGGTCTCTTCGGCAGCGAATCCGCCACCAGCGACGAATCCGCCGCCCGTGGCGACGTCGGCGAGTGCGACCCCGGCGGACCCTGCTGCCGCGCCCGCTCAGCCCGCTCCTCAACCAGCCGGTCCAATTCTCGGCCGAACGACCAAGAAGATCGTGGACCTCGCCGAGGCCAAAAAGAATCCGAAGATCGTCGAGGTCGATACCAAAGTCACCGGCAGTGATCCGCTCACGGTCTCGTTCAACGCTTATGTCTCGATCACGTCACGAGCCAGCGTGCTGAACTTCAAGCATCAGATGGACATTCTCAAGGCCATCAACGACGACAAATATCCGTCGTTCAAAGAAGCCGAGAAACTGATGAAGCAGTTCAACATCGACTTGGCGGCCGTCCCGGCCTATCAGTTGTACGGCTACGACGCCAAGACCGGCGGCATCGTGCTGCTCGAAGACAAGGCCGAAAAAATTCGGCTCTACAAACTCAACAGCATTCCGCTGGACGAGACGGACAAGAAGTTCGACACGCCATGAACTGACGCCGCATCACTTCTGTTTCGCGTTGGCCTTCTTGGCGGACTTCTTCGTCCCTTCGCCTTGACCGCTGGTCGGCAGGTTGGGCGCATTCGATTTCGGGAGCAGCTTCGCCAGTTCGGATTTCCGCGCGGCGTGTTCGGGTTTTAACGCGAGATTGGTGTATTCAAGCGGGTCGGCAGTCTCATCGTAGAGTTCCTCATCGCCGTTCGCGTATCGGATGTAGCGCCAACTCTCGGTGCGGACCGTGTGATTCTCACGACCATGCGTGGTGATTGCCGGGTGCACCCACGCCGCCTGCGGATTCTTCAACAACGGCGAGATGTCGCGACCATCGAGATGCGTGGGTAATGGCAGTCCGGTGAGCGTGCAGATCGTCGGATAGACGCTGCTGTAATCCACCGGTCGTCCGCAGGTGCTGCCGGGTTGAGTCACACCGGGAACTTTCCACACGAACACAGTTCGAGTTGATTCCTCCCAAAGTGCGAACTTCCGCCAGTGCGATTTCTCACCGAGACTCCAGCCGTGATCGCTCCACAGCACAACGATCGTGTTGTCGCGCTGCGGTGATTTCTCCAACGCATCCAGCAAGCGTCCGATTTGCGAGTCGCAAAACGCAATCGTCGCGAGATACGCCCGCACGGCCTCCTTCCAGCGGCCCGACTTGACGATCTGCGCGTGGTCACCGGCGGCCCCCGCCATCTTGCGGCCCGCAGGCGGGATATCGTCGAGGTCGTCCTCACGGTGCGGCGGAAGCTGAATCGTTTCGAGCGGGAACAGATCGAACCACTTCTTCGGCACGCTGAACGGCATGTGCGGCTTCACCAGTCCGGCGGCGATGAAGAACGGCTTGTCGCTCTTCTCGTTCATCTTCTCGATGCAATAGCTGACGACGCCGTAATCGGGCATCTCCTCGTCGGTATTGGCGAGCGGGGCGAACTTGATGCCCCCCACGCCGTCGTCTTTCGCGGACGAGTGCAGCGTGTGAACGCCGCCTTTTCCGGAAAAATAGTCGTCCCAATTTCCGCCCCGGTCACCGGCCCCGTGATAAATCTTCCCCGCGCCGAAGACGCGATAACCGCCGCGGGCCAAGTGTGAGTTGAGCAGCTTGTCCTCACTGATGCCGAGCCGCCAGTTCTGAGCGTTGGTGTAGCAACCCGTGGTGCTCGGCCGCTGACCGGACATGAGCGACGCACGCGAGGGATTGCAGGCCGGCGCGGTGCAGTACGCCTTGGTGAACGTGACGCCCATTTTCGCGAGCCGGTCGATGTTCGGCGTCTTCGTCTGCGGATTACGTCCGAGATGACCAACCCAGTGATTGAGATCGTCAATCGCGATGAACAAGACATTGGGTTGAGCTGCGGTGCTGGACGATGCGACCAGGAACAAGCTCGCGGCGATGATCAAAACGAGTTTGGTAAGTTTCATGTCGGTCCCTGTCAGGACTGGCGAGTGGAGTCTGTCAACGTGACACCATACGCGGGCGGTGTCGCGTTCGGCTTGTAAACTTTGTGAACGATGACGCCGAGCAACAGCGATTGCACGAAGTATCCGAGGCACCACTTCGCCACCAGCGAGCCAGGAAACGGCTGCACGGCATACATGATGATCTGCCCGCCGCCGCCGAGAACTCCGATGGCGGCCGAATACTTGAGCGTGCAACGGATGCAGCGTTTCTCGGCGACGCACGCGGCAAAGATCGTGGTAAAAGCCGTCGCCACGAGAAACTGTCCCAGGAGCATCCACGGCATTTTCTCCAGCATCTCGGCCTCTGGCCGCCAGAGTTCCTTCGTGGCTCCGTAGGTGGCTGACAACCAGACGGCATGAATCAGAAAGTCCGTTGCCCAGACGGTGACGAAGGCGACGACGATCGTGATGACCAAGCTCTTGATGTTCATGTTGGGGAGCTTCCTTGATGTTGGTGGACGGGAAGTTCGAGATTGATCGTTCTTCCGGAACTGACCATTTCCCAAATGCGAATCACAACATCCACGCCGGTATCGGCCAGTGACTTCTCAATTGGCGAGACCTCGAAGTAGAAGACGTTGCCCGTGTGACCGAAAAACTCACCGAGCGATCGGCTCACGCGAGAATCTCATGCACGACCTGACCATGCACGTCGGTCAGGCGGAAGTCTCGACCGCTGTAGCGGTAGGTCAGTCGCTCGTGGTCCAGGCCCATCAGGTGCAGGATCGTGGCGTGGAGATCGTGAACGTGGACGGGATTCTCGGCGGCCATGTTGCCGAACTGGTCGGTGTTGCCGTAGGCGAGCCCACCCTTCACGCCGCCTCCCGCGAGCCACATCGTGAAGCCTCGGCTGTGATGATCGCGACCCTTCGCCCCTTGTGACCACGGAGTACGGCCGAACTCGCCGCCCCAGACGATCAGCGTTTCCTCGAACAGGCCGCGACTCTTCAGGTCTTTGACCAACGCGGCGATCGCCTGATCGCTTTGCTTGGCGTGGTTGACGTGATTGTGGATGTCGCCGTGATCGTCCCACGGCTGACCGCCGCCGTAGTAGATCTGCACCATGCGGACGCCGCGTTCGACCAACCGTCGCGCGACGAGGCAGCCGTCGGCGAATTGACCGGAACCGTACAGCTCACGAGTCGGCTGCGATTCGCGGTTCAGATCGAAGACCTCTTGAGCGGCGAATTGCAGGCGAAACGCCATCTCCAGCGATTCGATGCGGGCTTCCAATTGATTGTCCGCCGCGCGCGTCTCGAAGTGTTCGCGATTCAAAATTTGCAGCAGATCCAATTGCCGACGCTGAACGGCGGGAGGCAAGTACGAATTGTGAGCATGCTGAATCACGCTCTGCGGATCGAGCTTGCTGTTGTTGATGTGACAGCCCTGAAAGATTCCGGGAAGAAAACTGTTGCTCCACAACTGCGGCCCGACGACCGGCTTGCCCGGGCAGAGCACGACGTAGCCAGGCAGATTCTGATTCTCGGTCCCCAAGCCATACGAGAGCCACGATCCCAAGCTCGGCCGCGTCGGCTGCGAATTCCCCGAATTCATGATCAGCAGGCCCGGCTCATGGTTTGGGATGTTCGTGTGCATCGACTTGATCACGCAGATGTCGTCAATGACTCCGGCGACATGCGGATACAGCTCGCTGACGTTGGTGCCGCACTCGCCATGCTTCTGAAACTTGAACGGCGACGGAAACAACTTGCCGACCGACCGCTGGTAATTCTTGATCAACTCTTCCGGCTGCTGACCGGCGTACTGCGTGAGCGCCGGTTTTTCATCGAACGTATCGACGTGCGACGGACCGCCGTTCATGAACAGGAAGATCACGTGCTTCGCTCGCGGTGCGAAATGCGGAGCCTTCGGAGCCAGCGGACTGACTGCGTTCGCCCCCGCCGCAATGGCATTGTTGACGAGTCCGCCATCGGACATCACGCCCGCCAAACCGAGCAGCCCAAAGCCGCTGCCCATCTGAGCCAACATCTGCCGGCGAGGCACCAGATCTCGATCAATCATCGCAGTGCTCCAGGTTCAATCCACGAACACAAACTCATTCGTCCCCAACAAGGCTTGAGCGTACTGCTCCCATGCGGTCAGTTTCACTTTGTCGGCGGCGATTCCGTCAGGCAGCGGGGCAGCGAGGAAGCTGAGCCCCAAAACTTTCTCGCTCTCAGCGGGAGATCGCTGAAACAGCGTTTGATAGGCCAGTTCGATTCGCGAGCCTTCTTCCGTCAGCTTTTCGGCATTGAGTCGTTCGACCAGCGATTTCGCCTGACGCACCATGAAGTCGCTGTTGAGCACGAACAACTGCTGCATCGGCACGGTCGTGACGACGCGTTTCTCGCTGGTCAGGTTCGGATCGGGAAAATCGAACAATCGCAACGTGCTGTTCAGGTCATGCCGGCTGACGGCGGCGTACAGCGTGCGACGCCGGTTGTTGCCATCGTTGAGATTGACCGACGGACCACCTTGAGTTCGATCAAGATTTCCACAGAC
>QWQF01000046.1 GCA_003669125.1 Planctomycetota bacterium
ACCCAGATCAAAGAGGGTTGTGCCGCCGGAAGCTGGGCTCCGACTGGACACTCCGCAGGCCCAATCATGTCGACCAGCATTCACGCACTGACTCTTGAGGTCTACTACCGTTACTTGCCGCTGTACCAGCTCGACAACAAGAAACAAGCAATGAAGACTGACGAATAGTCGGCTGTCCGCTTGGATTCGCTGTTGCGAGGAAAGAGCACGTCGATGCCCAGTTTGGCCGGCAAGACGTTGTTCATCACGGGAGCCAGTCGTGGCATTGGCTTGGCGATCGCACTCCGAGTCGCTCGCGATGGCGCGAACATTGCCGTCGCCGCGAAGACGACCGAGCCAGACCCTCGTTTGCCCGGCACGATTCACACAGCCGTCGAACAGATCAACGCGGCGGGCGGACATGGGCTGGCCTGTCTCTGCGACGTGCGATTCGAGGACCAAATCCACTCGGCAGTCCAGCGAACCGTTGAGACGTTTGGCGGTATCGACATCCTGATCAACAACGCCAGTGCGCTGTTTCTGGCGGGAACGCTCGACACACCCGCGAAACGATTTGATCTGATTCACGCCATCAACGTGCGCGGCACGTTTCTCGCGTCACAGGCGTGTCTGCCGCATCTTTCGAGGGCGGCGAATCCGCACATTCTGAATCTCGCACCGCCGCTGAATCTCGAAGCTCGGTGGTTCGCGCCGCACTTGGCCTACAGCCTGTCGAAGTTCGGCATGAGCTTGTGTGTGCTTGGCATGGCTGAGGAGTTTCGCTCGGCTGGCATCGCGGTCAACGCTCTGTGGCCGCGAACGGCGATCGCAACGGCCGCCGTCCGCAACCTGTTGGGTGGCGACGATTCCGTCCGCCGTTGTCGCAAGCCAGAGATCGTCGCCGATGCGGCCTACGCGATCCTCACTCGCCCGAGTCGCGAATGCACGGGCCACTTCTTTCTCGACGAAGACGTCCTGCGCGATTCGGGAGTCAGCGACCTATCGAGCTACGCCATCGGCCCGACGGCCGAATTGCTGCCGGATTTCTTCGTCTGATCGGAACTCTGAAAAAGCACATGCCCGGTCGAGTGAGTTGCGGCATCCCTGCCTAATGAATCCTCCGTGGTGCCATGGAGGCGTTCAATCGGGGTGAGCGGGATTGAAAACTCTGAGTGAGTCTTCACGTCTCAGTCTCGGACCGGGCATGCGAGGTGGCTGCCCATGTGGGTTTCGTGATCAGTCTCTCAAATCCTCGGAGCGCGTGTTCCGCTCGCGAAACAAAATCTTGTCCTCCTTGACCGCGTCTCGCGAGCGGAAGACGAGCTCCGAACTTTCAGTGCTGCAAACTTTCAGCACTAAGCCGACAGGTCCGTGAACAGCGGCCCAAACTCCGGCATGTCCTGTCGCAGCGTTTCCAACCAGGCGGCCGGATTCCAGATCTCAACACAAATCGCCGCGCCAACAATCATCACGTCTTGGTTCACCGGCACGTCGAGGAACTCGCGAAAGCCTTCCGGAATCAGCAACCGCGAGCGATTCGCCAGCGTCACGGTCTTCGATCGGGTCGAAAGCAATCGGCCGAGCCGCTGCACTTCGCTCCACCGCGATTCCATCTTGCCGGCCTGAATCCGCAGCTTGAGGATCGAGACGCCGTCGTCGATCCGTTTCTGCCAGTCAGATGCTTTCCAGAGGCTCAGGCAACCGGCTCGTTCCTTGGCCAGGATGCAGTTGCCGTCGGAATCCGCCACCAGTTCCGACATCTCGGCGGGCAGCGTGATTCGGAAGCGATCGTCGATCGTTCGTCTTGCTTCGCCAGTGATGAAGGAGTCCCTAGCCATACCAGTGATACTATTGGGCATAAAACCCACATACAACCAATTTTCAAAGATCAATTGGGCAATTTTTCCACCCAACAAGGCAGAGACAATACCAGCCTCTCCAGTCAACCGCAAACAAAAAATCCTCCCAATCGGAAAAATTTGCGTGACCGTACGAGCCTCAACGCGGACACCAATCCCGGCTTGCTCACTGGCGAGCGTGTCGAATCCTCGGACAATGAGCGAGCTTTTTTCGACTGCCCGAGAGGTATTGAATGTCGTCCGAAAACTTGTCTCACCTGCCGCCGGTTCAAGACGTGTTGAGCCATGCGGCCGTTAAGCCGTTCGTTACCGAACATGGCCGCGAGGTTGTGCTTGGTTGGGTGCGTGAGCTTCTCGCACGGGCACGGCAACAACTCGCCGAATCGAACGATTCGCCGAACAACAAAGAACGTTCATCGGCCTTGTTGGACCGGACTGGGTGGACGGAGTTGTTGGCGGTGCAAGTGCAACAGCATGCTCGGATCGCGGACCAGCAACAACTCAGCCGAGTCATCAACGCGACCGGCGTTGTGTTGCACACCGGATTGGGTCGTGCACCACTGTCGGTCGCCGCGCGGCAAGCCTTAGGCGACTTGGGCGGACACTGCAACGTCGAGGTCGATCTCGAAACGGCTGGGCGGCGTTATCGTGGGCACCAGTTGGAGGCGACATTCCGCTCGCTGACAGGCTGCGAGGATGTGCTGATCGTCAACAACAACGCAGCGGCAACACTACTGACGCTGCAAGCGCTTTGTGCGGGACGCGAAGTAGTCATCTCTCGCGGGCAACTGATTGAGATTGGCGGTTCGTTTCGACTGCCGGAGATCTTCACGCTCAGCGGTGCGGTGCTGCGGGAAATCGGCACAACGAACCGCACGCATGTCAGCGACTACCAGAAGGCGCTCACCGCCAACACAGCGGCGGTCATGCACGTGCATCCGTCGAACTTTCGCGTGATCGGTTTCAGCGAGACACCGGCCATCGATGACCTCGTACCGCTCGCCCGAAAACACGGCGTGATCGCAATCGACGACATCGGCAGCGGAGCCTTGATCGACGTCACACAGTTCGGACTCCCCGCCGAGCCAACGTTTCAGCAAAGCCTCGCCGCCGGAGCGGATGTCGTGCTCGGCAGCGGCGACAAACTGCTGGGTGGACCGCAATGTGGAATCATTCTCGGCAAGCACGAGTTCGTGGAGCGAATCCGACAACACCCACTCGCACGGGCCGTTCGAATCGGCAAGCTGACGCTGGCGGCGCTGCAAGCCACGCTCGACGCCTATCTGCGAGGAGCCGCCGCCGCCGAGATCCCGACGCTGGCGATGTTGTCAGTGTCCATCGAGTCGTTGCGGCAGCGTGCTCGTCAGGTTGCGGTCGAAATCGGCGAGTTGCCAAACTGTCGTGTGGAAATTGCCAACGAAACGGCGGCAGTGGGAGGGGGTTCACTGCCAGGAGTCGAACTGCCGACGGTCGTATTGCGGTTGCGGTCACCGTCGATATCAGCGGATGAACTCTCGCGAGGACTGCGACTGGGATCGATCCGCGTGTGCGGGCGAATTCAACAGGATGACGTGCTGCTCGATTTGCGGAGCGTGTTGCCCGAGGACGATTTGCGACTCGCGTTGGCCGTGAAGTGCGTACTGACGCAACGATGAGCGCTGCCGCCTGAGCGACACGCTACGAACCTGGCCGCTCGTAGCCCTGAATGTCGTACTGCGTGTCGATCGTTGCGTTGGCCCACAGTTCGTCGATGAGCTTGCCGATCTCTTCTTGCTGATCCGTGTCCTGCAGCTTGTTGCGAATCTTGTCCTGCACCTCATCGAACGGAATGTGTCCGGCCTCTTGTCGTTCGAGCACTCGGACCATTTGGTAGTTGCGTGTTGACTCGATCAAGTCGCTCGGCTCACCGACGGGCAGCTTGAAGAGCAGCGCTTCGAGCTTTTCGTCAGCGAGGCTGCCGGCATTCGTCCAATCGTAGATCCCTTTATTCTCGGCGGTGGGGCCATCTGAGATCTCGACGGCCATCTCGCCGAAGTCGCGTGACGGTTTTTGTTGAAGCCCATCCGACATGATTCGCAGCTTCGCACGGGCCTGCACTTCGTTGGCTCGCGAGATCAGAATTTGCTGCCATTTCACACGGTGTTTGACTTCGTACTCCTTCAGGTGCTGTTGGTAGTACGCGAACAAGTCCTGCCGGCTGAGCTTCTGGTTGCTCTTCGCTTTGCCCGCGAGGTACTGCTGAGCCAGTGTCCGGTTGCGGAACTGGTACTCGATCATGGACAGCGATGTGCCTCGCTTTTGCAGTTCACGATCCAACTCCGCCGTGCTGGTGACGCCCATGCTCTTTTTCATCTCATCGAGCTGTTCTTGCAACTGCTTCTTCACGAAGCCATCGAGCTGCTTCTGCTGATCCTTCTTGAGTGCCTTCCGAGTCGCCTCAGAGAGCAGCTTGCGCTCGACGTGCGCGCGCAGGTCGCGCTCGATGAGTTGGTCGGTCTGCTTGCGATATTGTTCCGGCGGGACTTGCTCGTACATCTTCGCGAGCTGCTCGGCGTAGCGTTCGAGGATTTCCGCCGCGAAGATCGGTGCTCCATTCACGGTCGCAACAACGCGGTTGCCTTCGAGTTCCTTGGGCAACTCCGCATCGGACTCGACCATTCCGGTCAACACGACGCCGTTGCCATTGGAGGTCTTCTTGGCACTCCCCTCGTTCTTCGCATACTGCTCCGTCTGCTCGGAGTTCGGCGATCCGATTCGTCGAGGTGGCGGCGGACCAACAACGGGGTTTTCGACCTTCGGACCGAGACCACCGTTGCCTTTGCAACCGGCCAACGCCAGCAAGACCGTCAACAGAATTCGCGAAAGTCGCATGAGCCGCATCCTTGCGGGAGATTTGAAATCTGAAATCTCGAATCTGAAATCTCAAATCCTGAGGGGGCGGGAATATCCGCCAATTTCAAATCGGCTGCAACACCGCTTTGAACACCGGTAATAGAGCCTCAAACGAGGTATCGCTCCCCTCTTCCAGTGGCCAATAGGCGGACTTGGCGTCAACGATGCGGAAGCGGCCCTTGTGCAGGCCAACTAACGGTCGCAACCGCGATGCGTCTCGGCAGCCGAAGACCAGCCAATCGTCCTCACGCGTGATTCGGTCGATCCCCCACCGCGCCGCGATGAGTTGCAGTTCGCGCAGTTCGACCATTTTCTCTGCCAGCGGAGGGAGCGGACCGAAGCGATCGCGGAGTTCGTTTTGCCAATCGGCCAATTCCTCAAACGAGCCGACCGCCGAAAGTTTGCGGTACGCCTCAATCTTTGGCCGACCGGCCGGGACGTAATCGTGAGGCAGGTACGCTGTGATTGGCAAATCGACTTGGACATGAATGTGCTCTTTGAGCGGCTGCTTCTTGGCCGCTCGAACCGCGTTCTCCAAGAGCTGGCAGTACAGCTCGTAGCCGACCGCCTCCATGTGACCACTTTGCTCGGAGCCGAGGATGTTGCCGGCTCCGCGGATTTCCAGGTCGCGCATCGCGATCTTGAAGCCGGCTCCGAGTTCGCTGAATTCCTCAATCGCCTTCAACCGCTTCGTCGCCAGCGGCGTCAGCGACTTGCCCTCTTCGAGCAACAGATAGCAGTACGCTTTGTGCTTGTACCGGCCGACTCGTCCACGAAGCTGATGCAAGTCGGCAAGTCCGTAGTTCTGAGCGTCGTTGATGAAGATCGTGTTGGCGTTCGGGATGTCGATGCCGCTTTCGATGATCGTCGTGCAGACGAAAATGTCGAGCTCGCGGTTCACGAACTGGACCATCACCTCTTCCAACTCGTGCCCGGCCATCTGCCCGTGACCGATGCCGATGCGTGCCTCCGGCACGATCTTTTGAATCCGGTCGGCCATCGACTGGATGTTGTAGACCCGATTGTGGACGAAGAAGACCTGCCCGTTGCGATTCAGCTCCCGCACGATCGCCTGCCGAATCAGATCGCCATCGAACCGGCACACACGAGTCGTCACCGCCATGCGATCGACCGGCGCGGTCGTCAGGTTGCTGATGTCCCGAATCCCCAGCAGCGACATGTGCAACGTGCGCGGGATCGGCGTCGCGCTGAGCGTCAACACATCCACCTCCAGCCGCAGGTGTTTCAAAACTTCTTTGTGCTCGACCCCAAAGCGTTGCTCCTCGTCGATCACCAGCAGGCCAAGATCTTTGAACCGCACGTCCGGTGACACGAGCCGATGCGTCCCGACCAGCAAGTCGATCGTTCCGTTCGCCGCGCCTTCGATGATCTTCTTTTGCTCCCCCTTCGTCTTGAACCGCGAGATCCCTTCGACCGTGATCGGGAACTCGGCCATGCGTTCCGTGAATGTCCGGTAATGCTGTTCGGCGAGCACCGTCGTCGGGACGAGCACCGCGACCTGCTTGCCGGCGTCGATGACTTTGAACGCGGCTCGCAGCGCGACTTCGGTCTTGCCGTAGCCGACGTCTCCGCAGATCAGCCGATCCATCGGCCGCGTTCGTTCGAGATCCGCCTTGCAGTCCTCGATCGCGCTGAGCTGATCCGGCGTCTCGTCGTACGGGAACGCCGCATCGAATTCCTGCACCATGTGCGAGTCCGCCGGATACGCGAACCCCGGCTTCGTCTCGCGTGCCGCTTGCAACAGGATCATGTCCGTCGCGAGGTCCGCGACCGCATTCGCCACCTTTTGCTTGCGCTTCGCCCAGGAAGTCCCGCCGATGGTCGATAGCTCCGGCGACGAGCGTTGCCCGCCGACGTACTTCTGCACGAGATGAATCAGCGACACCGGCACATAGATCA
>QWQF01000104.1 GCA_003669125.1 Planctomycetota bacterium
ATGAAGCGCGACTTCCCGCTGATCCCGGTGATCATCATGACTGCCGTGGGAACCGAAGAGACCGCCGTGCAAGCCCTGAAATGCGGCGCGGCCAGTTATGTGACGAAGCGACGTTTGGCTCAAGACCTGCTCGAAACCGTGCGAATGGTTCTGCGAGCCGCCGACGATGAGCGGAATGTTTCGCGACTTCTGATTCACCACACCCAGCAGGCTGAGTTCAAGTTTGTGCTCGAAAACGAATTGCCGTTATTGGCTGCCTCCGTGATCCATCTACAGCAGACCATGCGTGCGATGGGCTTGTTCGACGAATCCGAGCGTCTGCGGATCAGAGTCGCTTTGGAGGAGGCACTGCTCAACTCAATGTTTCACGGCAATCTCGAATTGTCATCCGCACTGCGCGAGGATGACAAACCGACGTACCACGAAATGGCTCGCGTTCGTGCGAAAGAGCCGCCGTACTGTGAGCGGCGCATTTTCGTAGAAGCCTCGTTCTCACCGTCGGGAGCCGAGTTCAAGATCCGTGATCAAGGGCCGGGCTTCAATCCGATGGATCTGCCCGATCCCACCGATCCAGAAAATCTGCATCGTGCGACGGGTCGCGGTTTGCTGTTGATGTACACCTTCATGGACGGCGTGGCGTTCAACGAATCCGGCAACGAAGTGCGGCTGACGAAAACCGTCCGCCGTGTTAATGTCGAGCCGTTCGCCTAACCGCAGGACGCGGTGGCACTCCTTGAAGACCAAGACCCGCTATGAAGTTTGCTCTGATTATTCCGGACGGTGTCGCCGATGAACCGCAGCCGTCGCTTGGTGGCAAGACGCCGCTGCAAGCCGCTCGCATTCCAAACATGGACGAGATCGCGCGGCGCGGCGTCGTCGGTCGAGCCAACAACGTGCCCGATTCGCTGCCATCCGGCAGCGACGTCGGGACGATGAGCCTCTTCGGCTATGACCCATTGCTTTACCACACCGGCCGAGCGCCACTCGAAGCCGCCGCGCAAGGCATTTCGCTTGGATCGGACGACTGGGCGATCCGCTGCAACTTCGTCACGGTTGCCGACAATCGGATGAAAAGCTCCACCGCCGGTCAGATTCCCAACGACGTTGGCCAGCAACTCATCGAAGCCCTGCAGCACTCCGCCTGCGGCGATGCGCATTGGAAGTACTTTGCCGGTGTCAGCTACCGCAACCTGCTGATTTATCGCGGTCGCGGTGAGACCTCGCCGTTCTCCGCCGACACGAACACGACACCGCCGCACGACATCATCGACCAAATCGTTGACCCGCACTTGCCGAGCGGCATTGGATCGGAATTGCTCCGCGACCTGATGACTCGCAGTCTCGACGTGCTGGCGAGCGTCGATTCGAATCGGACTCGCGGCGAAAACGCGGCAACGCAAACGTGGCTGTGGGGACAAGGCAAAGCCCCCACGCTCAAGCCATTCGCTGAACGCTTCGGCGTGCGCGGCGCGGTCATCACAGCGGTCGATCTGCTACGCGGCATCGGCCGATTGCTCGGTTGGCAAGTCATCGAAGTGCCGGGTGCGACCGGCTATCTCGACACCGACTACGCCGCGAAGGGTCGCTACGCCGTCGAAGCTCTCAAGCGTCCCGACATCGATTTCATCGTCGTCCATGTCGAAGCGACCGACGAAGCCTCGCACGAAGGCCACGCCGATGAAAAAGTCAAAGCGTTGGAACGGATCGACGCCGACATTGTCGCGCCGGTTCACGACTTTCTGCACTCACAGGGGGACTACCGAATTCTGATCTGCCCGGATCATCCGACGTTTCTCCGCACGAAAACTCACAGCCACGGCTTCGTGCCATTCGCCATGTGCGGCGCAGGCATCGCTCCCGCCGGGATACCGACCTACGACGAAGCCGTCGCGGCCGCGTCGCGCTTGTGTTTCGACAAGGGCTGCCACCTAATGCCGTCGTTCATGCGCCGCCAATAACCACCAGCACGAAGCGCGAGCGAGTGGTCCGTACTCAGCGAGGTGACCACTCGCTCGCGCGTCGTGCTAATCCTGAAGCTCGTCAACCACGGATCGACCAACCATGAAAGCTATTCAGCTCGAAAAGCCCGGACAGTTTCGTCACATCGAGATTCCCGAACCGAACCGGCCCGGTCCCGGCGAGGCGCTGATTCGAGTGCATCGTGTCGGCATCTGCGGGACCGACATCAGCGGGTATCTCGGCAAGATGCCGTTCTACAGTTACCCGCGCATTCCGGGGCACGAGTTGGGCATCGAAGTCGTCGATGTCGGTTCCGGCGTGACCAACGTGAAAGCCGGCGACCGTTGTTCGGTCGAGCCGTACATGAATTGTGGTGAGTGCTACGCCTGCCGGCGCGGCAACAGCAATTGTTGCGAAAAGCTGCAGGTGCTCGGTGTTCACATCGATGGTGGGCTGCGTCCGCAGTTTGTGCTGCCGGCTCGCAAGCTGCATCCGTCGAGCAAGCTGACGCTGGAACAACTCGCACTGGTCGAGACGCTGGGCATCGGCTGTCACGCGGTCGATCGAGCGAACCCGCAACCCGGCGAGCATGTGCTCGTCATCGGAGCCGGCCCGATCGGTTTGTCAGTCATCGAATTCGCCAAGCTGACCGGCGCGACGATCACGGTGCTCGACATGAACCAAGGCCGTCTCGACTTCTGCCAGAAGACAATGGGCGTCGCGCACACGATCCGCTTCACCGGCGACGGCAGCGAAATGAAAGCTCTGCAAGAGATCACGAACGGCTCGCTGGCCGCTCACGTCTTCGATGCGACCGGCAGCCCGAAGTCGATGTGCAACGCCTTCAACTACGTCGGCCACACTGGCCGCATCGTCTTCGTGGGCATCGTCACCGACGAGATCAGCTTCCCCGATCCGCTGTTCCACCGCCGCGAGATGACGATCTTCGCGTCGCGCAATTCGCTGCCGAAAGACTTCGGCCGGATCATCAACCTGATTGAAACCGGCCGCATCGACACCCGTCCGTGGATCACGCACCGCACGCCGTTTGAGGGACTGATCGAAGTCTTCCCGTCGTACACGAAGCTCGAAACCGGCGTCATCAAGGCGATCGTCGAAGTGTGATTTGTAGGATGGGCACTCTTGCCCGTCCGCTTGCGGGTGCCGATACCGGAGACGGGCAAGAGTGCCGTCCTACGTCCGTCACTCTCGCCCGGCAGTCAGTTTCTTCAGCCACGGTGACAAGATCAGGATCAACGCGCCGGCTCCGAACGACGTGGCCACGAACAGGAAAAAGAAGTCGGCTTGGCCGCCAAAACTCCAGGGGAGTTTGATCTCTCCCTTTTCGATGCGATCTGTCATGCCCGCGAGTTTTCCGCCGATCACATAGGCCATGAAGCTGCTGAGGAACCAAATGCCCATCAGCAGTGTGACGTGCCTTTTGGGAGCGGTCTTGGTGACGAAGGCCAGTCCCGTCGGCGACAAGAAAATCTCGCCGATGGTGTGCAGCATGTAGGTCGCGGTGATCAACCACATGGCGGCTTTGGCTCCGTCTTTGGCTTGCAGTCCGGCCCACACCGTGAAGATGTAGCCCAATCCCAACCAAATCAGGCCCAGCCCGATTTTGACCGGCTGGCTGGGATTGCGGCGCTGTCGTTCGAGCATCGTCCACAACGCTCCGAAAATCGGAGCGAGTAGCACGATTCCAAAAGGATTGATGTCCTGAAACCAACCGGTTGGCACCAAGAACGTGCCGAGCATTCGATCGGTTTTCTCATCCGTGAAAAAGTTGATGCTGGTCGCGGCCTGCTCGAACGCCAGCCAGAAGAACGTGTTGAAGACCATGTAGATGAAGATCGCGGCGACCGGGCCGCGATCATTGGCCTCTTGCGTCGCTGTGAAGTACACCGCCCAGGCGATGCCGCCAAGCAGCAACACCCACACGAGCCACGGTTGGCTCAGCGTTTGGTCAATTCGCTTCAGCAATCCGAGGTGGAAGAACACCGCGACCACCGCCGCGATGCCAATCCCCGTCAGCAAGAAGACCGGAGCGGACGCCCCTTTGCCGTCGCGCGGCAAGCCGATCCCTTCGAGATACTTCGGACGCACGGTCAGGTACATCGCCAAGCCCGCCAACATGCCGGCCGCGGCCGCGCCGAAGCCGTAGTGCCAGCCGACTTGCTCGCCCAGGTACGCACAGGCGGTCGTTCCCAAAAAGGCACCGACGTTGATCCCCATGTAAAAGATGCCGAATGCCCCTTCGCGTCGCGGGTCGCCATCGGGATAAAGCTGACTGACCATCACCGACACGCTGGGTTTGAAGTGCCCGGTGCCGACGACGATCAACGCGAGTCCGAAGATGAACAAGTCCAGCCCCGCAGGATTGATCGCCATCTCACCCATGCCGGAGATCGCGAGCACGATGTGTCCCAGCGCGATGAGCAATCCACCGACCACCATCGAGCGATGCGTGCCGATGAGCTTGTCGGCAATCAAGCCTCCCAGGATCGGCAGCAAGTACGCCATGCCGCCGTACCAGCCCATGAGGTTCGAGGCTTCTTCCTTCGGCCATCCGCGACCTGGATTAAAAGCCTCGACAGCTCCTGGCGGAGGATTTGCCATGCCGTCCACGGCGCACTTCAAATACAGGCCCAGGATGGCTCGCATTCCGTAGAAGCTGAATCGCTCCCACATCTCCACGCCGAACAGCACGAACAAACCCAGCGGATGACCAAACCACGTTTTCGCAGAGGCAGCGGACGGACTCCGTTCGTCGGACATGGTTCCCTTTCAAGGTGAGGGCGGTCGAAACGGGGTGAGCCGGACAAGGCGGGTGAGAGCATGATGCTCGGTCGAGTCGAATTCAAGCGGGCTGATGGACCCTGAATCGCGTGGCGTTCCGACTACAACGACGTCCCCAGAACGCAACATCCGTCCGATTGTGCGGTGTCTCAAAACAACACAGCCGACGAATTGCCGAAGTTCGCAAGATTCTCTCTGTGGCTGTTTCTCGAGCAAATGGTTGGATTTGCGCTCGACTCAGAAAAGTTTTCGCGACTGGCCCAAGCATTGCGATTGTCTCCGTCGCGCATTTGCGAACTATGTTTCGACTGGCCCTCCCGCGACGAACCCCAAGAGAGCACTCCCATGGCCAAGCGTAATCGACTGCACTTTCACGAGTGGAACGGAGCCAAGGTCATCGACCTCGGCACGATGGAGATTTGGGACGGTGCCGACCTCGCCCTGCTCCGCGAAACGTTGACGTTGCTGACCGACCGGCAACGGCACCACTCTATCGGCGTCAACATGGAATTTGTGAAGTACATCCCCAGCGGCTTCTTCGGCCTGCTGTACGACTGGCGGGAAAAAGGCATTCGCGTGCAGCTCTTCAATCCGCAGCCGCATGTCCAGCGGATGCTGTGGTTCCAGCAGTTCATGCAGCCGGTCGCCAAAGGGTGCTTCCTGATGCTCGCCGATCCGAAACAGCCGTACCTCGCGGGATCGACTCCATCGTGGGCGACGACGGCTCCGATTGGAATCGAGGACGATGATGAAATGGAAGTCAGCCCTTTCTCACAAGCGAATGACGACTCCGAAGCGGAGTTGGCATTCGCCTTCGTGGGAGATGAGGACGACGACGACTCGGAAGCGTCGATCGACGACTGACCGCTTTTGGAAAAAGTCCGAATTCCCCCTTCCCGCTTCCTTCGTTGCCACTCTCGTCCGGCTGGATACCATGTCACCTCGTTCCGCCCATCGGAGGCGGAGGTTTGGCTGGCCGGTCGTGCGATGCCTCTCTTTCGCGAACGTGGCAGTCTTTGATCGCCTGATTTCGCCCTCGCTCGGTCGGCTCCGTGATGCACATCACTGAGGGAGCCGAGAATGTCGAAGCACAAGGTCGATGAGATCCGGAACGTCGCTTTCGTCGGGCACGGGCATTCGGGAAAGACCACGCTGGCGGACTTGCTGCTGTTCAAGTCGGGAGTCGGCACGCGAGCCGGATCAGTCGATGACGGCACAAGCCTGCTCGACACCGACGATGACGAGAAGGAAAAGAAGCAGTCGCTGTTTTCGCACGTCTGCCGCTACGAGCACGCCGACCATCGCGTCAACCTGATCGACTGCCCCGGCTACCCCGACTTCATCGGCCAAGTCTGCGGCGCGTTGCGAGCCGTCGAAACCGCCGTCGTCGTTCTGAATGCCAACGCGGGACTGGAAGTGAATGCCCGCCGCTGTTTTCAACTGGCGACCGACGAGCATCTCGCGAGAATGATCGTGGTCAACCGTGTTGATGGTGACAACGTCGACATTCCCAAGCTGGTGGCGAGCATCCGCGATCACTGGGGCACTTCGTGTGTTCCGATCAACGTCCCGAACGGAACCGGTGCGCAGTTCACTGCGGTCCACAGCGCGCTGCAAATCAAAGGCGACGTCCCGCCCGGACTGCCACTCAATCCCAAGGACTACCACCAGGCGTTGATGGACGCGATCGTCGAAGCGGACGAGTCGCTGATGGAACGCTTCCTCGGCGGCGAGGATGTCTCTGAGGATGAAATCATCCATCTCATCGGCAAGGCCATCGGACACGGCACGCTGATTCCGATCATGTTCACGTCAGCGAAGGCCGACGTCGGCGTGCAAGAGTTGTGTGACGCGCTGGCCGATTACGCTC
>QWQF01000328.1 GCA_003669125.1 Planctomycetota bacterium
AACGATCCGAAGGCTCGGCACGAGATCACACAGTTCGAGTTGGCGACGCGGTTGTCGTACTTCTTGTGGAGTTCGATGCCCGACGACGAACTGCTCACGCTGGCCGAGAAGAACGAACTCCGCCAGCCGGACGTGATTCAGCAGCAAGTCAAACGGATGCTGAAGGATCAACGCTCAGAAGCGCTCGTCGAGAACTTCGCACTGCAATGGCTCAACCTGCGCAGTCTCGATGAACTGACCCCGGACCCAACGAAGTTCCCCGATTACTCGCCACAGCTTCGCGACGACATGCTCCGCGAGACCACGAAGTTCTTCGAGTACGTCCTGCGTGAAGACCTCAGCACGCTGGAACTGCTCGACGGAAAATTCACGTTCGTCAATGAGCGACTCGCCAAGCATTACGGCCTCGCCGACGTTCAAGGCGACGAGTTCCGCAAGGTGTCGCTCGACGGCGTTCGCGGCCGAGCCGGATTGCTCACACAAGCGAGCATTCTCACCGTGACCTCAAATCCCGGCCGCACGTCTCCCGTGAAGCGCGGCAAGTGGATCATGGAAAACATCCTCGGTACCGCACCGCCACCGCCGCCGCCGAACGTGCCGAGTCTCGAAGAGACTCAAAAAGCGAAACCCGATGCCACGCTGCGAGAGCAATTGAAGCTGCACCGCGAGAACGCGATCTGCAATTCGTGTCATCGCCAGATGGATGAGCTGGGCTTCGGCTTCGAGCACTTCGACGCCATCGGTCACTGGCGCGATCGTGACGGTCAGCACGACGTGGATGCCTCTGGAATCCTGCCGAGCGGCGATAAATTCAACGGCTCAACTGAACTGATCGCGATCCTGAAGGGCCGCAGCAAACAATTCAGCCGCTGCCTCGCTGAAAAACTCATGACGTATGCCATCGGCCGCGGACTGGAATACTATGACCGCTGTGCGGTCGATAAGCTTCTCGACACCCATGCCACCGACGGCTATCGGTTCTCGACGCTGATCACGCAAATCGTGCTCAGCGAACCGTTCCAGATGCGACGCGGTGACGGCAAGGTGGAATAACTGAATCGGAGAATGCCATGACTCAACGCATCTACCAAATCACTGCGGCTCAGCGGTCAACCTTGCGGACGTTCGCCGGTTCCGGCCTGTTGTCACGTCGCGCGTTGTTGCGGGGCTTGGGTGCGGCAGTCGCTTTGCCGGTGCTGGATTCGATGTTGGCGACTCATGCGTTGGGTGCGCCGGCGGAGAAAGCGGCGGCGGCTGGCAAGAGCATTCCGACGCGAATGGCGTTTGTGTCGCAGCCGAACGGCGTGATTCAGTCGGCTTGGTTTCCGAAGACGCCGGGCGAAGGCTTTGAGTTGGTCGAGTCGCTCGAAGCGCTGGCTCCGCTCAAGAGTGAGCTGCTGGTGATCAGCGGGTTAGCTCAGGACAACGGCCGAGCCAAAGGGGACGGCCCAGGAGATCATGCTCGGTCAGCGGCCAGTTTGCTGACCGGAGCGCATCCGGTGAAGACGGCGGGAGCGAACATCAAGGTGGGAATGTCGGCGGATCAGTGGATCGCGTCAAAGATTGGGCATCTCACGCGGATGCCGTCGCTGGAAGTTGGCATCGAGCCGGGTCGCTCGTCGGGCAATTGCGATTCGGGGTACAGCTGCGCGTACTCGAACACGATTTCTTGGAAGTCGGAATCAACGCCGATGGCCAAGGAGATCAACCCGCGTCTCGTCTTCGAGCGGCTCTTTGGTGGCGAGGAGAACGATCCGCAAGTCCGCGCGAAGCGTGCGGCGTATCGCAAGAGTGTCCTCGATGTCGTCGCTGGTGATGCCGCGAAACTGAAGGACAAGCTCGGCCAGACCGACCGGCAGAAGATCGACGAGTATTTCACCAGCGTCCGCGAGATCGAGACTCGCATCGAGCAAGCCGAAGTTCAGGCGAAGAACTCGCGGCCGGATTACGAGATTCCCAAGGGCATCTCCAAGGATGGCCGCGAGCATCTGCGGTTGATGTACGACCTGATGATGCTGGCGTTCCGCACCGACACCACGCGCGTCATCACCTGCATGGCCGCGAACGAGGGGAGCAACAAGACCTATCCGTCCGTCGGCGTCAACGAGGGGCATCACGAATTGTCGCATCACCGCAACGAGGCGGACAAAGTCGAGAAGCTCAAGAAGATCGACAAGTTTCAGATGGAGCAGTTCGCGTACTTCCTGCAGCAACTCAAGTCGGTCAAAGAAGGGGAGGGGACGTTGCTCGATCACAGCCTCGTGCTGTTCGGCAGCGGACTGGGCGATGGCAATGCGCACTCGCACCACAACCTGCCGATCATTCTCGCGGGCCGAGGTGGCGGGTCGGTGAAACCTGGGCGGTTCATCAAGATTGATCAGGAAACGCCGCTCAACAATTTATTTCTGTCTTGTTTCGATCGCATGGACGCGAAAGCGGATGCGTTCGGCGACAGCAACGGCCGCATGAACGACTTGGACAGTTAAAGCTTGTCGTGGTCAGATCATGCCAGCCACTTCGCGGCGTCTTTGGCGAAGTACGTCAGGATCATGTCTGCCCCGGCGCGTTTGATGGACGTCAGGATTTCGAGAGCGATGCGTTGCTCGTCGATCCAACCGTTGGCAGCGGCTGCTTTGACCATCGAGTACTCACCGCTGACGTTGTACGCCGCCAGCGGAATCTCCGGGTGAGCTTGTTTCACTCGGCGGATCACGTCGAGGTAACTCAGCGCCGGCTTGACCATCAGGATGTCGGCACCCTCGGCGACGTCGAGCGCGACTTCGCGCAGAGCCTCGGCCGCGTTGGCCGGGTCCATTTGATAGCTGCGTCGGTCGCCGAACTGCGGAGCACTCTCGGCCGCGTCGCGGAACGGGCCGTAAAATGCCGAGGCGTATTTCGCGGCGTAGCTCATGATCGGGATGTTCTCGAAGCCGGCAGTGTCCAAGCCCGAACGAAGCGAGGCGATCATGCCGTCCATCATGCCGCTGGGGGCAATCAAGTCCGCACCGGCCTGACACTGCGCGACCGCCTCTTTGACGAGGATTTCGAGCGTCGCGTCGTTATCGACATCGGTGTGTCCGTGCTTGTCGTTGACGATGCCGCAGTGGCCGTGATCGGTGAACTCGCAAAAGCAAACGTCGGTCATCACGAGCACATCCGAGCGAGTTGCCTTGATCGCTCGCACCGCTTGCTGAATGACGCCGTTGGGATCGTAGGCGTCGCTGCCGACCGAGTCTTTGTGCTCCGGAATGCCGAACAGGATCACCGCGGGAATGCCGAGCGACGCGATCTCGTCAATCTCGCGCGGCAGATGATCGACCGTCATCTGATCGTGGCCGGGCATCGACCGAATCGGGACTCGCTGATTCTGCCCATGCCGCACGAACAACGGCAGGATGAAGTCGCGCGGATTGAGTTCGGTCTCGCGAACGAGATCGCGCAGCCGCGGATTGGACCGCAGACGTCGCAGGCGAACAGACGGAAATCCAGCGGAGGTCGGTTGAGTCATCGAGGTTACTTTCCAAACTGCTCGGCGAAGAGTTTCGTCATTCGTTTCCAAGAATCCTCGTCGGCCTGCTTGTCGTACTTCATGCCGGGGAGGTTGCGTGCATCAGCACCGGGAACGGTGAAGCTGTGGACGACTCCGGGGTAGGCGACGAACTCGTACTTCGTTCCGGCCTTGTCGAGCGGCTCTCGAAACAACTTGATCGCCATTTCAGGAATGAACGTGTCCGCTCCGCCGTGGCAAATCAGCACGCGAGCCTTCAGCGACTTGGCTTCGTCCGCCGTCGGAGCCGGCAGCGTCGCATGAAACGTCGCGACCGCCTTGAGATCGGCCCCCGTGTAGGCCAGTCGCAATGCGGTCGAACCGCCGAAGCAGTAGCCGATCGCCGCCAACTTGCCGCTGTCGCACTGCGGCTGAGCTTTCAAAACGTCCAACGAGACTTGGGCTCGCTTGCGCCACGTCTCGACATTCATGCGGACAACACTGGCCATCTTGCGAGCGTCATCGGGATGTTCGGCAACCTTGCCATCGCCGTACATGTCGCACGCGAATGCGACGTAGCCCAGCTTGGCGAGTTGAGCCGCTCGCGATCGAGCGTACTCATCCAAGCCCCACCACTCATGCACGACCAACACGCCGGGCCGCTTGCCTTCGACCGCGTCGTCCCACGCGAGGAAACCTTTGCATTCCAAATCGCCGTGCTTGTAGCTCACGGTTTTCGTCTGCACTGCGGCCTCGGCCGAAGCTGCCAACAACATCACCACCAAGCCGATCATCAGTTGCCGCATGATTGTCTCTTTATTGGAGTACGGTGTGTCAGTACCGCGTTGGATCAAGATATCGCGAACTCCGGCGATCGCACACTCACACCGAATGCTGACATCGCCACATCTCCAGCCGGGGGAGCAGTTCCTCCGGCCGGGCGACACCTGTCGTCGCCAGTTGTTGCACGGTGATCGACGCCACGAGGTTGCCGATCAACGCCGCTTCCGGCATCGTCGCGCCGGAGATCAGAGACAACACCATGCCGGCCGTGACGCTGTCCCCCGCACCAGTCGGATCGATCGGGCCGTCGATGCGCACGGCGGGAACAAACGTCGGCACCGGTTCGCTGACCATCAAGCCCCGCTCGCCGAGCGTCACCGCCACCGGAGCTTGCGTCGTCGCTCGCAATGCAGGCAACTCAGCTTTGAGACGATCGAGGTCAATCCGTTCGTCCGGCAACGGATTGGCGTGGCCGACCGCCTCGAACTGATTCGGTTTGATGAGCATGTTGCGGAACGCGCGGATGTGTTTCCGGCTGTCGGCCCAGAACAGCACGCTCGGATGCCGCCGAGTACGCTCGGACAGAGCGGCTCGCATTGCCGCCGTGATGACGCCGCAGTCGTCCTCGACGACTTGATCGAGCACGATCACGGCCTCGACCTCCGGCAGCAGCCGATCGAGCGTCGTCAGTACTTGATCGAGCACCGCTCGCGGCATCGGCGAACGGTTCTTCGTGTCGTACCGCTCGTGTTCGCCAGCGAGACTCGGATCGCGCATGTCGCGCGGCTTGAGATATGTCGGCGTCATGATCTCGCCGCACGTCACCAATCCTTCGGTCGAACATCCGGCCTTGTGCAAACAGTGCCGCAGATCAAGCGCCTCACCGTCATCGCCGACCGCTCCGATCGCGTGCAGCGTTCGACAACCCAGCGCCGCCAAATTATTGACGACCGTCCCCGCCGCCCCCGCGAATCGCCGAATCGCCGCCACCTGGTTCGCGTTCAGTCCCGTTTCAAACGACGGCTCATCCAGCGCGTGATCGACTTCGAGGTACTTGTCGAGAAAGAAGTCGCCGATCACCGCGATCCGCCGCGAGGGAAAAGTCGAGACAAGCTCCGTGAGGCGTTGAGGAGTCATGGACGCGCAGTCTCCGGTCGTCGAGTCAGTGAATCAAACAGTCGCAAGGTTTGTTCGGCCATCGTTTGTGACGAGTACGACTCGCGCACCTGCATTTGGCCAGCAATGGCAAGTCGCAGTCGCTCGTTAGGATTCCGCAGCAGCGATTCCCATTTCGCGACCAAGTCGTCGAGATTGCCCGGCTCGAACAGCAGTCCCCCTTGCGTGGCTTTCAGCAGTTCGGGGAACGTTCCGTGAGCTGGTTGCACGACCGGAACGCCGTTGGCCATCGCTTCGAGAATCGAGAGACCTTTTGGCTCGCGATAGACCGTCGGAACGCTGAGCACATCCAGCGACTTCAAAAACTCGACCTTCTCGGCCTGCGAGGCTGGACTGCCGACGAACTCGCACGCCGCGCCGAGATGAGCCGCCTGCGAACGGACGTACTCGAAGTACAGTCGGTCCCGCTCGCCCAAGTAGCCGCCGACTCGCAGCCGCGTGCGTGGATGCTTCGCATGCAATCGAGCGAACGCTTCGATCAGCAGGTGCAGTCCCTTCTCCGGGCAGAGACGCGCGAAGTAGCCGACCGTGAATGGATCGCCGGCCGAACGCGGCTGGCCATCGTGACCGGTCAGGTCGATGCCCAGCGGCAGTTGATGAAAGCGGTCGAGTCGCACAGTCAGCTCAGCGGCCATGTGCTCGGCGTAGTAGCGGCTGTGAGTGATGAAGCCGTCGAAGTCGCGGGCGCGATCCCGCAATGCTTGCAGGACTGGCTCGCGATGCGAGTCGGGCAGCGAGTCGAGGAAGATGTCGTCCCCTTGCAACACACACAGCACCGGGCCGGTGAAGAGTTGTTTGATCCGGCGAACGGCTCCGGCCAAGAGCGCGTTGCTGAAGACGACGACGTCGGGTCGCAGTTGCTCGCCGATGAACTTCGCGAGCTCCTCGACTTGCTCGCGCTGCGGGCCAGACTCGCCGGCCAGCATGTCGAGCGTCAGTTGGCCGAGTTCGGCGGCGTCGTTGCTGACCGCTTTGCGAGTTGCCAATCGGATGATCGCCGGATGATCGAGCCAGCGTCGCGTGAAGCTTGGCACAGCGTTCCACCAGCGCCACTTCGAGGCCAGGTAGACGTTGATACCGCCGAAAAAAACGTGTTGCGAACTGACGTCGGCTTCATCGACGCGGATGGGAGTGTAAGTCGGAATCAGCGAGACTTCGGCCCCCGCGGCCATCAACGCGCGAGCCCAAGTGTTGTCGTGCATGCACGACCCACAAAACATTCCCGCTCCGCCGGCTGTGATGATCGCGATGTGCATGAGGCGCAGGGGTCGGGAGTCTTTGTCTCGTGCCGGAAAACTCCGCAAAACTTCGAGGGCCGAGTGACTGGCACGAGAAAAAGACTCCCGACCCCGTTGCTGGGCTGGTTATACTCCCCCGCCAACATGGCTCGCCACAGAGACCTTCCCGCGTCTGATGCCCGCCTCTCCTCCCTCCGAAGTGAAATGGTCATGCCGATGGTTCGACTTTCACGCTGCTGGTTGTTGCTGGTTGGAATTGTGCTTGCGCCGGCGATGTCGGTCTTCGCCGATGAGCCGCTGCACTCGCGAGTGGATGCGTTGATTGACGCGAAGCTTGCTGGCAAGCCGGTCGCGGCGCCGGCGGACGATGCGGAATTCTTGCGGCGAGTGTTCCTCGATTTCGGCGGCCGTATTCCGAGTGCGACCGAGGCTCGTGAATTCTTGAAGGACTCGGCCGCCGACAAGCGAGAGAAGCTGATCGACAAACTGCTGGCGAGCGACGAGTTTCCCAACCGCATGGCCGACCTGTTGCACGTCACGCTGATGGAACGCCGCGGCGAACATCCTGAATGGATCACCTACCTCCGCGAATCGTTCAAGCAGAACAAGCCGTGGGACGTGCTGGCTCGCGAGATGATTTCGCCCGATCCGAAGAACGAGCAGACACGAGCTTCGGCGTTCTTCCTCAGCAAGCGGCTGGAGCATTACGGACAGAACGCGATCGACTATCCGATCCTGACTCGCGATGTCGGGCGGTTGTTCCTGGGCATGGACCTGCAATGTGCTCAGTGCCACGACCACCTCTTCATCAAGGATTACAAGCAGGACGATTTTCAGGGGATGTACGTCGCGTTCTTGAACACGGAACTGCGGAGCGACGTGAAGTTTCCTGCCGTCAGCGAAAAACTGCTGACGAAGAAGATCGAGTTCCAATCGGTTTTCAATCCGGAGAAAAAGTCGATCGGCCCGCGTGTCCCCGGTCGTGCCGAGGTTGCGATTCCAGAGTTCGCGAAAGGCGAAGAGTATCTCGAACCGCCCGACAAGAAGACGAAAGACCCCGGCCGGCCGAAGTTCAGTCCGCTGGAACAACTCGCGAATCAAATCACAGCGACCGACAACACGCAGTTCGCGAAGAGCATCGCCAACCGGATTTGGTTCATCGCGATGGGCCGCGGACTCGTGCATCCGCTCGACCTGCATCACAGCGAGAACCCGCCGTCGCATCCGGAACTGCTCGATCTGCTGGCTCGCGAATTGACCGAGCACAAGTTCGATCTCAAATGGCTGCTGCGCGAACTGGTGCTGACTCGGACGTACCAGCGGTCGGGAGTCCTGCCGGCGGACGCGAAAGATTCGCTGCCGGAACACTTCGCGGTCGCGTTGGAGAAGCCGCTGTCCGCCGAGCAATTGTTTGCGAGCGTGACACGAGCCGTCGGGTCCGCGCCGAACGACGCCATCAAGCAGAAATTCTTGAAAGCCTTCGCGAACCCGCCGATGGAACCCGAAGGAGAATTTGCTCCGTCACTGCGAGCGGCGTTGTTTCTAATGAACGACGCCGACCTGTTGAAGTTGCTCGATGCGCAGCCGGAAAACTTGCCGACTCGACTCAAGGCTCTCGATTCGCCGGAAGCAGTTGCCGATGAACTTTACGTCAGCATCTTGTCACGCCGACCTTCCGCCGACGAGATCGTTGAGGTGACAGAGCAGCTCAAAGTTGCCGGAGATCGCAAAGACCTCATGTTGAAACAAATTGCCTGGGCGCTGCTGGCGTCGTCAGAGTTCTGTTTGAATCACTGAGGTCGTTGGAGGAATGCCAATGAATCCTTCCCGCTGTTCAGGTGCGGTGAGTCGCCGCGAATTCTTGCAAGTCGGTTCGCTGGCTTTGGGCGGGTTGGCGTTGAGCGATCTGTTGGCGGCGCGAGCGGCGGCCGGAACATCGAGTGCGGACACATCGGTCATCATGCTGTATCTGCACGGCGGGCCGTCGCAGTTGGAGACGTACGACCTCAAGCCACAGGCTCCGGTCGAATATCGCAGCGTCTTCCATCCCATTCCGACCAACGTGCCGGGGATGGAGATTTGCGAGCTGTTTCCTCGGCAGGCGGCGGTTGCCGACAAGTTTTCGCTGGTGCGGTCGCTGAATCACGACATCGGGATTCACAGCGACGGCGGCATCATCGTGATGACCGGCAAGCGGCCGAGCGTGCTCGATCCGACCTCGCAATCGAAGAGCGAACATCCGGACTTTGGCTCGATCGCCAGCCGTGTGCGCGGCATGGGAGCGAACGCGATTCCGCCGTACGTCGGCGTGCCGAGTCAGCCGAATTACACGCGGCCGACGTATCTCGGACGGCATCACGCGGCGTTCGATGCGGGCGATCCGTCGTCGGCGAATTACGCTCCGTTGAAGACGCAGATCAGTGTCGGGCGCGATGTCTCGGTTCTGGAGAATCGCAAAACGTTGCTGACCGAATTCGACCGGTTGCGAAAAGATCTCGATCAAAGCGGACAGCTCGAAGCGGCCGGTCAGTTTCGCGAGCGAGCGTTTGAGTTGCTCACCAGTTCGACGACGGCAACGGCATTCGATCTGTCGAAAGAAGACGACCGATTGCGGGACCGGTACGGCCGCAATCTGTGGGGGCAGGGATGTCTGTTAGCTCGGCGATTGGCTGAGGCGGGTGCGGCAGTCATCAATCTGGCGATCAACACGCCGAAGAACGGCCCGGAGTTCACGAACTGGGACGACCACATCCTGAACGCCATGCGGCCCGGGCATTTCGGGGGCTACATGCAAACCCGGTTGCCGTACATGGATCACGCACTCGCGACGCTGATCGAAGACATCTTCGAACGGGGACTCGACAAGAGGATTCTCGTCGTCGTTGTGGGTGAGTTCGGTCGCACTCCGCGTTTGAGCCACAATGCTCAAGGGACCGGTCGCGATCATTGGCCGCAGGCTTACTCGGCGCTGCTTTCGGGCGGCGGTTTGCGGATGGGGCAAGTCGTCGGTGCGACGAACTCAAAGGCGGAGTTCCCGACCGAGAAGCCGTTCACGCCTCAAGACCTGCTGGCGACGGTTTACCAGCATCTTGGCATCGACACGTCACGAAACTTTTTGGATCACTCCGGCCGGCCGATCGCGATCTTGTCGGATGGGCGACCGATTGCAGAGTTGTCATAGCACGACGCGCCAGCGAGTGGTGTCGTGTTTCGACCACTCGCTGGCGCGTCGTGCTGGTGTCGAACGGTGAAGCAAATTCGTCAGCCCTGCTTCTTCGGCAACGCGACCGAGTACAGCATCGTCACCGTGCCGACGGACATCAGGCAAAAGGCCAACCATTGTGGCGGGTTGAAGACTCGCTGCCGGCTCTCGTTGAGCGTGACGTAGAAGCCACGGAACGACGGGTCGCGTTCGATGGTCGGATCGACCTTCCAGGCGAAGGTCATCTGGTCGACCATCAGAAAGGTCGCGCCCCACATGGCGATGAAGATGCCGACGGCGAAGCAAAACGTGCGAAGCATGGGTCGCTCTTTCGCGAGTCGAGACGGCGGCGCGACGCCGCAAGGACGTTGAGATTTCTGGGGGAATCGGCCGAGGATTGCGGTTCGCTTCAGCTCGGATCGGTCGAAGTCGCCGATCCGCCGAGACAACCTGCGGTAGGCATCGGTCGCATCCAGAACAGCGAAATCGACCGTCACGCGGGTCGTGGCGATTCTGCGGAACGGCATCGTGGAGATGACTGCCGGAGGCCGTTACATTCCTCGGCCGATTGGATTTCGACGAAATTCTGAGAAAGGTCGAGCGAAAAATGGATGCGAAAATAGTCGTGCTGCCCGGTGACGGAATCGGGCCAGAGGTCGTTGCAGAAGGACAGAAGGCGCTCAACGCGGTCGCTCGCAAATTCGGTCATCGATTCACGTTTGAATCGTGTCTGATCGGCGGCTGCGCGATCGACGCGACGGGCAGTGCGCTGCCGGACGCGACGACGGCGGCGTGCAAGAGTTCGCAAGCGATTTTGCTCGGCGCTGTCGGGGGGCCGAAGTGGGATGACCCGCGCGCGAAGACGCGGCCGGAGGCGGGGTTGCTGAAGATTCGCAAAGAATTGCAATTGTTCGCGAACGTGCGGCCGGTGAAGGCGTACGACGTGCTGGTCGATGCGTCGCCGCTCAAACGAGCGATCGTCGAGGGTGTCGATATTCTTTTCTTCCGCGAGCTGACCGGCGGTATTTATTTCGGCGAGTCGGGACGCCGCCCGCATCCGTCGGGCGAGGAGGCGTTCAACACGATGATTTACAACACCGCCGAGATCGAACGGATCACGCGGATGGCCGCGAGAGCCGCTCAAGGGCGTCGCAAAAAACTGACGCAGGTTGACAAGGCCAACGTGCTGGAAGTCTCGCGGTTGTGGCGTGAGGTCTCGCAGCGGATCGTTCGCGATGAATTCCCCGACGTGCAGTACGAGGTGTTGCTGGTCGATGCGATGGCGATGCATCTCATCAGCAAGCCACGCAGCTTCGACGTGATCGTGACCGAGAATCTGTTCGGCGACATACTGACCGACGAGGGGGCGATGTTGCCCGGTTCGATGGGGATGTTGCCGTCGGCGTCGCTCGGTTCGTCGGGGCCGGGGTTGTACGAACCGATTCACGGCTCCGCGCCGGACATTGCCGGCAAAGGGATCGCGAATCCATTGGCGACAATTCTGGCAACGGCGATGTTGCTGCGGCACTCATTGGCGTTAGAAGCGGAAGCTCGCGCGATCGAGGCGGCGGTGGACAATGTTCTCAATGCGGGACATCGGACTGTCGACATTGCTGCCGGTGGCAAGAGCGTCAGTACGTCGGAAATGGGATCGTTGGTTGTCGCTCAGATCGAAAAGTGAATCGTTGGCGGGGCAATGATCTGGCAGGGTTGATGGCCGAGTTGTACCGTGGGCGAATTGAAATCGGATTCCTGTGACATGAGGTCGGCCGATTGATGTCGTCGTGAATGTGAGGAGTTTTCATGTCGCATGATCCCGCGATGGACTCAGATGTCCCGAATCAATTTCGAAGGGTCAGTTACTCGAAGCAAATCTTTTTTTTGTTGTTGAGTTTGGCGATCGGCGTTGCGGCTTTGGCGTGGATGGCGTCGCCGCGAAGTGCGGTTCCATTTTTCAGCAGTTCGCAATCGGGCCTGCGGTTGCCTGCGATCGAGGCGGCGGGGTGGATCAATGGTCCGCCACCCGATCGTGACGCACTCGCGGGAAAAGTCGTTGTGATCGAAGTCTGGGCCAGTTGGTGCGGACCGTGTCGCAAGAATATGCCTCTTCTGGTCAAACTTCATGAGTCCTTTGCGGGTCGTGATGTGGTGTTTATTGGGCTGACGGGGGAAGGGAAGGGAGAACTCGCAGAAGTCCAAAAAATGATCGAGACGTTTGGCGTCACTTGGTCAAATGGTTGGGGAGCGATGCGGACGACTCAGGCACTTGAGGTCGATTCCATCCCAGCGCTGTACGTTTTCGGAGCCAATGGCCGTTTGGCGTGGTCCTCGCCCGACGGCGGTGATGTCCGTGAAGTTCTGGAGCGTGAAGTACGGAAGGCGGGAGCGAAATCGAACGACAAGCCGTCGTGAGTGGATGCCATCATGCGGGCCGCTGACCTATTGCAGCTGAATTCGTCTGGTTGGACTCGCCGCGGAGTCGTGCGAGTCGGCACGCTCGGACTCGCTGGATTGTCGCTGCCGAGAGCATTGCAGTCGGCGGATGTCCAAGAGATCAAATCAGAAGAGACGAAGTCCACGGCGGCTCGCGCGAAGTCGTGCTTGCTGATCTATCTGGATGGTGGGCCGAGCCACATCGACCTGTTTGATTTGAAACCGGAGGCTCCCGCCGAGATTCGCGGACCGTATCGGCCCATCGCCACGAGTGTGCCGGGGCTGACGATTGGCGAGCTGTTGCCGCGAGTCGCTCAGCAAGCACATCGGATCGTGCAAGTTCGCTCGGTGTGTCACGACGAGGGGGTGCATGACCCGGCGGTCTATCAAATGCTGACCGGGTACAAGCACCTCAGTTCGGCCGGCGGGTTGAAGGTCGAGCCAACCGACTTGCCGCACATCGGTGGTGCGCTGCTACGAGCCGATCGAACTCCGGCCGCGATGCCGAAGGCGATTCAGCTTCCGGAAATCATGAAGATGGAAGCTCGCGTCTTGCCGGGGCAGAGCGGCGGCATCTTGGGACCGTCGTTTGATCCGTTTTTGGTCGAGGTCTCGCAGGATGGCGTCGTGCAAAAGCCACAGCTTCGCCGAGCGGATGGCGTTTCAACCGACCGGCTGCGCCGCCGATCCGCCTTGCTCCGTGAATTCGATGCGGATGTTTCGAGTCGGCGACAGGTCGCGATCGAACGTCTCGATGAATACCAGCGGCAGGCATTGTCGATCCTCGAATCGTCGGCGGTGCAACAGGCGTTCGACATCGAAACGGAATCGGCGGTGACTCACGAAAAATACGGACGGCATCGGCACGGACAATCGGTGCTGTTGGCTCGGCGGTTGGTCGAGGCGGGAGCGAAGTTCGTCACGGTTTATTGGGGCCACGAGGATCAGGACTGGGCCGACGGACGTGGGCCGCGACCGGCAAACAATCCGTGGGACACGCATCGAAATCATTTTCCGCTGCTCAGCCAGTCGCTCGCGCCGCGTGCGGATCAGACGCTGGCCGCGCTGCTGGAGGATCTCGCACAGCGCGGGTTGCTCGACGAGACGTTGGTCGTGTGGATGGGAGATTTCGGCCGCACGCCGCGAATCTCGAAACCGTGGGCCAGCCGCGATCATTGGCCGCGAGCGAACACAATTCTTCTGGCTGGTGCCGGCTTGCGTGGCGGTTCGGTGTTCGGCGCGACCGATCGACACGCCGCCGAAGTCATCGCCGATCCGGTGTCCCCTGGCGATCTCACGGCGACGATGCTCGATGCACTCGGAGTCGATCCGCAGCAACTCGTGTCGGACGCGAGCGGTCAACCGCATCGCCTGTCGCCGGGGCAGTCGCTCACCCGTAGGCCAGGCTTTCCAGCCTGACCCGAATTGGCAAGACGTCATCAATTCTTGATCGGGTCAGCCTGGAAAGGCTGACCGCCGTTTGACCAGCCCAACGCGTGTTGCAGTTGAAACTGCGCAACGTTGTAGTCGTTGATCGTGCGGAGATATTCGCGGCGAGCTTGAGCCAGTGCCTGCAACGATTGCAGCGTCTCCAGCGGCAAGCCCTGAGCGTTGCGGATGCGTTCGGAGTTTCGTTCGAACGAACTTGTGGCTGCTTGAACGCCCTCTTCCGCCACCGCGAGTTGCCGCTGCCGAGCTGTGACCTGCGCGTGAGCTTCGACCACTTCGCGAGCGATGCGGTCGAGTGTTGCGATCTCGCGCCAGCGCGCTTGATTGACCCGCGAGTTCGCTTCGTCACGAGCGGCCTTCTCGCCGAGTCCGAGGTTGCGGACTTCCCAAAACGCAATCGCGTCGGCGTCGAGCCGGTCGCCCGGCCGACGGAAGTTGTCGCCGAGCCCACCGCCGAATCCACCGTAGCTGACGCCGAGCAACACGCTCGGCAGCAACGGTGCGTGCTTTTCGCGTTTCAATCGCGCACAGGCTTCGGCGACAAGCTGACGTTGCTCGCAGATTTCGGCGCGGTGCGAGAGTCCGGTCGCGACCAACTCTGGCAGTGAACCACCCGCGTCGGTCAGCGACAGCGGTGCAACGGTCGTCTCGGTTGGCAGCAGTTCGACGGACGGGTCGATGTGCAACAGTTGCGCGAGCCGAGCACCTGCGACCTGTACCCCTTCTTCGGCCCGCACCGACTCGTTGCGTCGCACGGCCAGTTCCGCGCGAGCGCGGTCGTGATCGGCGGCGAGTCCTTGTCCGGTGTCGGCATACGCTTTTGTCAGGTCCGTCAACTTGTGGGCGAGTTGCTCGATGTTGCGAGCGATCGCGAGTTCTTGATTGGCTCGCAGCAGTTCGAGGTACGCGATGGCCGTTTGCAGCAGCACATCTTGCTCGGCGACGGTCGCCGAATACTGTCGCGACGCGGCGGCGTGCCCGGTGATCGTCGGCTGGTGAATCGCGTCGGTCAGATGAAACGAGGCGATGATTCCGGGAATCATCGGTGAGCCGGCTCCGACTGCGTTGGCTCCGAGGCCGCCGAAATACGAACCGCGGCTCGTGTTGAACACGTTGCCGGCGACGTCCTGAATTCGACCTTCGTGCTTGTTCCAGTTGGCCCCAGCTCGGATCGACGGCAGCCACAAGGCTTCGGCCCGTGCGTGTTGAGCGTACGCCTCGTTGATTCGCTCACGAGCGAACGCAACGCTCGGATTCTGTCCGGCGGCAAGCTGCAACGCCGATGCAAGATCGATGGAGTAACCGGTCGGCGCGGGTGACGTTTCCTGCGGTTCCGGTTTGGAGGGAACAAGGACTTCCATCGTGAACGTGGCTTGCTGGATTTCGTGCGCGGTCTTCGAGGACTCGACAGCAACCACCGGAGGCCGGCGGACCTGTCGGATCTCAGCCGTGGAAGACGTCGCGCAGCCGGTGACAAAAGCCACCAGTCCGCAACCGCTCACGAAACCAAGTTGTCGCAGCGAGGTCATCACGAGGCAGCGTCCTCTCTGACGCGGCGGCCAATTCTGCCGAAACCGAGTGCGGAATCCGTTCCGCCGCCGATCTCGCACGAGGCCGCGAGTTCGGAATCGGCAAGCTGCCCCGACTGTGTGCAGGATTCCGATCGTTCGGAGGACTCACGTTGCAACAGTCGTGTCGGTCGCGAAGGCCAAAGAGACTCGCGAGGGCTGGTTGACTTTGAGGGCGACGGTTTGGCGAGTGGTCACTTTGCTGTGATCACTTCGACGGCTTCTCCCACCTTGTTGTTGTATGCGGCGAGGTTTGCGCCGATGACCGATTCGTCACCGGTTAGCCCGGAGATGATCTCGACGTCGGGGCCGGCGACGATGCCGGTCTTGATCGGAAGCTTTTCGAGCGTGTTCTTGGATGAGATGCTCAAGCAGAACGATTCGGCCCCCTCTGTGAGGATCGCCGACTTCGGGAGCGACAGTTTTCCGATACGGCGAGCGACTTCGATCTCGGCGGTGGCGTACATGCCGGGTCGCAGTTGGCCGTTGGGATTCGGCACGTCGATCTCGGTGCGCAACGTGCGTGAACTCGTTTGCAACGTCCAGGCGGTGCGAGTGACTTTTCCTTCAAACGATTTGGACAGCGACGGGACTTTGATCTTGGCGGGGCTGTTGGTCGCGACGAACCCGGCATCCGCTTCGGGGACGTCGAGAAAAACGCGGACGGTGTCAGCTCGGACGACGACGAACAGCGGCTTTCCCGACGCGGCGTTGGGCTGCACGAGATGGCCGGTGTCGAGATGCCGTTCGGTGATGACTCCGTCGAACGGAGCTCGCAGCGTCGCGTAGCTCAGCAACGCGCGTGTCTTTTGTTCGTCCGCTTCCGCAACCTTTTGCTTCGATTGAGCAGCGATGAGGTCGGCGTCCGCCTTCTCGATGTTGGCGGCCGATTCGCTGAGCTTGGCTTGAGTGGATTTGATCTTCGCGGCGATCTCGCGCCGTGCGGCATCGGCGGCTTTGAACTGCTGCTCAGTTTCGTCGGCGACTTTTTGAGCGACCGCTTTCTTCTCGACGAGTTCGCGGACTCGCTCGAATTCGGACTTCCAGCGCTCGTACATGGCGTCGGTCCGTTCGACCGATGCGCGAGCCTCCGCGACCAGTGCCTCGGCCGATGACTTGGCTGACATCGCGACCTTGATGCCCGCTTTCGATTGCGTGACCTCGGCCGCCGCTTGCGCGACGAACGCTTGCTTCTGCTTCAGTTCCGCGTCGAGTTCCGGCATCTCCAACTCGGCGAGGATTTGTCCCGGCTGCACCGGCTGATCGGTGCTGACTCGCGACGGCCCCGTGACCTGGTCGCCGATATCGACATGCACCTTCTTGACGAACCCCGCGAGCTTGGCATGAATCGCAGTTTCCTCGAACGCCTCGACCTGTCCGGGATACTCAATGAGTCGCACGAGCGGTTTGTGAGACGGCTTGATCGGTGTAACTCGCATGACACCGTGAGTCGGTTCGGTGCTGGTTGTCGCCGAGGTTTCGGTCGTCGAATCGCAGCCGGTGAGGGTCAGCGTCGCGATGAGTAGTGCGAGTGTGAGGATCGTTCGCATGATTTTCTCTTGTGGCGTCGGCCTCGGGGAGCCGGCTAAACGGCGGAATGAAAGGGGCTCTCTGGGTCGTCTGGATCGAGAGAGGCGGATTTGGTTGTGGCTCGCGATTGCACGATCGCGAAGACGGCAGGCAGGATCAGCAGTGTGGCAATCGTCGCAGCGAGCAGGCCGCCGATGACGGCTCGGCCCAGCGGAGCGGTTTGTTGGCCGGATTCGCCGAGGCCCAGAGCCAGCGGCAACATGCCGGCCAGCATCGCGGCGCTGGTCATCGCGATGGCTCGCAGGCGTGAGGTCGCGCCGTAGACGGCGGCATCGCGCGAATTGACGGACTCACGCCGGCGTTGTTCCGCGAACGTGACCAGCAGAATCGCGTTGGCCATCGCGACGCCGAGGCTCATGATCGCGCCGATGAAACTTTGGATGTTGAGCGTGCTGCCGGTCAGCAGCAGCGAGAGAGCGACGCCGGTGATCACGGCCGGCGCAGTCGAGATCGTGACGAAGGCCAGTCGCCAGCTTTGAAAGTTGGCGGACAAGATCAGGAAGATGACGAGCACCGCCAGCAGCAGGCCGATGCCCAGGCCGTTCATGATCGCTCGCAGCGGCGGGATTTGGCCGCGCAGTTCGTGCGTGAGGTGCGGCGGCTTGATTTTTGGGACGGCGTTTATTGGTCTTCGTTCGGCAGCGGCCTTGGCTTCTTCGGCTGAGATGGCTTTGGCGTTTGCTTCGGCGGCCGTCTTGGCTCGGTCTTCGGCGTCTTGTTTGGCGACCGCGTTCAACGCCTGAGTGATCTGTTGCGCGACGGCTCCGAGGTCATCTCCCGCGACGTTCGCGGTGAGACTGATTTCACGCTTCATGTTGTAGCGGTCGTATTCTCCTGGCCTCGTGTCGCTCGCGAGTGACGCGACATCGCGGAGCAGCAGCGATTGGCCGGCGTGGATTCCGCTGCCGCGTTGAATCGGGACGGCTCCGAGGTCTTCGATGCTGTCGAGCTGCCGCTGCGGGATTTCGACTTGCACTTGATAGCCGATGCCGGTCTTCGAATCGGGCCAGTAGTTGGGGACGACGAAGCGGCTCGAAGAGGTCGCGGTGACGATGGAGCGTGTGACTTGCGACATTGTTGTGCCGCTCATGCCAGCCTTTTCACGATCGACTGTGATCTCGACGGTCGGATAATCGAGCGACTGAGCGACCTGCATGTCTCGAATCGCGGAGAGCTTCGCCAGCGCGGTTTGGACCTTGCCGATATACTCGCGGTTTTCGGTGAGGTTGCCGCCGCGTGCGGCGATCTCGATCGGCGTCGGCGAGCCGAAGCTCATCACTTCGCTGATGATGTCGGCCGGCTCGAAGGAAAACCGAACGTTCGAGAAGCGGTCGCGGAACTCCCGGCGGAGTTCTTCTTTCATCGACTCGGTGCTGATGCCGGAGTTCGGCTTGAGGGCGATCCGCAACAGTCCTTCTTCCGGCCCGCGTGAGAAGTGGTACACGGAATTGATCGGAAAGCTGGTCGGCACGGTGCCGATGTAGCCGAGCGTCATCGCGACATTCTGCTCGCCGACTTTCTGTTTGACGGTGTCGAGGATTTCGAGTGCGATCCGTTCGGTCTTGTCGATGTGCGTGCCGTCGGGAGCACGGAAGCGGAGTCGGAACTCACCAGCATCGACGGTTGGGAAGATTTCGATGCCCAGTCGGCCGCTGGCCCAGAAGAGCGTCGCTCCGCAGACGGCCAAATATGCGGCAACGACGAGCCAACGAAGTCGGACGGCGGCCGAGACGAGGCGGGAGTAAACAGACTCCTGGCGAGTGGGGATGGCAGCAAATGTTTCCGGCAACTCAATCAGCCGCAGGGCGCTAGCCCCCGGTTCGGACGTGCTATCCGAAACAGAACCGGACGCTAGCGCGTTCCGGCTGATTTTCTCGCTCGCCGTTTCATGTCCTCGCAACAGCCACGTCGAGACCACCGGGACGAAGGTACTCGACAGAATGTACGACGCGATCATCGCAAAGCCGACGGCCAGCGACAGCGGGACGAACAGTTCGCGGGCGGCTCCCTGCATGAAGAAACTCGGCACGAAGACCGCCAGGATGCAGAGCATCGCCAGCAGACGCGGAACCGCAGTTTGAGCGTTGCCGAGTCGCACGGCCCAGGCGATCGAGTTCGTGTGTCGCATTTGTGTGTGAATGTTTTCGATCTCGACCGTCGCTTCATCAACCAGGATGCCGACCGCCAGCGCGAGGCCGCCGAGGGTCATCAGGTTGATGGTCTGACCGCACAGCCACAGGCCGATAATTGCGGCGGCGATGGCCAGCGGGATATTGAGCACCACGACGATCGCGCTCCGCCAGTCGCGCAGAAAGACGAGCACCATCAGGCCAGTGAGGATTGCTCCCAAAGTCCCTTCGGTCACCAGACCGTTGATCGCGCGAGTGACGTACGGCGATTGATCGAACTCGAACGAGACGTTGATATCGGATGGAACTTCGGCGCGAAACTTCGGCATCGCGGCCTTGATTTCGTCGATGACGCTCATCGTCGAAGCGTCGGCTCGTTTGGTCGCGAGGATGTAAACGGCTCGGCGGCCGTTCACGAGCGAATAGCCGGTCGTGATGTCGGTCGCGTCTTCGATCGAGCCGATGTCGCGAAGGTAAACGGTGCTCGCACTGCCGATCGCGGCCGCTCCGACCTTGATTGGAATGCCGCCGAGTTCCTTGATGTCTTTGACCATCGCGTTGGTCGGGACCATCGGATAGCTGTCGCCGACTCGCAGATTCCCCGATGGGCTGACCGTATTGCCGGACACGAGCGCGCTGACGACGTCGTCCGGCGCGATGCCGTAAGCTCGCAGCCGATCCGGATCAGTGCGGACGACGATGCTGCGAGCACTCCCGCCAAACGGCGGCGGAGCACTCACGCCGGGCAGCGCCGAGAACAACGGCCGTACTTTCATCAGCGCCAGGTCTGAGATCTCACCGATCGTGCGCGTCTCGGACGAGAAGACCAAATAGCCGACCGGGACGCTGCCGGTGTCAAATCGCATCACGAACGGCGGCACGGTTCCGGGAGGCATCATCGCGCGGGACCGGTTGACGTAGTTGATCGTCTCGGCCATCGCCTGGGCCATGTTCGTGCCCGGATGGAAAATGAGCTTCATCAACGCCGTCCCTTGGACGTTACGGCTCTCGACGTGATGGATGCCGTTGATGTAGAGGAAGTGGTACTCGTAGTAGTTGGTCAGCAGCCCTTCCATCTGAGCCGGATCCATGCCGCCATACGGCTGGCAGACGTAAATCACCGGAAGATTCAGCGCCGGGAAGATGTCGATTGGCATTCGCTTGAGCGGCAATTCGATGCCGACCTTGGCCAATGCGACGTCAAACGCCTTCGGCCGCACGGCGACGAAGGCCGTCAGCATCACGGCAATGATGCCGACCATCACGGTGATCGGGCGGCGCAGAGCGAAGATGATCGGGTTCATGGGTTGTATCGGAATGAATCGACCATCTGACGGCAAGCAGGAAATCACACCAGACTTGCGATGGCCTAGAGATTCGAGACGATACCAGCGACAGCCCCGCCCACGAGAATAGGCGTCCACATGAATCCGACGAGTGCCAACAACCTCTCGCCTGACGTCGTCTCGGCAGATGCCGAGTGGGACGCGGGTGACTTGGCCTGCGGAGATTTGGTGCTGGAATTGCTCAGAAAGATGCGAGCGCTGTCGCCCGGAGCCGTGCTCAAATTGATTGCGACCGATCCAGCGGCTCGGATCGACATCGGGGCTTGGTGCCGCGTCACGAAAAATCCACTGGTGGCGATGTCGCCTCCGGTGTTCTTTATCCAACGAAAAGAGAGCTGAGTCATGGCCGGTCAATTCTGTGTCAGCATCACGCACGCCAAAGACAACGCCGACAAAGCGACGGTCGGGTTCGTCATCGCCAACGCCGCACTCGGAAGCGAGAAGGACACGCTCGTCTTCTTGAGCGTCGAAGCGGTGCGTCTCGCCCAACAGGGATACGCCGACGACATTCATGAGGAGGGCTTTGCTCCGCTCAAGGATCTCATGGCCAACTTCTCTGCGAACGGCGGCAAGATTTTTGTCTGCTCCCCCTGCTTCAAACGCCGCAAGCTCGATGCCGAGAAAATGGTCGCGGGAGCGGTCATCGTCGGCGGAGCGAAGCTCGTCGAGTTTCTCTCGGATGGCTCCCCCTGCGTGTCGTACTAGCCGACCCCACCGAGGCAAGTTCGGTGGGGCGAGAGAGTCATCGTTGGATTGAGGACTAGGATCGCCACATGCAGTACGTCGATCGACATGCCTTCGACCCCGACGTCAGCTTTGACGGCGGTGATATGGATTGCGGCAGCGGGCTGCTGTTGCTCATTCGTCGGCACATGGATCCGCTGCGAGCCGGCGGGTTGCTCGAAATTCGATCGACCGAATCGTCCGTCGAGGAGGATCTGCCGGCGTGGTGCCGCATGACCAAGAACGAATTGGTCTCGTGTGTCCGATCGGACTCGGAATGGCGTTTTCTGGTGTGCAGAGGGTCGCTCGCGGATCGTCAGCAGGCAGCCGATCGGCCATCAACCGCCAGCGATCGGAGACCGGCTCAGACATCGGCCCACTCAAATTCCATTGCCACATCGGCGTTGCCGCCCGCTCCAGCACCGGCAATCGCGCCGCTTTCGGTGATGGGCATCGGGAGTTGGCCGCGGCCGCGCTGGATGTTGCAGGCGATTCACGAGCACATGGAAGGCCGGCTGTCGGACCAAGAGTTCCACGAGATCGGTGACGACGCGGTGCGGCTCGCCGTCGATTCGCAGCTCAAGGCCGGAGTCGATGTCGTGACCGACGGCGAGCAGCGCCGTGACAGTTACGCCAGTTTCGTCGGCGGCTTGCTCGATGGCTGCCAACTGATTCCGATCACCGATCTGCTGCCGTACGTCGACGACCCGGTGAAGTTTGAAGCGGAGTTGCGGGCGCTCGATGTGCCGGCTGGCAGCGTGCGGCATCCGGCTGTGTTCGGGCCGATCC
>QWQF01000101.1 GCA_003669125.1 Planctomycetota bacterium
ATCATCCGCATGGCGCTGAGACAAACGATCGAGCCGTGCATTGGCGACTTTGCCGACGAGTTTTACATGTTCCGTTATGAGGAGGGGGTGTATGTCCCCGGAGCGAATCTCGCGGACATCCCCTGTCTGCGCGAAGTCACTCAGCGCCGTGCTGCTTGATCTCGACGACACGCTGTACCCGGAGCGGGAATTCGCTCGCGGCGGCTTTCGAGCGGCGGCAGCCGTGTTGGCCGAGCGACTGCAACGATCCTCCGACGAGTTGTTCGAGTTGCTGTGGCTGTCCTTTGAGCGCGGAGTACGCGGCTCCATCTTCGACACTGTTCTGGCCGAGCTGAATGTGCCGCGCGACGACGTACTGATTGCCGAACTTGTCCGAGCGTACCGATCGCACGAGCCGCAACTGTCGCTCTTCGAGGATGCGGATCGACTGTTCGAAGTGCTTTGGCCGCGCTACGGAGTGGGCCTGTTGACCGACGGGCCGGCGGGTGTGCAACGACGAAAGGTGAAGGCTCTCGGTTTGCAAAGCCGCGTCGAGGCGATCGTCTACTCCGACGACTTCGGCCGCGAGCACTGGAAGCCGTCACCGATTCCGTATCTGGAACTGCTCCGCAAAATGCACATCGATCCGTCGCATGCCGTCTACGTCGGCGACAATCCGAAGAAGGATTTCATCGGAGCACGCCGGCTCGGCCTGCAAACCGTTCGCATCCGGCGGCCCGATACTGAACACGGACACGTCGAACCCTCTCCCGGCTTTGAGGCCGATTGCGAAATCACGTCGTTGGACTCGCTCCTGAATTGGCTCGTTGCGAACGAACGATCGGGGCGACACGCCGCCTAACCATGACAACACCTTCACGCCGACCGCGACTTGCCTACGTCACGACGCACGCCATCAGCGCTGAAAACCTGATGAACGGCCAGCTGACATTTCTGCGTGAGCGGGGCTTCGACATCACCGTGATCGCCGCGCCGAGCGAGTCGCTCGACATCGTGCGCGAGCGCGAGCAAGTCGCGACGATTCCGATTCCGATTGAGCGAGAGATTTCTCCGGTCGCCGATGCGAGGACGCTCGCGAAGTTGTGCGGGATCTTTCGCAAGCTGCGGCCGGACATCGTCAACGCGGGGACTCCGAAGGCGGGACTGCTCGGCATGATCGCGGCAAAACTGACCGGAGTGCCGGTGCGGCTCTACACGCTGCGCGGACTGCGGCTGGAGACGACGTCGGGCTTCAAAGAACGATTGCTTGCGACGACCGAACGGATCGCGGCGAGTTGCGCTCATCAAGTCATCTGCGTCGGCGACAGTCTGCGGCAGGAGTTCGTTCGTCGCCGATTGGTCGCGGCCGACAAGGCAATCGTGCTGCGGCACGGTTCGTCGAACGGCGTGAAGGCCGAACGATTTCAGTACTCGGCCGAGCAGTTCGCGCAGATCGAACAACTGCGGGAATCGCTGGGCATTCCGGCCGAGGCTCGGGTGATCGGCTTTGTGGGACGACTGACTCGTGACAAAGGGATCGTCGATTTGCACGAAGCGTTCACTCGGTTGCTGAACGAGTTTCCCGATCTGCGACTCGTCCTGATTGGTTGGCCTGAAGAGGGGGATCCCGTGCCGTCGCCGGTTTGGCAGAGCCTCCAAGAGCATCCGCAGATCATTCGCACCGGCGCGATCAAAGATCCGTCGCTGCATTACGGGCTGTTCGATGTCTTCGTTTTTCCTTCGTACCGCGAGGGTTTTCCAAACGTCCCGATGGAAGCGGCGGCGGCCGGAGTTCCGGTGGTCGGCTACTCGGCGACCGGGACGATCGACGCGGTCGTCGATGGTGTCACGGGGACGTTGGTGCCGTTGCAGGATTCCGCGTCGCTGGCCTCGGTGACGGCCAACTACTTGCGCAATCCGTTGCTGCGTCACCGGCATGGCGAGGCGGGACGTCGCCGCGCGTTGACGGATTTTCGCCGCGAAGACATCTGGCAATCGCTCGCGAACTTGTACGGCCATTGGCTGAGCGAACGCGGATTGCCGTTGCCGATTTCTTCGGACGAGAAGACAGTCCCACTTCGCAAGGCGGCGTGACGCTCACTCGGATGAAACATGGTATGAACTGGCTCGCACACCCGTATCGAACATTCGGCAAACGCCTGTTGGACCTGAGCGTTTCGGTGCCGGCGTTGTTGGCGGTTGCTCCGCTGTTCACGGTGATCGCGACGGCGATCAAGCTTACGTCTCGTGGCCCGGTCTTCTTTGTGCAGGAACGATTGGGTCTCGACGGGCGGACGTTTCGGACGTTCAAGTTTCGGACGATGATCGATCGGCAACGGACGTCGCATCCGGAAATCTTCGGCAAGACGGACGAGGTCACGGCGGTCGGATTCTGGCTGCGACGATTCAAGCTCGACGAGTTGCCGCAGTTGTGGAACATCGTCAACGGCGACATGTCGCTCGTCGGCCCGCGACCGGCGCTGCCGGTTCAGTTGGCCGAGTACACCGAACTCGCGCGGCAGCGGTTGATGGTTCGGCCGGGACTCACGGGACTGGCACAAGTTCACGGCAACATTTTTTTGTCGTGGCCGGAACGGTGGGTCTACGATGCCGAGTACGTTGCTGGTGTTTCGTTCGCGCTCGATGCTTGGATTGTTGCCCGCACGGTCGCGGTCGTGGTGCTCGGCGAAGAGCGATTTTTGAAAAAGCCAACGCCGCCGGACGAGCAAGTTGCTCGTCGAGCGGCGTAGTGCCGGCTTCGTAGACCGGACGTGGGCGTCCGGTCTACTTCTCGATCACGACTTCTCCGGTTCTTCGGGGTCGATCTGGTACGTCGTGTCGCCGAGGTTGACCAGCACCGGTTCATCGAAGGCGATGTACTTCGCCAGCGCGGCGTGCTTGGCGGCGAGATCAAAATACTCGCGGCTGAACTGGCGGACGCGAGTCGCTTTCTTGGCTTGCTCGTCGGAGACGGTCGAGTCCTGCCATTGATTGTTCTTGCGGAAGAACGACTTTTGACCGACCTGTCGGAGATTCGATTCCGCCGCCGAAAAATTGTCGTCGTCGGATTTGTCGCCAACAGCCAAGCCACGGTTCGATCGACTCAGAGCCGATGCTGGACCGGACTGTGGTTTTGCGGCCTTTGCGGCCGACAGGGAAGAACTTCCGGACGAACCGGCCGGAGCGTTCTGTGCGGATTGCAGTTGGCCTTTGAATTCACGCTGCGCGAAACCGGCCGCACCGTCGGCTTTCGCAAGTTCTCGTCGGGCAACGCCACTCGCGCGAGTCGCATTGCTGCTGTCGGCGAGACGCACGTTTTCGTCGGCGAGGAAGCTCGTGTATGGCGTGAGGATGCCGTGCTGAATCGAAAGCCGCACGAGTTCATCGACCAGTTCTTGGTTTTGTCCGCGCAGGTCGAGTTCGTCAATGATCTCGCCAATTCGGCGAGTGGCCCACAGCTTTTCGACGAAGCCGAAGGTCTCGTCGTTCGACTTGGCGACGAAGTTGGCGGGGAACGCGAACGTCTTCTTGTCGTCGCCCGCGACGCCGGTCAGCGTGACTTTCGCGGCTCCGGCTTGGCGATAGCGGCCGACCCAGACGAGCTGCTCACCTTGGGACAGGTCGGTCAGTTGTCGCGGGTAAGTGCGGCTGATGAGCGGCGTCGTTGACGCGGGGACAACGGCGTCGATCTCGACGTTGAGCGCGATGTCGGTCAGCGTCGGTGAGCCGATCTTGCGATACAGCGAAGCGACCGATGCTTCGATGTTCTCGGTCGGGCGGACGTAGACCGACTGGCCGCGATGGTCTCGCGAGAGGCGGTCGAGCAGCCGGCTGTTGACGTCGAAGCCGACGCCGAGATTGAAGATGCGAGCGTTGACCTTGTTGGCCTCTTTGGCCTTCGCGGCGATGCGCTGTTCGTTGACTTCGCCGACGGTCGGGATGCCGTCGGTCAGGAACAGGACGTAGTTGGGACGCTTCGGATCGGCCAGTTGATGGAGCGCGGCCTGCAAGGCCCCGTCGATGTTTGTGCCGCCGCCGACATACAGGCCGTCGGCGAATCCAAGAGCGGCTTTGATCGTCGCTTCGTCGGCTCGTTGCAACTCAGGGCGAAAGCTTTCGACGGCCGAGTCGTAGATGACGATGTTGAAGTTGTCCTCCGGCCGCAGTTGTTGGATGAGAAACTTGAGTGCTCCGCGAGCTTGATCGAACTTCGGCCCGGTCATGCTGCCGCTGCGGTCGATGACGAACACGCAGGTCTTCGGCAGCGGCTTCGCGTCCGGTCGCACGTCCGGAGTGGCGAGCATCAGGAAGAAACCGTCTTCAGAATCCTTGGGCCGATAGCTCAGGACGCTCATGCCGACGGCTCCGCGTTCGGTGCCGAACAGCAGACGGAAATCGTCGGGGTTGGAGACGTGGTTCAGTGTCAGCTTGCAGACGGCGTGCGTGCCGTCGGGCCGAGCCAACTCGATCGTGTGCGTCGGGCTGTAGACCGCTTTCAGCGGTTCGGCGGTTTCGAGTCGCACGGTGATGTTCAGCGATTCGATCGGATGATGCGCGTGCTTGTGAGTCCCGATCGGCAGCAGCAGGTCGGTCAGGCCGCTCTCGCTGCGGAGCAATTGCTGGTAGCGAATCTCGACCTTTCGCTCAGCCTGCGGTGGCACGGGGAAGACGCTGGTTTGGAATAGTCCTTGGCCGAGGTATTCGAGCAGCGCGGGGTCTTTGCGCTGACGGACGATCGACTCGTAAATCGCACGGGCCTCGTCCTTTTTCATCAGCTTGCCGGTGAGTTCCTTGCCGTCGACCAGCAGAGTGAGCTGACTGACCGCCGCGTTCTCCGGCATTGGGAAGAGAAGCTGAGCTTCGAGCACTTGGCTGCTGACGTTCTGGAAAACTTGCGAGAGCTGCACCGTCGCGATCTGGTCCTTGACCGAGACGTTCATGTCCACCGACCGGACTTTGTAGGCCGACGGCGGCGGCACGGGCCGATTCACGACCGTCGGCCGGATGACGTGTGCTCCGTGGTGGATGATGACCACTTGAGCTTGAGCGAGGTTGGCAAACAGAGCCGCGAAGGCGGCGACGATGAGAGTCCAAAATCCTCGCTGCATGACGATGGCTCCTTGCGTGGGGCGGGTGCGTCTCACATCCGACCGACGCGAGACGCCGTCGGCCACGATGCGGACGAATTGGGCGGTTCGACAGTTCGTCACCGGCCGAAGTTCCCGGAAAATTCGGCGGCTTGCTGGCCTCGGAAGGCAGGTCTACACTCGCGCGGCGGATTTACAAGACGAGTTTTCCGACCCAACGGAGCGATGTGACGTGGAGATTTCGGTCAACGGAGAGTCTCGGCAAGTCGAGGCGGGCTGCACGGTGGCGAGGCTGCTGGAAGAGTTGAAATTGCAGCCGCGCTATCTGGCGGTGGAGCGGAATCAGGAGCTCGTGCCGCGAACGACTCATGCGGCTTGTGTGCTTCAGCCGGGGGATTGCGTCGAGATCGTGACGCTGGTGGGTGGAGGCTGACCGGACGTGGGTGTCCGGTCTACTCGCTCAACGCTGGTGGCTCGCAGGTTGGATTGTGTTGAGCGTTGAAAGGTGCGCGAGGTAGCGCGAGTTGACCTCGGGCAACGTGTCGCGCAAAGCCGTGCTCAATGGGGTTGGGTGCGGATTTTCGCGCAGCTCTTGCAGGTGATCGAGTAGCACTTCGCGCGAGTCGTCGGAGTTGTGCAGCAGAAAATGGATCCAGGCCCAGGACTCTTGGTAGTCGGCTCGCTGCATCTGGATGACGTCTTGCAGGGACTCCAGTCGGTCGAGGTCCGGCTCCCAATTATTGGCGATGGCGATGCCGAGTTTCCGCGCGTACTCGCGATTGACGGCGTTGGGCGTGGATCGTGGCAGCTCGAAGTATTCGGCCAAGCCTTCGTCCAGCCACAGCGGGACATCTTTGAGCTGCGCGTGCAGCAGGCCGTGAGTGAACTCATGCCGCAGGTCTTCCTGGATACTCTCGCCCCAGAAGGTGTAGACGGCCAGTTCACGCGGCGTGCCGACGAAGTACGCTCGACGCGGCGGCAGGCCGGGGTACGTCTTGTCGAGGTATTGCTGATACTTCGTCTTGTCTCCGAAGACATAGACGACGACGTCGCGGCCTTCGAGCGGCAGTTGCAATTCGTGAGCGACGTCCTTGCGCAGTTGAATCAAGTCTTGAATCAGCGGATGGTCCAGCTTCAGCTTCATGTCGCTGATGACCTGCAACTGTTCGGCGCGCACCGAGTGCTCAGCGGGAAGCTGGCCAAGATCGTGCTGCGCGGTTCGGCAGCCGATGGCGAGAGTGGTCACGGCCAGAAGGAGCAAACCGGGTAACCGGGTAACGGCGAACCGAGAACCGAGAACGGGAAATGAGGAATGACAGTTGTGTTGTTTGGTGTCAGTCATTTCTCATTTCCCGTTCTCGGTTCTCCGTTACCCGGTTCCGTTGTGGTTATTTTCGCTCGAAGTCAGGCAATTCGAGCGACGTGTTGTCATCGCGCGGTGGGGCCTCGCCGAAGGTCTTGTCCATCCAGCGAGTGGTGACCGCCTTGCGGACGAGATCGGCTCGGCCAGTGAGCACTAAGGCTTTCACCAAGTGCGTGTGCTTGGTCCATTCGGCGGTGTCCCATTCGCGGACATCGACGTAGGCATCGACCAGCGAGGCACTCGGCTTGGGCACGAAGACCCAATCGTCCTTGGTCCGCACGACATGAAATTTGAAGGCGATGAACATGGCGGCCGCTCCGAGCAGCACGCCAAAGGCCATGGCAAACAGTCGTCGCATGAGTTCCCTCTCTTCGCTGGCGACCGAAATCCGGGGCGGGGTTGTCCCAAAATCCTTGAGTTGCCACAAGATGGACTGACGCTGAACTTCTTGATGCGTTTGCCCTTCCCGGCTAAGCTCCGACCGACGTTGCCGGAGGGCCGTGACCTCATCGAGGCTGATCTGGCGTTTCTTTTTTTGTCGTCCCCAGGTTTTCACCCCACCGGCATGTCCAAGAATTCTGATATCCGCATCAAGGAGGCGGTCTGCTCCTTCGAACCGATCACCTTTCGCGCCCCCGTGAAATTTGGCGGTCGAGTCGTCACCAAGTCTGTCCTCATCAATGTCGAGGTCATCGTCGAGACGAAGACCGGCAAACTTGCCACCGGGCTGGGGAGCATGCCCGTCGGCAACGTCTGGGCGTGGCCGTCGGACAAGGTCAGCCCCGATGACGCCGAGAAGGCGATGATGGAACTCGGCGAGCGAGTCTGCGATCTCGCGACGCTGTTTCCGGATTACTCCGACCCGATCGACATCGTTTACCACATCTCTGGCGAGTACGCGCATCTGGGCAAGATCATCCCGCAAGAGATGAAACTCGCCGAGCCGATGCCGGAGTTGGCCGAACTGGTCGCCGCCAGTCCGCTCGACGCCGCGATTCACGACGGCTTCGGCCGAGTCAATCACGTCAACAGCTACAACGCGCTGTCGAAGCAGTTCATTCACGAAGACTTGTCCGCCTATCTCGACGAGCAATTCAAAGGGGAGTACCTCGACCAATACACGCTGCGCGAGCCGAAAGCCCGCATGCCGCTGTACCACTTGGTCGGAGCACTCGACCCGCTGACCGCCGCCGACATCAACAAGCGGATCAACGACAAACTGCCGGAAACGCTGCCGGAATGGATCAACTACAACGGGCTGACGCATCTGAAGATCAAGCTCAACGGCGATGATCTCGAATGGGACGTCAACCGCGTACTGGAGGTCGAGAAAGTCTCGGCCGAAGCTCAGGCCAAACGCGGCTGCACCGAGTGGGTTTACTCGACCGACTTCAACGAGAAGTGTCAGGACGCTGCCTACGTTTTGGAATTCCTCGCGCGCATCAAAGCTGGTTCGCCCGCCGCGTATGACCGGATTCAGTACATCGAGCAGCCGACCAGCCGGCACCTCAAGGCTCATCCGGAATTGAAACTGCACGAAGTTGCCAAGCAGAAACCAGTCGTGCTGGACGAAGGCTTGGTCGATTACGAGTCGCTGCTGTTGGCTCGCGAATTGGGTTACACCGGTGTGGCTCTCAAGGCGTGCAAAGGGCAGACGGAATCGCTGATCCTCGCGGCGGCGGCTCAGAAGCTGGGCATGTTTCTGTGCGTTCAAGACCTGTCGTGCCCCGGTTATTCATTCCTGCACTCGGCCAGCTTGTCGGCCCGCATTCCCGGAGTCGCGGCCATCGAGGGCAACAGCCGTCAGTACTGTCCCGCCAGCAACCGGCCGTTCGCCAGACGTTTCCCGACCATGTTCGAGATCAAGGACGGGACCGTCGGAACCAGCGTGCTCAACGGCGAAGGCTTGGGGTTCTGACCAACGTGGCGACGCATCCGCCACGCAAGTGCCCAATTGACTCGCTTTTTTGAACGGGTCTATAACCCGTCCCCTTGTAGGTTGGGCACTCTTGCCCGACCTGTGACGGGCAAGGTTGCCCATTTTACTTTCGCACAATTCGTCAAGGATGACGATCATGAGTATGGCAGCGGTGGCGAGTCGCACGGCCGCGACGTTCTCGCAGTTCGAGCAACTGCGAGAGGGTCGTGCGATCATCAAGCAAGAAGCGGATGCGCTGCTCGAACTGGCCAGCCGACTGGACACGGACTTCTGCCGCGCGGTCGAGATGATCCTGCAGGTGCGCGGTCGAGTCGTCGTCACGGGCGTTGGCAAAGCGGGTCTGATCGGGCAAAAAGTTTCGGCGACGTTGGCTTCGACCGGGACGCGGACGCAGTTCTTGCACCCGACGGAGGCGTTGCACGGTGATCTCGGATGTCTCGGCAGCGACGACGTGCTGCTGGCGTTGTCGAACAGCGGCGAGACGCAAGAGGTGTGTGACGTCGTCGTCGCGGCGCGCAGTCTCGGACTGTCGTGCATCGCGCTGACGGCGAATGAGTTCAGCACGCTCGGTTCACTGGCCGAGGTCGTGTTGCGACTCGGTTCGATTCGTGAGGCAGGGCTGATGAACCTGGCTCCGACATGCAGCACGACGGCGATGCTGGCGGTCGGCGATGCGCTGGCGCTGGTGCTCAGCCGTTCGAGAGGATTCACACCACAGCAGTTCGCGGTGCTGCATCCGGGAGGCAGCTTGGGACGTCGGCTGCGCACCGTGCGCGAAGTCATGCGGCGCGGAGCACAACTGCGGATCGCGTCGCAATCGGCGACGATCCGCGAAGTGTTCTCGTTGCAAACCAATCACGGCCGACGCACTGGAGCGGTCATGCTGATCGACGGCGACGGCCGACTGAGCGGACTGTTCACGGACAGCGATCTTGCTCGGCTGCTCGAACAGCATCGCGAGGGGCAGTTGGACCGTCCGATCGGCGAGACGATGACGAAGTCTCCGCTGACGATTGATGCGGACTCGCTGCTGCACGACGCCGTCGAGGTGTTGTCGAATCGCAAGATCAGCGAATTGCCAGTCGTCGATGACGACGGACAACCGATCGGGTTGATCGACATCACCGACGTGATCGGACTGATCCCTTCGGGGGAAGAGGGGATGGCAAATTGAAAATTGCAATTTGCAATGCTGCTTCCGCCAAGTAGCTCACGTTCACGGAGTTCTCTGTGCTCAAGCGGCTGTCTTTTACGCTGACCGTCACCGCCAGCCTGACCGGGCTGTATTGGTTGTACGCGCTGGCGGTGACTCCGCGATTGGCTCCCAAGCTGCTGACCGCTCAGCAACGCCCGAAGGACGTGCGTGAGGAGCCGAAGTTCGAGCCACCCCCCAGCAACATCCAGAACGCGAAGCAGTTTCTGCCCGATGCCTCGTGGGCGGCCGATGCGAAGTTTCAGATCGCGATGGCGAACGGCGTGCTCTACACGAACAACTGGCGACTGGTTGACGAGCAACAGAAGGGCGACGATCCGCAAAACCTGTATGAATTTCGCCCCTTCGCCATGATTTGGAAGGACGTTCCCGAACCCGGCGACGACGGCACCGAGTCCACTGCGGGCAAACAGCCGATGACGTTGATGTCCGAGTCTGGACTGGTGCAGTTCTCGTCGAAGTTCGATCCCGTCAGCCGTAAATACGGCCGCGTGGTTGGCGGAAAACTCGAAGGTCGCGTCGTCGCGAGCGGGCCGGATGGACTGACGATTCGCGGCCGAGACTTCTTCTTCCATGAGAAATCGCTGGAATTGCACAGTGATATGCCCGTCGAGTTCACCTTTCAGCAACATCGCGGCACGGCAAAAGATGGCTTCAAGGCGGACTTGCTCCCCTTAGCCGAGCCGCCGCGGCCGGACGACTTTTTGGCAATCGCGGGAATTCGTCGCGTGATGCTGCGCGGGCCGGTGGAGATGGATCTCGCCAACTCAGACAACCCGCTGCATGTGACCTGTGACGAACTTTTTCAATTCAGTCCCGAACAACTGGTGGCTTCGTTTCAAGGGAACGTCATCGTTCAACGGTTCACCGACCATGAACAGCCGGATCAACTGAAGGGCGAGAACCTCGATCTATTCTTTGCGGACGATTCTGCGGGCAGCGATGCCAGCATTTCACGATCGCGAGGCGACGCGCCGGCGATCGTTCCAATTCTTCGAGGCGATGGCCCCAAAGGCATGTCGGCAGCTGGGCCGATCCTAAGCGACCTCGATCCGCAGGATTCGCGCCGAGCGTCCGGCTCCAACGGTGGTTCGCTCGCACTGCGGGAGTTGCGCATGACCGGCCGCCGTGTCGTCGCCGAATCACCGAGCAAGGGCATGACGGTGGTGGCGAACAGTTTAGTTTACGACGTTGTCGCTCGCACCGTGAAGCTGGTTGTGATTCCAACGGCTGGTAAGTCGGCGGGGCCTGAGTTGAAATCGGTCTTCGTGCGACACAAACCCTCGGCCACCGATTTGAATTGTCCGAAATTGGAACTGACGCACGACGAAAGTGGGCAAGTGGTGTCCGCTCGCGGCGATGGCGCGGGCCGGATGCGGCGCGGAGCACTCGGTTCCGACAAAGCGGAGTTCTCGGCGAAATGGCAACAGGGATTTGATCTCCAACAAGTGGCCGATTCCGAAATGGACCTGCTCACGCTCGTCGGCGGAGCAGTCCTTCAGCAACCGACTCGCGAGACTGGCCTCAAGGCGGAACAGATTCAGCTCTGGTTTGACCGACCAACATCCGTGACGGACGCGTCGCGGCGAGCCAGCGTCCGAACCGAGGCCAACAACGTCAGTGCGGTCGTCGCAGTCAACGACACGACTCCGCGCTCCGTGCCCGATCTGACAAGTCGCGATTTTCGGCCGAGACAACTTCTGGCTCAGGACAAAGTCGTCGTGGTCAGTCCGCAGATGAATGCGGAGACGAAGCGATTCGTCGTGAACTTCGACGACAGTTCGCCCGCGCCGATCGATCTGGCGGGGGGATCAAAGTCACCGTCGCGCGTGCGACAGGCCGCGGCGAGCAAATCCCCTTCGGGCAAGAAGCCGCCGTCGAAGACTCCCACCGAACCGCTGCAACTCAGCGCGGACTTGATTCGTGCGAAGGTGCGACTGCCCGGTGATTCGCGTCCAGTCGCCAACGGCGACGCTCCTCAGGCGGAGCTGACGGAAGTTTGGACCGAAGGCAACGTCGATATCCAACAGTCCAACGAAGGGGTCGCCGAACCGTTGCGTCTGCTCGGTGAGCGGCTGTACTTGCGAAATGCCAGCAGTGACGGGGAGCAAGTGCTGCACGTCTTCGGTCAGCCAGCGAGGATTCGGGCGCGCGGGTTCGACATTGAAGGACCGGAGGTCATCCTCGATCGCCCGAACAATCGCATTTGGATCGACGGTGCGGGTGAATTGCGGATGCCAGTCAAGAACGACCCGTTCGATGGTCGGGAATTTGGCAGCCCAGCACTGCTGACCGTGGAGTGGAAAGAGAAGATGCTCTTCGATGGCCAGAACGCGACGTTCTTGGCCGAAGTGACCGCCACACTGAAAAACAGCCGCTTGCGGTGTGAGGAAATGGAAGTCGTGCTGACTGAGCGGCTCTCGTTCCGCGACGATGCCGGACCCGCACCGACCGCCGAGGTGCAGCAAGTGATCTGCAAGGACGGCGTTCAGGTCGATCAGAAGCTGTACATCGACGAAGACCCCTCCGAAATCCGACACGGCGAATTCGCGAAACTGACGCTCGATCAAACCAGCGGCCGCATGGAAGCGATCGGTCCCGGCAAGATCGACTTGTGGCGTCCCGGCCAGGGCAAGCGAGCGGGACTCGCGCCGCGAGCGGTCGCGCAGGCCAATCGACCGCTCGAATCCGAGGTCGCGAATTGGGATTTCACGTCCGTGACTTTCCAAGGCAAGGCCATCGGCAACATGCGTGATCGGCAGACGAAGTTTCAGGATCGAGTTCACATTGTCTACGGCCCGGTCGCGCATCCGCTCGACACCATCGACCCCGATCATCTCCCCAAAGATGGCGGCTACATGGAATGCGACTCGTTGCAGATCGTCCAAATCAAGCCGACCGGCACACAGAAGCCGCACATCGAATTGGAAGCCAAAGGGAACGCGAAGCTCGAAGGCCGGTCCTTCAACGCTCGCGCTGACGAGATCACGTTCGACGAATCCAAAAAACTCTACACCCTGCGTGCGACCGGAAACCGGCAAGTCACCATCTGGCGGCAAACGACCCCCGACGGCGAGCCGAGCGAAGCTTCCGCGAAGAGCATGCGATTCATTCCGTCGCAGAATTACCTTCGCTCCGATCAGACCACCGGCATTCGTGGGACGAATTGAACCTCGCGTTGCGGTACGGTTTTGAGATGACCCTGATTACGATTCTCGCCGTCTTGCCGTACAGGAATCCCCATGTCTGAAGCCGCCGATCCGCAAAACGTCCCTGTCGAAGAATCGGAAGCCGCCGCTCGCGAGCGGGAAACCCAAGCCATTCGCGGACTGGCGATGGCGTACTCGCGGATGCGTGAAGAGATCGGCAAGGTCATCGTCGGCCAGCGCGATGTCGTCGATCAACTGCTGATCTCGATGTTCAGCGGCGGACACAGCCTGCTGATCGGAGTTCCCGGACTCGCCAAGACTCTGCTGGTCAACACGCTGTCGCGCATCTTGTCGCTGTCATTCCGCCGCATTCAATTCACTCCCGATTTGATGCCATCGGACATCACCGGCACCGACATCCTTCGCGACGACCCGGAGACCGGACAGCGAAGTTTCCAGTTCATGCAGGGTCCGATCTTCACGAACATCCTGCTGGCCGACGAAATCAACCGCACGCCGCCGAAGACGCAGGCCGCACTGCTGGAAGCGATGCAAGAGCGGCATGTCACGGTGGGCACCAGCAGCTATTTGCTGCCGGCTCCGTTCTTCGTGCTCGCCACGCAGAACCCGATCGAGCAGGAAGGGACGTACCCGCTCCCCGAAGCGCAGCTCGACCGGTTCATGTTCAACATCGTCGTTGGGTATCCGAACGCCGCCGAGGAACTGCGAATTCTCAAGCAGACGACCGGCGGCGAGAATCCGACGCTAGCACCGGTACTGAGCGGCCGGCAAATCCTCGCGCTGCAAGAAGTCGTGCGCAAGGTGCCGGTGGCCGAGCATGTCTTCATCTATGCTCGCGATTTGGTCCGAGCGACCCGCCCCAACGAACCAGACGCGGCGGACTTCGTCAAAAAATACATCGGCTGGGGTGCCGGCCCACGCGCCGGTCAGTATTTGATTCTCGGAGCGAAGGCTCGCGCGATCCTCGAAGGTCGCTTTCACGTCAGCCCTGAAGACATCAAAGCGGTCGCTCACCCGGTGCTGCGGCATCGCATCGTCACGACCTTTCAAGCTCACAGCGACGGGGTCTCGTCCGATCGCGTGGTCGATATGCTGCTGGAAAAGATTCCCGTCGAGGTGCAGCAACGCGCCGCGAAGTTGGCCGGGAAATAGCCGAGCGAATTGCTCTGGACGCCGTTCTCGAAAGCTGGCACAACCCCGCCCACTTTGGGGGCACCGGAGCAGGTCATGTCATTTCGAGCGAGTTGGCTGGCAGTCGTCGTTGCGCTGAGTGTGTGCTTGCCGGGCTGCGGGCTGATGCGATCCGCGAAGCAGGTCACGGCAGAATCCATGAAGTCGATGAAGCCTCGGCCGAACGACTACCGAGACACGACCAACGACGCGGAAGACGAATGGACCAGCGTTGGCCGCACCGCGAGCACCGTCCGCGGCACCGAAAAGGACAACGATCCCATTCGCAAAATGATCCTCTCACCCAAAGCGCTCAGCATCGAACGCAATCTGGGCATTGAGTAGGTCAGGCGTTCCGGGCTGACCTACGGGAGATCCAGAATCGGCTGGATGACTTGGCAGCCGATCGCGCCGAGATCGTTCTTGAGCCGCTCGAACATCGCTTCGTCGGAATAGATGCCGACAATTGCTCCACCGGAGCCGGCGAATTTGGCGCTGGCTCCCGCGCGACGGGCCACCTCGATCATCTCGAGGTGCTTCGGTACCAACTGGCAGATGCTGCGGCGTGTGTTGAAGTTCTCGTCCATCAATGTCGAGAGCCGCGCGGTCTCGCGCTGCAAGATCGACTCGCGCGCGAGCGCTGCCAACGCGGCGAACTTGAGCATCGCGGCGAGCACTGCGGGATCGCCCGCCTGAAAGCGGGCACGCAACGGATTGTGGACCACTTCCGTCGGCTCGCTGTCGTCTGCGCTGTAGGCGACGTACAGCGGCGGCAACAGCGTTGGGTCGAGCGGTTCGTAGATGCCGCATTGCAGGCCCATCTGCTCGGTCATGTGGTCCTTGGCGAAGTCCATGTAGACCAAGCCGCCGTAGATCTGGATGACTCGGTCTTGCAGGCCGGCGGCGATACCGAGTTCGCCAGTTTCGACGCTCAGGACCAGCGATGGCTGCACCTGTTTGGGGATGTCGATGCCGTAGAAATCCATCAACGCTCGCAGCGTTGCCACGATGATCGCGCTCGACCCGGACAGTCCGACTTGTCGTGGAATGTTACTCTGATAACGCACCGCGAAGTTGCGATCGTGCAGCTTGAGTTGGTTGCGGTCACAGAACTCGACGAAGCGTTTGATCGTGGCTTTGACGAGCCGAACTCCACCGTAGTAGCCGTGCGAGCGAACGTCTTGGGCCAACTCTTTCACGGATCGAAATCGGCTGCGATCTTCTTGGCTGAGGACGATTTCGACGTCCTCCCATTCGTACAAGACGATCTCGGCCCAGAAGTTTTTCAGGGTGCAGGAGATTGTCTTGCCGAAATAGCCGTCCGACGGATTACCGACCAATCCGGCTCGGGCGTACGCACGTCGTCGCAGCAGTTCCATGAGTCACCTACAAGAGCTTTCGCACATGCTCGCGCAGAGCGGTTCCGTACTGCGGGTCAGCGAGCGCAAACTCGACGAAGGCTTGGAAGTAGCTTTCAAAGTTGCCGATGTCGAACCGACGCTCGTGTTCGGAAAGTTTCACGCCGATTCCCTTGTGGCCGCGCTTCAGCAGAATACGGATCGCGTCGGTGAGCTGAATCTCGCCTCCTTTGCCTGGTTTCGTTTCGGCAAGAGCGTCGAAAATCACCGGACTAAAGACGTATCGAGCCGCGACTGCCAACCGGCTGGGGGCATCGGCGACGCTCGGTTTTTCGATGAGGTCGGCCAACTCGAAAACTTCCCCGACGGTCCCTTTAGGTTTGGCGATGCCGTAGTGGACGACCTCCTCGGCGGGAACTTCCTCGAAGCAGACGACGATGTCGGCTTTCTCGCGTTCAAAGATCGTGGTCATGCGCGAGACGATGTCCGACTCGGCGTTCAGGCCGATGATCGAGTCGCCGAGCGCAACGACGAACGGATGCGCTCCGATCATCGCTTTGCCGCAGAGTACCGCGTGGCCGAGGCCAAGTTGCCGCCGTTGTCGCGTGTAAAAGTACTCGACGTCTTCCCGCTCGAACTGCAAATCTTGAAGCTGCTCTTCGCGGCCGGTCTCGCGGAGGTAGGTGATGAGCGGCTGGTCGATGTCGAAGTGATTCTCGATCGACGTCTTCCCCTGGCCGGTGATGAACAGCAGTTGCCGGATGCCGGATTTGACCAACTCTTCGACGACGTATTGCACGACCGGTTTGCGGCCGACCGGCAGCATCTCCTTCGGCTGCGATTTGGTCGCCGGCAACATCCGCGTACCCCAACCGGCCACAGGCACCAAAGCCAAATCGATCATCGACTCCCTTTCGACGACTTGAGCGAAAAGTTGAACGGCGGGACTGTAGCAGATCACTCGCGAACGTCCGAGATTTTTCGGCAACGACCGCAACGAACTCACGCCGGCAGCAGTGCGGTCGTCTCGTCGAAGCCGCAGACGAGATTGAAATTCTGCACGGCGACGCCGGAGGCTCCCTTGATGAGGTTGTCGAGGCAGGCGATCACGATCAGTTGTTCGCGGCAGAAGCGGACGGTGATGTCGCAGAAGTTCGTGAAGGCGGAATCTTTCGTGCTCGGCAAATGATCGACGATCCGGACGAACGGTTTGCCTCGGTAGAAGTCGCGCATGACTTGCAACAATTCGGCTTGCGTGGCGGGACGAGTCAGTCGCGGGTAGATCGTGGCTAAAATGCCGCGGTCCATCGGAATCAAGTGCGGCGTGAAGACGACGCTGACCTTCTGGCCGCTGGCGTCGGAGAGAATCTGTTCGATCTCTGGCGTGTGGCGGTGTTTGCCGACGGAGTACGCCGACAGGCTCTCGTTGCACTCGGAGTACAGCGTGCCGAGCTTAGGCGAGCGACCGGCTCCGCTGACGCCGCTCTTGGCGTCGATGATGATGCCGGTCGGTTCGATGAGTTTTGCGCACAGCAACGGAGCGAGCGCGAGGATCGACGTGCTGGTGTAGCAGCCGGGATTGGCGACCAGTTCGCTGCCGGGAATCTTCGCCGCGAACAATTCCGGCAGGCCGTAGACCGTACTGCCGAGTCGCGTCGGGTCGGTGTGAACCTCGCCGTACCACTGCTCGTAGACGGCGGGGTCGGAGAGTCGGTAGTCGGCGGAGAGGTCGATCACCTTGCAGCCGGCGGCGAGGATCTTCGGAATCACGGCCGTGCTCGCTCCGTGAGGCAGGCAGGCGAACGCGACGTCGGCTCGGTCGGCGATCTGCTGCGGCGAGAGGTCTTCGCAGCGCAGGTCGAGCCGGCCGGTCAAACTCGGATGCACCGACGAGATTGGCGGCGAGCCATCTTGGCGACTGGTCACGGCGGTGATTTTCACCTGCGGATGCCGCAACAGAATTTTGATCAGCTCCAGAGCCGTGTACCCAGAAGCTCCAACGACCGCGACGCGAATCATGACCGAACAACCTTTCTTGAGAGACAGTGCCAGGGAAGGGCGGGGATTCTACGGCTGAGGCCTGCGGACAAAAAGACGGTGGACACGATTTGACTCCGGATGGTTGTGAGCAACGATTCGGTTTATCGCTCGATCGGGAAAGGCTTGGCCGAGCAATTGCTCGACGAAATTGCCGCCGCGAAGTTTTCCAGCGGCCCGGCCAGCGTGCCCGGAGCGATGCCGTTTCGCCGTTCGTTCGCGACGAACGATCCCTCCGGTTATCGCTGGCGAGTCCTCTTCTGGCGCGACATGCCGTAGCTCGGACGCCTGCGTCCGAAGCGCAATGACCGGCGCAATCGACCTCATCGGCAAAGTTTTTCCCCCATTGACCGAGCCTCAGGCCACCTGCCGATCGCCTTTGTGCGGGAGCCTCGCCATGCGGAAGTCAGTCGCGGAATTAATGTCGGTGGACTTCGTCACTGTGACCGTCTGCATGTCGCTGGAGGACGCGTTGATCTTGCTGATCGACTCCGACGCGACCGAACTGTGCGTCGTCGATGACTGCGGCCGCTTCGAAGGGATCGTCACCGACTTCGACCTGCTGAAATCACATCTTCACAACCAACTGACCGGCCACAGCGTCGGCTCGTTGATCAGCCGCGCGGTGACGGTGTTGTCCGCCGATGTGCCGATCGACCAAGCCGTCCCCATGTTCCGCGACGGCAGTTGCTCGCGAGCCTACGTCTGCCGCGATGGTCGGCTGCTCGGACGACTCTCGCGATCCAACGTGCTGAGACATCTCGCTCAACGGGACTTGGTCGTTGCTTCCCAAGTGAACCGAACAATCCCAGCGACATTGAACGCGGGACTTCACTCAACGATCGACAAACGAGAGACCACGCCGCGAGCCCCGCAGTTCCTGACGACGTCGGTGAACTCCGTGCTTGGCAGTCTCAACGTCGAACGTCCGCGCCGATCGTGATTTCACTTTAACTCTTTGATGCGGATGCGGCGGTACTCCATTTGGCCGCGGTCGGCTTCGAGGCCGATGGGGCCGGTCGGCGGCAGTTCGTTGGGGAACTTCAACTCCTCGCCGTTGCAGGTGCAGGTGGCGACTTTGCCTTTGACGATGACTTCGATTTCGTTCCAGTCCTGCGGCTTGTACTTCGTCAACTCCTTGTACGGACCGGCGACGAAGTAGTCGCGGCATTGAAGCTGCGGCTTGCGGAGGAAGATGCCGCTGTCGGCGTTGACTCCGGCGCGGAACTCCAGCTTCAAGTGGAAGTCGTGAGCGAACTCGCGCGTCGTCCACATCTGAGCGAGACCCTTGCCGGGGTTCACGACGATGCGACCGTCGCGAGCGGTGTAGCGTCCGTCGCTGGCGTGCTGCATCGCTTTGAATTCGGGGCCGTTGGCGTAGTGCCAGCCGGTCAGGTCGGTGCCGTTGAGCAGCATCTCGAAACCCGATTCGAGCACGAACGCGCCGTCGGTTTGGAACGGCGAAGCGGGCAAGCCGGCTTTGTTCCAGAGGCTCGCTTCCGGCACGTTCGACCAGCCGTAGCGGACGGCTGTCGGAGCACTCACCAAGTCGCTGAAGACGACGATGTTGTCACCTTTGATCGCGGTTGTGGCTTCGACGAACTTGTTGTCGGAACCGGCGATCATGAAGCCCTTGAGTGTTCCTTCTTTCGCGATCAATCCACCGCCGATGTGCTTGAAGCTGAGCGTGGCTTTATTGCCGCTGACGCTCAGCGAGTCGTAGGCCGGTCCGGAGAACTCGATCTTTTCGCCATGCGCAAGTGCTCGCGCGGCGAGGGCCAGTCGCGCCCCGACCGGTTGCTTGGCCTGCGGATGAATGTCGGACGGATGACCGACGTCTAACGTCACGGCCATCGCGGTGTTCGGCGTCGTCTGCACGGTCAGCCGCTGAGCATCACGGATCTCCGGCGACATGCCGTTGTGCGGCGCGATCTGCACGAACAGGAACGGGAAATCTCCCTGGCCCCACACCTTTCGCCAGCCGGTAATCATCGCCGGGAAGAGCGTTTGATATTCCTGGCCACGTCCGGAATTCGATTCGCCTTGATACCAGATGGCTCCGCGAATTGCGTACGGCACCAGCGGCGCGATCGAACCGTTGTAGAGACCGAACGGCCGATTGCCGTTCGTCGCGGGATCTTGCGGCGCGGTCGGCTTGCGAGGCTCCGGCTTCTTGTCGGCCTTCGCTTTTGCGAGGGCCTCTTCGTACTGCTTGAGCAACTCCGGCTCGCGCTGTTTGTAGTCGTCCAACACCTTCGCGTAGCCGGCGAGTTGCGCCGCTTGCTTATCCAGCAACGGATTCAGCGTCGGGTTCGTTTCGAGATCGGCTTTCGGAGTCCAGGCTTCGGCGACCGTCCCGCCAACCGCTGACTTGATGAGTCCCACTGGAACTCCCAGAGCCTTCCGCAAATCTTTGCCGAAGAAGTACGCGACGCCGGAGAATCCCGCGGCGGTCTGCGAGGAGTCGACGGCCCATGAGCCGCCAATCGAATCCTGCGGCTGATCGACCGCGCGAGCTCCGGCGCTGAAGAGTCGCAACTGCGCGTCACCGGCCGCCGCAATCGCGTCATCACCACCGGTCGAGGCTTTCAACGGCCAGGCCATGTTCGATTGGCCGCTGCACACCCAAACCTCACCGACAAGCACGTCCTGTCGGCTGAGTGATTCCGAACCGGACTCGGCCTTCACGGTCAGCGTGCGCCCCTCGGCCGACGCGGTCAGCGGATCGAGCTTCGTCGACCACTTGCCGTCTTTGTCGGCCGTGGCGGACTTCTCTTGCCCCGCGAATTGAACGACGAGCTTCGATCCTGGCTCGGCCTTGCCCCACACCGGGACAGCGATGTCGCGCTGCAACACCGCGTGATCGGTGAAGAGGCTGCTGAGGCTGAGTTTTTCAGCGGCACTCAGTGTGGACAGTGAACTCCACGCGAGGCCGATGACGGCTAGCACGCGAACGACGGTCAGAGGAATGCGCATGGGATGAAGTCTCCTAGTTCGAGGTTGGGAGGACCATGATGCAGGATGGACTGGTGATCGCGATCGGTTCGCCGACGGACTTCAGGCCGCCGGTTTGCGAGTCGATCCGAAACATCACGACGTTGTTGCTCGGCATGTTCGCGCACAGCAGCAACTCGCCGCCGGGCATGATCGCCAAGTTCTGCGGACCTTTGCCGAGGCTCGGTTCGATGCCGATCAGTGTCAACTTTCCATCGTCGCCGATGCGATACGCGGCGATGCTGTCGTGTCCGCGATTCGTGCCGTACAGAAAACGGCCGTTCGGTGTGATCTTCAGGTCGGCGCAATGACTGGTCCCTTTGAAGTCGGGCGGGACCGTCGAGATGGTTTGCGTTTCAGTCAGCTTTCCTGCTTGAGTGTCGTAGTCGAACACGGTGACCGAATTGCTGAGTTCGTTGATGACGTAGACTCGCTTGCCGTTCGGATGAAACGTCAGATGCCGAGGCCCGGCACCGGCCGGCGACTTCGCGAACGGCGGGGCGTTGGGGGACAGCTTCGCCGTCTTCGCATCCAGCCGATAGCTGAGCACTTGATCGAGCCCCAAATCCGCCGCGAAGACAAACCGATTGTCCGGACTGACGACGATGCAGTGCGCGTGCGGTTCCTTCTGCCGAGCGCCATTGACGCTCGATCCAGCGTGCTGCACGAACGACGCGGACTCGGCGAGCGAACCATCCGCCTGTACCGGCAACGACGCGACGCTGCCGGTGGAATAGTTGGCAACCAGTACCGACTTGCCCGTCGCATCGACGTCCAGATAGCAGGCCGCGGTGCCGCGAGCGGATTGCCGGTTCAGCAGCTTCAGTTTCCCGGTGCGTCCCTCGATCTGGTACGCGGCGACTTGTTCGTGGTCTTTGCCGCCGAACGTCTTCGCATGAATCGAGTACAGAAACTTCTGGTCCTTCGACACCGCCAGGAAGAATGGATTCTCGACGCCGGCTGTCTGATGCACCGGCTTGAGGTGGCCGGTCTTCGATTCCAACTGAAAGGCGTGAATGCCGCCTTTGTCACCGGCCGCAAAGGCTGAAATGAAAATCAGCGGCTCGTCCGCGTTCGCAGTGGGAATGAAGTGGCTCAACATCGCACCTACCAAAATGGGAAACAGGGACCGCACAAATTGAAAGTTCATGTGTCGCTCCAGTTCGATGAAAGGCACCGTGGTGACGAGAACAGTTCGATCAGACGCGGCGTCACGGTAGAAGGTCGAGCCCATCGCATCAACCAGCACGACGCGCGAGCGAGTGGTTTTCTTGGATCGAACACTTGCCGGCGAGTCGTGCTGGAAACAGACGTCAGTAAAGTTTCTCGCGGTACGCCTTGTCGATCATCGCGTCGAGTTCGCTGACCGGCGTCGTCAAGCAAAGCTGATCGACGAGCATCTGGCCGAGTGTCGGCATTTGATCGGGAGTCAGCCGGTAGTCGTCGGACCAGAGCTTCGATCGCTTCAGAGCCTTCGCGCATTGCAAGAACGCTTCACGCACCTCGACCAGAATTCCGCTGCGAGGCGTCTTCCCGCCGACCGCGCATTCGTCGAGCAGTTCCGAACGC
>QWQF01000199.1 GCA_003669125.1 Planctomycetota bacterium
GGATGGTAATCCACAGGGACAGCGAAAGCATCCAGTGACTTGGTGGAGACGCAAAATGTTGAGCTTGCTGGGTCCGAAATTTCCAACTACGCACGGGTTCTCACGCCGCGAGATGATTCGCGTCGGCGGATTGACGATGAGTGGCGTGGCGTTGAGCGACCTGCTGGCTCGCGCGTCGGCGGCGGAGTCTTCCTCCGCGACGAAGCACGGGCCGGGATTCGGCAAGGCGAAACGCTGCATTCTGCTGTATCTGTCGGGCGGGCATCCGCAGCACGACATGTTCGATCCCAAGCCGGACGCTCCCGTTGAGATTCGGGGAGAGTTCGACACGATTGCGACGTCGGTCCCGTCGATCCGCTTCGGTGAGCACTGTCCGCTCTCGGCCAAGCTCATGGATCAGATGGCTCTGATTCGCTCAATGAATCACTCGCACAACGATCATGGCCGCGGTTCGTATTGGATGTTTACCGGCTACATGTATCCGGGTTCGGTGCCCGACGTGAATTCGATGTCGCGACAGGACATGCCGCATCTCGGCTCGTGTCTGTCGAAGATTGCTCCGGGGCAAGGTCCGATGTTCCCGTTCATCATCGTGCCGCATCGCATGGACGTGGCCGGTGGCCGCCGAGCCGGTCAGTTCGCCGGAATGCTCGGTCCGAAGTTCGACCCGATGCTCACTGGTGGGAACCCCAACGACGACAATTTTCGGTTGGAGCATTTGCCGCTCGTGCCGAACGAAGACCCGACCGTGATTCGTCGCCGAGTCGGCTTGGTCGATCAACTCAATCAGCAGGTCGAGTCTCTGCGCGACGGCGCGTTGGCTCAATCGCTGAAGGACAACCAGACGAAGGCTCTCGACGTGGTCGGTTCGGAAGCCGTGCGTCGCGCCGTCGATCTGTCGGTCGTTGAAGCTGACACGCGCGAGCGATACGGACGCAATTTGTTTGGTCAGTCGGTGCTGCTCGGCCGGCGTCTGCTGCAAGCGGGGACGCGACTCGTGCAGTGCAATTGGCAACGGACTCAGGGGAAGAATGGATTCGCGTGGGACACGCACTGGAACAACTTCACGGCGTTGAAAGAGGAACTGATCCCCGCGTTCGATCACGCGTTCTACGCCCTGATGACTGACTTGGCCGCGACCGGGGAACTGGCCGAGACATTGGTTGTCGTCGCCTCCGAGTTCGGCCGTTCGCCGAAGGTCACGCTGAAGAACGGCGGCCGCGAGCATTGGCCGGAACTCTACAACGTCTTGTTCGCCGGAGCCGGCATTCAAGGGGGCCAGACTTACGGAGCCTCGGACAAACTTGGCGCGTATCCCGCCGAGAACCCGGTCGGCCCAGCGGACTTCGTGGCCACGATCTACCACATGCTCGGCATCGATCCGCACACGGAGATTCACGACTCGCAGAACCGCCCGATCCAGCTCACGAAGGGGAACCCGTTCCCGCTGTTGATGAGTTGACGGCAATCTCGTTGCCACGCTCCGCGTGGGAACGAGTCATCACTCGCTGGCGCTTCGTGCTACGTGGGCAAGTCCAAACCTGTGTGCCGATGGCATTGAAAACTTTGACCTCGCGCGGAATCAGGGTGTTGTCGTGCGCTGAAATCGATAGCCTACTTTCGGTTTTCGATGCGACGCACACTGCTTGAAGCAAGCATTGCCATCAGCATGGTCAGCTCCTCGTTACTGATGGTCGCTAGACGTCACGTTTATCAGCCGCGCCAACAGCCCGCATCACCAATGGCCGCATGCGGGTCACTTAGCTGGTTAGGCATCACTGAAGCACACTATGGCGAGAGAGATTTTCTGGCTGTCCGACGGCACGCGAGTGTTGCTGATGCAGCACTACGACTTCTACCTCGCGCTCGCCTCTGGTGCTCGCCGGCCGACGACGGATGCGCAGCAGCACTTCGTCGCCGTCTGTCGAGGAAAGGCGGAGCCAGTCACGGACCATGAGCGGGCGTTCCTGGACTTCAAGAAGCTCGTGTCGCTATCGCGAATGACGGCAAAGCAGGTGGTCGAGTGCCGCTTCTCTGTGGAAGTGCCGGCCAGCGACGAGGTACCGAACGTCAATCCCTCGGAGTCTCCCTCCACTGCGTCCGCTGATTCTCAGAGCGCTTCCAACTTGGGAGAGATCGACGAGTATGGCGAGGGGATCCCGCGTCCGGGGTGGTTCTCAGACGACGGCTGGCGGAGAATGAGGTCGGGTTATCGCTTCGACTCACGGGATTGATGCCGAACCGGTCGTTGCCGCGGACTTCCAGATTCGGAGCGTCGGCGAAGTCCCAGTCGATCGCCCGCTCGAAGAGTTGCGGAACGGCCAGCGGTGCGCCGAGCGACGGCCGTCAGCCCCCGGACAAATCGGCACGCGGAAGAGGCCGGCGGCTGACGCCCTCCGGCTCGCCAAGACCGATGTGGCGGCGATTGTTTTCAGGGGACGGCCGGTCGTACATTGTCCCGCCCAACCCATCTGACCCAACATTGAGATTTTGGAAACGCAAATGTCCGAACGCTGGATCGCCGACCGCATGCACTTGATCGACGCATCGGGAATCCGAAAGGTCTTTGATCTTGCGGCCAAGATGAAAGATCCGATCAACCTGAGTATCGGCCAACCACACTTTGACACGCCTGAAGTGATCAAAGAGGGCCTGTTCGCGGCTGTTCGCGCCGGAAAGAACGCCTACAGTCAGACACAAGGCATCGCGCCGTTGCTTCAGAAGCTGCAAGCACAGATCGATGCCGAGTTCCACCATCCCGATCGCAAGGTCTTCGTCACCAGCGGAACGAGCGGCGGGCTGATGCTGGCCTTGCTGGCGTTGGTGAACCCCGGCGATGAAGTCGTCACCTTCGATCCGTACTTCGTCATGTACAAGCACCTGACGACAGTTGCTGGTGGCAAGGTCGTGCCGATTAGCGTTTATCCGGACTTTCGACTCGACGTGGCCAAGGTCCGAGCGGCGATCACTCCGAAGACGAAAGTCATTCTGTGCAACAGCCCGTGCAATCCGACAGGCTACGTCGCCTCGGAATCGGAAATCCGTGAACTGGCCGAGCTCGCTGCGGAGCACGACATCGCTCTCATCAGTGACGAAATTTATCGAGCCTTTTGCTACGACATCCCGTTCGTCAGCCCAGCTCAATTCAATCCGCAGACGATCGTGATTGACGGTTTCAGCAAGTCGCATTCGATGACCGGCTGGCGGCTCGGCTGGATGCACGGCCCCGAACAACTCATGCAGCAGATGACGAAGCTGCAGCAGTTCTCGTTCGTGTGTGCTCCGCATCCTGTGCAGTGGGCGGGCTTGTCCGCGTTGGATGTGGACATTTCCGGCTCGGTCGCCGACTACCGCGGCAAGCGAGACTATTTGTTGAAGAAACTCAGCCCACACTACGAAATTGCCCCGGCCGGAGGAGCGTTTTATCTGTTTCTGAAAGCTCCGTGGGGGACTGCCACCGAATTTGTCACGGAAGCCATCCGCCATGATCTGCTGATGATCCCTGGCAATGTTTTCAGCTCCCAAGACACTCACTTTCGGATTTCCTATGCTGCCGACCAGCGGACGTTGGAGCGAGGAGCGGACGTACTCATCCAACTCGCTCATCAATAACGCGAGTCATTCGGGGCGATCCCCAACGACGACCGTTAAGCTCCGCAAAAGTAACTTGGCCGAGTGGCGAAATTGGCAGACGCACAGGACTTAAAATCCTGGGTTCCGAAAGGAGCGTGCGGGTTCGATCCCCGCCTCGGCTATTCTACCGTCGTTCTTTTTGGTACAGGTCGGTCAACAGGTCTTCGACCGTTTTGAATTTCTTGCCGGCGGCGAGAACCGTGTCGATTTTCTGGCGAGCATCCGGTGCCGAATGGCCGAGGCTGACGAGGGCTTCAAAGGCCTCTTGCACGACCGACTGCTGGCCGGCTTGTTCCGGAGGCAAATCGCGAGCGACCATCAGCGCGAACTTGGCCATTTTGCGTCGCAGTTTCGCGACGATTCGCTCGGCGGTCGCGGGGCCAATGCCGGGCAGCGCGGTCAGCTCTTTGACGTTTTGCTCTTCGATGGCGACGGCCACTTCGCGGACGGGGCGAACCATTGCTCGCAGCGCCGTTTTCACGCCGACGCCGTCCACTGAGCAGATGCTCTCGAAAAATTCTTTTTCCGCATCGTTGAGAAAGCCAATCAACCGCGGTGTTAGTCGGCCACCTTTTTGCGGATTGCCTTCAAGGTACTCGATGGTGCGCAGGCTGACCTCTTGATCGAGGCTTCCTTGAAGCTGCCGCCGCACGAACTCCGGCACGAAGACTTCGTACTCGAACGCTCCGACCGACAGCGTCGCTTCGCTGCCGGTGAGATGCACCAAACGGCCGGTGATGCGGGTAATCAAGATGTGGACTCGTCAACGTAGCCGCCTCGCTGCCGCGAGGCGGAGCAACAGGGGGTTGCAATGCCTTGTGTTGTTCGCCAGTCGCAATAGCTCCACCTCGTGGGAGCGAGGTGACTACTTTCGCGGAGTATGTTCGTCGCTGGGAGACGGGCCATCAACCTGCAAGGGGACACGCAGTTCAGCGTATTCCAGGATGTTCGTGCGAATGATGATCGAGCCATCGTGCCTGCCCGGCGGGACGTCGGTGATCGTCACAATGACTTTCTGCTGGCGCTGGCCGATTTCGTCGAATTGAGCCTCGCCAATCGTGACTTCGACCCAATCGAGCGTGCAGGTGGCTTCCAATATTTCGAGTCGTGCGAGTGGTCGATCCTCCGGCGTAGCGCGGAAGTCGGTGATCGTGACATCCTTCGTCGTCGGTTGGTTGTTGAATTGATAGACGATCAGCGATCGGGGGCGAATTTCCACCCGCTCTTCCGGCAACGAAATTTTGAAACGCACCTCCGCTTCGCGCGGCTGACCGTCGTCGTAGAGCACCCGGCAAGTGTATTCATGCGGACCGGGCTTCTCGTTCGCGGCGCGGACTCGCAGGAAGAACTCGCCTCCTTCACCGGGAGCGAATTCCTTTCGGTCCAGTCGAGGGTTCAAGCAGCCGCAGCTCGGTTTGAGTTCCGAAATCTTCAGCGGCTGCGAGCCAACATTTCGGAACGCGAACCGCGCGAGATACTCCGATCGCGGAGGCGGCGAGCCGAGGTTCACGAGGTATTGCTCGAATCCGAGGCTGTCTCTGGCGGTGTCGCTCTCGACCGGCCGAGCCTTCACGCCGCTGGCATGAACGACCAACGACAACACAAAGGGCAACAAGGCCGCCACCCACAACGCTCGCGGCCACCAACGTCCCTGCTGATCTGACGCATCCATGCGTGAAGTCTCCCATGATTCTGGCCAACCAAAATCGGCGACCATTGCGCGGGCTTTTAGCACGGTTTTGAGAATCGAGACAAGCTGTGGATGGGGCCGGTCCCGCGAGGCCGCTACGTTGACGTGACCGGCAGCTTTGTTTCGGCCGGCGGACCGAGCGCTCCTTCGACGGATGTCAGCAGCAGGTCCAGGCGGAACGGCTTGTAGAGCGCGTGCTTCAAGCCCATCTGCCGAGCTTTCACGATCGAGTGGCCGGGGTCGTAGCCGAAGCCGGTCATCAGGATGATCGACAGGTTCTCGTGGATCTGCTTCAGATCACGGAAGCATTCGAAGCCAGTCATATCGGAGAGGTTGATGTCGACGATCGCGAGGTCGTAGTGCGTCGCACGCACCAGCGAAAACGCCTCCTTGCCGCAATGGATCGCCTCGACCTCACAGCCGAACTGGCCGAGCAGTTCGCGAGCCGCGTCGCGCACCGATGCATCGTTGTCGACAACCAGAATCCGCTTGTTGTGCAACAACGGATGCGAGGCGACTTCCGCAGCATCGGGAACCGCTCCCGGTACAGCGATCTCCTTGCCGACCTCTTGGATCAATTGCTTGATCTGGCGAGTGTGGTGCAAGATCTGTTGCAGTCGAGTGGTCGATTCTGGATCGAGACCAATGAACCGCTCCAGCAACTGTGACGCATCCACCAGAATATCATCGGCCTGTGGAGCGACTCGACTCAGAATGCGTGACATGCTTTCCGTTGCGGCGGCGCTCTGCTGCACGACCAGCAATTCCAAAGTGTTGAGCGCAACGGCGACCTCGCGGCTGAAGAGTTCCAGAAACTCCAGATCCTTCTCGTTGAACGCGTTCTCTTGCGAGCTTTCGACGTTGAACGTGCCCAGGATTCCGTCATGCCGTTTGAGCGGCACGGTCAACGAACTGCGTGCCGTGGCATTGCCGACTAGGTACAGCGGATCGTTCTCCGTTTCCAAACAGAGATAACTGTTGCCAGTCGCCGCGACGTAGCCCGTCACACCGTTGCCCGTCGGTTCGGCAAACAGTTCGCGCTCGACGGCCGCTTGCTCCATGCCGTAGACCAGCAACGGAACCAGCCGCTTCTTGTTGGCGTGATCGAGCAGTCGAATCTCGACGGTCTCGAACTTCAGCAGGTCCTTTGTGAAATGCACGATCTTGGACTTGAGCAACTCCTTGCGTTCCTCCCAGTCCATCTCGAGCACTTCTTGCGGCGTCAGGTCGCCCAGTTCCAGGCCCGCCTGATGAATCGCCTTCATTCGGTCGCGCTCGTTGATCTCGGTCGTGACATCCTGCACGACGGCGATTAAGCCCAGCGGAATCTCCGACGACTTTTCAAAGACGGGCGTGATCTGCAACTCGAACCAGCGCGAGCTGGCGACTTGCATCAAACCGTGCGTCGATTGATTCGTGGCCAACGCGGTGTTGATCGGCGTGAAGTCTGGCCCCTGCAACTGAGCGGGATCAAACAGCTCGAAGAATGGCAGCCCCTCGCCGCCTGCCTCGCGACCGGCCAGTCGGCGCAGCGAAGCATTGCACCAGACAACACGCTCGTTCGTGTCGAGCAGCGCGTAGCCGTCGGGAAGTTGATCCAGCAATCCACCGGCTTGAATGATCGCGCTGGCAGAAGACGTCTCCTCACCGCACAGAAAAATTCCGGAGAAGGTTCCTTCTTGAAGCCGCTGCAAACCAGACTCGACCGATTCAGAAGCCACGACCTCGAACTTACCGCCGAGTTGCTCGGCCAGTGCCGACATGCGATCTCGCCGTCGGCTAAACAACAGAATCTTTGGCATCGGAGCCATCGTCGCTCACACCCCCCTCACGCCACTCCACAGCGTCAGAGCTATTTACCCCTCGCCACTCGGCGAAGCAACTCCGGCGATTCGTCAAGCCATGCGGCGTTCAATGGTTGCCCGCCGGTGCGACCTCCGTCAGAAACCGGCGTGACTCGGACATCACGTACTGCTCGGCACCGCCGAAGCCGATCAGGCGATAGCCTTGTTGAGCCGCTCGACGAGCTTCCTCGGCACTCCGCGCCGGATATCCACAAGCGATGTTGTTCCGCTGGCAGGCGGCGAGAATTCGATCTGCCGCTTGCAACACCAAGGGATGATCGCGTTCGGCACCGACCCCGTAACCGAGTGCCAAATCCCCGGTTCCGACCCACAGCCCATCGAGACCACCGGCGGCGATCGCCTCGACGTTTTCCACACCTTCTGGGTCTTCGATCAGAGCCAGCAACAACACTTCGTCGTTCGCGGTTTTGACGTAGTCCGATCCGCTGACTCGCCCCCACAGCGTGCTTCGGCCGGGACCGAACCCGCGATTCCCTCGCGGCGGATACATCGCGGCGGACACCAGTCGTCGCGCGTCGTCCGCAGTGCGGCAATGCGGAATCAGAATGCCCTGTGCTCCGAGGTCCAATGCGTGCATGACCGCTTCCGGATCGTTCGGCCGCAGCACTCGCACAATCGGCGTCGTGCCACCTGCGAAGCAGCCTTGAACCAGCCGGTCGAGCGTCGTGGCATCCAACGCACCATGCTCGCCATCGAGCAACACGAAGTCCCAGCCGGCGTAGCCCAGCACCTCGCACAGCCCCGGCTCTGGCAAACGGAGCGAACTGGACCACACCGTCTCGCCCGCCTTCAGTTTCTGTTTGACTCGATTCGGACGAATGGTCATGAGCAAGACTTCCTGGCGTCGGAATGGTGAGCAAGATCGAAACGTTGCGACGGAAAACTATCGCAACGAAACCGCGACCAACAGCAACTTGCCCCTCACAATTCCGGCAGCTAACGTCACCCGCCTCAGAGATTGTTGGCCGGTTTGAAGACGCCTTTTTTGGAGCAGCGAGACGCACCATGAAATTTCTGCTTATTTCCCTCGGCATCGGCATCACCGCCGGAGTGCTCGCCGCGCTCTGCGGAGTCGGCGGCGGAGTCATCATGGTCCCGGCGTTCGGGCTGCTGCTGGGGTTGGATCAAAAACACGCGCTCGCGACGTCGATGGCGGTCATCGTCCCGACGGCGATCGCGGCGACCGCTCAGCATGTGAAGAACGACCTGATCGACTGGCGGGTCGCGATTGTCACCGCGATTGCGGCGACGCTCACCAGCTACTTTGTCGCGGACACCGTCAAACAATTCCGGAACGAGACGCTCACTCGCATCTTCGCGATCGTGATCATCGTGTTCGGCGTGATGATGCTCGTGACGCCGACGACGAAGTCCGCGCAGAAAGCCGAACCCGTTGCCGATCCAACTGCCGAAAGCCGCTGACGAGATTTCCGGATGTCTCTCGAAAACAACTCACTCCGCCTCGCGATGTGGTCGGGGCCGCGCAATATCTCGACCGCGATGATGCGTTCCTTTGGCAACCGCAACGACAGCGTCGTCTGCGATGAGCCGTTTTATGCGCACTACCTCCATGCCACGCAGAAAGATCACCCCGGCAAGGACGAAATCATCGCCGCGGGAGAGACCGATTGGCGCAAGGTCGTCGCCTGGCTGACCGGCCCCATCCCCGATGGCAAGCGGCTGTTTTATCAGAAGCAGATGACGCATCACTTGCTGCCGCACATGGACCGAGAATGGCTGGCGAAAGTGACCAACTGCTTTTTGATCCGGCATCCGCGCGATGTGCTGACGTCGTACATCAAGATCGTCCCGAACCCCACTGATGAGGACACCGGCTTTCCTCAACAACTGGAAATCTTCAATTGGCTCCGTCGGAACACCGGCGTGACGCCGCTCGTGGTTGATTCAGTGGAAATCCTCAATGAACCTCGCCGCACGTTGGGGTTGCTCTGTGACGCCTTGGGTTTGGACTTCCAAGAATCGATGCTGTCGTGGGAACCTGGCTTGCGTCCGACCGATGGTGTTTGGGCCAAGCACTGGTACAAAGAAGTCGAAACCACCACCGCGTTCCGCCCCTACCGCCCCAAGACGGACCAAGTTCCTGAATCGTTCTTCGCCTTGTACGACCGTTGCCTTGCGAGTTTCGAGACACTCTACGAGTACCGACTGCGATAACCCCTTCAGCGATTTTTCATCAAGGCCGCAACGCTGAGGAGAGAACACTTCTGGCGTTGTTTCTTGGTCAGAATGGTCCGCCCTCCATTCGTGGCCTTGCATGCCGCGAACTCCGCTCCCCTCGCTCAAATGGATCGAGCGTCGATCGACGGAACCGAAGGGGCTGACGCATTCAGCGAACCGGTGGGCCGATGCGGAGGTTGCGGAACTTCACTTCGGTGCTGTGATTTTGCAGGCCGAGGAATCCGTTGAGTTGGCGGAGTTTGATGAGCGGGTGCGATTCGCCGTTGATGTCGGTGACAGTGACGCCGTTGTGGCGTGTGATGACTCGGTCGCCGTCACAAACGATTTCGAGCGTGTTCCATTCGCCGGGCGGGCGCGTGTTGCGCGGGTTGGCTCCGGCGATGTCGTAGATCGACGCCGAATACTGATAGTCCTTGAGCTTGGCATGTTCTTTGGCGGCATCGTCGAGGACTTGGACTTCGAAGCCGGCCGGTGGTTTCGTGTCGTTCTCGCGATGATGGTTGCCGTCTTGCGGGACTCGGACGTAGACGCCGCTGTTGCCGCCGACGGCCAACAGGTAATCGAAGCGCATCGAAAAATTGTCGTACTCGCGGCAGGTGCGCAGCCACGGGCCTTTCTGGCCGGTACAGACGAGCAAACCGTTTTCGATCTTCCAGCAGGTGTCGGCCGGTTGTCCCGCACCTTCCCAGCCGGCGAAGTTCTGGCCGTTGAACATCGACGCGAATCCGAGTTCGGTGAGGCAGAGATTCCGTAGCAGGAACTGGCCTCCCTTCGGTACCTCGACTTGAATGCCGATGTGACCGACCGGCTCTTTGATGCCGGCGACGGAATACGCGTGGCAACCGTTGATGACCATCGTGACGCGGTCGCCGATGACGGTGATGTCGAAGGCATTCCACTCGCCCGGTTTCACGAGGCCTTTGCTTTCGGCTCCGGGAAGGCTGCCGATGTTGCCTTCTTTGCCTTGCAGCAGATTGGCTTGATAGCCCTTCTTCGGGAATGGAACGCCATCACGCTGAGCTCGCAGGTAGATGCCGGCGTCGTAGGTTTCGGCCTTCAGGGCTTTCCATTCGACGTGCAATTGGAAGTCGGCGTAGACGTGATGCGAGCGCAGCCAGCCGTCACCATCTTTGAGCAGCAAGTTGCCGTCTTGGATCTCGACCTTCGCGCCGTTTTCGACGGCCCAACCGTCGAGCGACTTGCCGTTGAAGAGACAGGACGTGTGGCCGCCGGCCGGCCGCGAACTTTGAGCGGACAGCGGTTCGGCTGATGTACCGAACAAGAAAATAGCGCAAATCACGGATGGCAGAATGATCGATCGCATGTTGTTGCTCCACTCAGCCTGATGGATGTCCTGCGTGACTCGGCGTCGATCTGCGAAATCTGCGTTTCAATTTCACTTCAAAACGCAGATTTCGCGGAGGACGCTGAGAAGCGCAGCAGATGAAGGTCAATCTCATGCAACGGGCTTAAAGACTCGCTGCAATTCTTCGAGGGCCGTGATGCCTTTGGCGACGTGCCGCAAAGCATCCTTCGAGAACGTGGTCATGCCCTCTTTACGAGCCACGGTGCGGATCGCATTCGCATCGCCACCGCCGATGATGCACTCCTTGACGCCGTCGGACATCTCAATGTACTCGAAGATGCCGATGCGGCCGAAGTAGCCGGTGTCGTTGCACTTTTCGCACGGATCCGGTTCCTCGACTTCGCCCTGTTCGTTTTCGGTCGCGACGGGTTTGCGGTAGAGCGTCTTCGTATCGGAAGGCAGGCCGACTTTTGCGAGCAGCTTGGGATTCGGCCGATACGCCTGCTTGCATTCAGGGCAAATCTTGCGGATGAGTTTGGTGTTGAGGAGTCCCATCAAGCCATTCGCCACGATGCCGGCATCGCCGACCCATTGCACCAGTTGCACGATCGCGCTGGCACAGTCTTTGGCAGGCATTTCGGACAGCAGCGTGATCTTGTCCTGCATCGCGAACAGCGTCTTTGTGATCTCCGCATTGATGACCGGATCGACGAACACGCAGTCCGACTCGACGCGAATCACACGCGTCAGAGTCTGTTCCAACGTGTCGTCCGCGTTGGCTTGGTACGGTGAGACGTTGACGACTTCGCGAGTTCCCAAATCGCGCAGCGAGTGAACCTGAAACATGTAGCAATCCACGCCGCGCAACATGCCGAAGGCCGTCGTCGTGACACCGGTGTTGGGAGCACCGACCGAGAGGCTCAGCCCTTTGTGCTGGCTGGTCCAGTCACGAATTTTTTTCTTGAAATCGGCAGACATGCCCAATTCATCCGGCGTGACGATGGCTCCCTTGAGGGCACGGGCCTTGATGTTCAGAAGTTCGCTGCCATCTTGTTGTGGCTTGGTCTGGACGACCAACTCATACGGCAAGTCATTCCATTGCGCCTTCATTCCGCCGGATTGCGGTTGATTGCGGACCTTGATGTCCAGTCCGGAAAGCAGCTTGAGCATCTGCGTGATCGCCAGCCCTTGCGGCTTGGTGAGCTTGCCGCCGGCATACGGCATTCCATCGACGAGGAATGCCACTTGCGAGCGTTCCCCTTTCGGCTCGACGCGAATCGTTTCCGCGCGGCGTGACAGTCCATCCGTGACCAGTTCCTTGGCCGGATTCAAACCTGCCTGAACCAGTCGCTGATTCTCTTTCATGTTCGGCTCTTTGCCGTTGAGCGCACCCTGGAAGAGGACCAGTTCGACCTCTTCTTCGTCATCGTCTTCATCATCTTCGTCTGCTCGACGACCGAACAATCCCACGATCTGATCTCCCCCTTGGAGTGCAGTGTGTCAGCACTGCTTTAACTTTGCCGTTGTGCGGCGAAACCTCGAAAAGAATCCAAAGCGGTGCTGACACACCGCACTCCAAAATTACAGCAACCCATACGTCTTCAATGTGCCAGCCAAGCTCTCACGCTGTTTCGCATCGAGCGGCGTGAGCGGCAATCGCACCTCGCCGGTATCGCGGCCGAGCATCTGCATCGCCGCCTTCACCGGAATCGGATTCGTCGACAACCCCAGCATGTCGCGGCACAGTGGGAACAACTTGCGGTGCCATTTTTGAGCGGAGGCGATGTCACCTTTCTCCCACGCGGCCAGCATCGCTTTGACGTCCTTGGGCACGATGTTGCCGACGACCGACACCACGCCGCGTCCACCGAGCGACAGCAGCGGCAGCGTCAAACTGTCGTCGCCAGAGAGCACCGTCAGATTGCTCAGCGCGATGATCTGCGACGCGGCGTCCATTGAGCCGGTGGATTCTTTGACCGCTACAACGCTCGGCAGTTCGCCGATGCGGACGATCGTTTCTGGTTCGATGTTCTTGGCGGTGCGGCCGGGAATGTTGTAGAGAATGATCGGCAAGTCGCACGCCTCGGCGATTGCCTTGAAGTGTTGATAAAAGCCTTCCATCGTCGGCTTGTTGTAGTACGGTCCGACGACCAGCGCCCCGTCTGCCCCCGATTTCTTGGCGGCGACGGTCAGTTCGATCGCTTCGGCCGTGCTGTTTGAGCCAGTGCCGGCAACGACCTTGATGCGTCCACGAGCCTGCTCGCAAACGACGTCGATGACGCGATGATGTTCGTCGTTTGTCAGCGTCGGACTTTCGCCCGTTGTGCCAACCGGGCAGACCGTGTCGGTTCCCTGTTCGACATGCCAATCGACCAGCTTTCGCAAGGCCGACTCGTCGAGCCGACCATCTCGAAACGGCGTGACCATCGCGACAGTCAGCCCTGCAAATTGTTCGCCCTTCGTTGCCATGATGCCATTCTCGTGTGTGGTGTAACCCCATCGACCTTGCGTCGGTGGCTCGCGGGCTTCTGCACTACTTGGAATCAGTCACCCATGAAGGTGAAGGCGTAGCGCAAAGGCCCGCGAGCCAACGAGGCAAGCTCGGTGGGGAGAAATTATCGACTCTTCCAATCGACATTCGACATTCGTGCCAGCGCGAGTTGCAGCGCGTGTGTGCCGAGCCGTCCGCCGCCTTGAGCCTTCAGCGACAGATACAACTGATTCGACAACGCCAAACTTGGCAGAGCGAGATTCATCCGCTTCGCCTCGTCCAGCGCGATGCCCATGTCCTTGATGAAGTGCTCGACGAAGAACCCCGGATCGAAGTTGTTCGCCATGATCCGCGGGCCGAGATTCGACAGCGACCAGCTTCCCGCCGCTCCGACCGACACGGACTTCATGACGGTCTCCAAATCGAGTCCCGACTTGTAGCCGTACAGCAACGCCTCGCAGACGCCGACCATGTTGCTGGCGATCAGAATTTGATTGACCATCTTCGTGTGCTGGCCGGCTCCGGGCCCGCCCTGATGGATGATCGTTTTGCCCATCGCGGCGAAGCACGGTTGCAAGGCATCGACGACCTCTTTGTCGCCGCCGACCATGATCGAGAGAGCCGCATTCTTCGCTCCGACGTCGCCGCCAGAGACGGGAGCATCGACGCTGGACACGTCCTTGGCCTTCGCGGCCTCGGCGATCTCGACCGCCAGCGACGGTTCGCTGGTGGTCATGTCCACGAGCACGTTGCCGGATTTCGATCCCGCCAGAGCGCCGTTCGCGCCGAGCATCACTTCGCGGACATCGCTGGGAAATCCGACGATCGCGAAGATCACGTCGCTCTGCTGAGCGAGAGCCTTCGGCGAATCCGCCCAACTGGCTCCGTTGACGATCAGCGTCTCGGCCTTGGCTTTCGTTCGCGAGTAAACCGAAACCGCAAAGCCGGCCTCGAGCAAATGTCCGGCCATGCTGTTGCCCATCACGCCGGTGCCAATCCAACCAATCTTCGTTTTTCCCGGAGCAATCACCGGAACCGCCATCGTGTCACCTTTGTTGTGCATCAAAATCAATTGGTCGCGACGAATTGCTGTCGCACGGGCGAAGCAGTCTATCGGCGAGACTTCGGCAACTCCACAAAGTCGCCTCACGCGCAAGCCGCTTGCGGCGTACTCTCAGCCCAACCACAATCCGACCCTAAAGTTCGTATGTTCGGACGCCGATGTCCGGACGATTCAATTCGGCCTATTGGCCGGACGTGGGCGTCCGGTTTACGTCGATAACTCACGGAGGCGGCATGTCTTTGGTGCTCGACAACCTCAAGAAGAGCTATCGCGAGCCGGGCGGCGGACGGATTCCGGTGCTGAATGTGTCTCGCTTCGAGTTGCAGACCGCCGAGCAAGTCGCCCTCATCGGCTCCAGCGGCGGCGGCAAGACGACGCTGCTCAACGTGATCGCTGGCATCACCTCGCCCGACAGTGGCCGAGTCGTCATCGACAACGTGGACGTAACCGGCCTCAACGAACCGAGCCGCGACCGCTTCCGAGCACTGAAGATCGGCTTCGTCTTTCAAACGTTCAATCTGCTGCCGGCATTTTCCGCGCTGGAAAACGTCTTGCTCGGCATGTGCTTTTCCGGCAAGGGAACCGACTCGCACCGCGCGACCGACCTGCTGACCCGCGTCGGACTCGGCCATCGTTTGCAGCATCGACCGCCACAGCTTTCGGTCGGGGAGCAACAGCGAGTCGCCGTCGCGAGAGCACTCGCCAATCACCCGTCGTTGCTGCTGGCCGACGAGCCAACCGCCAGTGTCGATATCGCTAACCAAAATACGATCCTCGAACTGATCCGCGACACCTGCCGAGAGAACAACGTCTCGCTGTTGCTGGTGACGCATTCTCCCGATGTCGCCGCGCGATTCGATCGCATTGAAAAACTCAGCGACTTCAATCGGCCAGCCAACAACTGACAACTGGCCAAAATCGTCAGTTGCCGGTCGTCCATTGAGAAAGCCTTCGCATGAACCTCGTCACCATCGCCATCAAAAGCATCAAGCAGCGGCTGCTTTCATCGAGCCTGACCGCGCTCAGCGTCGCGCTCGGGGTGATGCTGATGGTCGGTGTGCTGGTCATCAACGGCGTGGTCAGCGACCTGTTCAGCCAGCCGAGCTTCGGCTTCCACCTCGTCGTCGGACCGAAGGGGAGCGACCTCAGTTTGGCACTCAGTGCGATCTACCGGCTGGACCGACCGGGCGAACCGTTGCCGTACCTGTTCTACAAAGAGTTGAAGGAACACCGCGCCGTCGAGAAAGCGGTGCCAATCGCAATTGGCGATGTCACTGAGCAGGGTGGCTTCCCGATCGTTGGCACAATCCCGGAGTTCTTCGATCTCGACTACGCCTACAACAAACCGTTTCGCGTGCGTGGCGAGTACCTGAAGACTCCGTGGGATGCCGTGATCGGTTCGCGAGTCGCCGCCACGAACGGTTGGAACATCGGCAGCGAGTTCAAACTGATTCACGGCGGTGCCGAGAGCGATCACGTTCACGACGAGAAGTTCCGCGTCGTCGGCGTGCTGGCTCCGACGGGAACGCCGAATGATCGCTCGGTGTTCGTCAGCCTCGCGGGATTCTGGGCGATCTCCGGCCACGAGAAGCCTTTGAAAGAGGCCGTCGATCGGTTGGAGAAATTCCGTTATCCCGTACCGCAATCGCTGCGTGACAAAGCCGAGAAGCCGAAGAAGGTTGGCGACGCGCACGCCGGTCACGATCATGGTCACGACCACGAATTGCTCGACGAGCAAAAAGAAGTCACCGCGATCTTCGTCCGCACCAAGTCCACCGCCGCCTCGATCGGCCTGGCCGGCGAGATCAACGAGGACGTCCGGGCGATGGCGGTCAACCCGATCTTCCCGATGAAGCGGCTGATGACCATGATCGTCGACAACATCAAGCTGATGCTGCTGACGCTGACCAGTCTGATCATCGTTGTCTCGGCGGTCAGCATTTTCGTGAGCATTTACAACTCGATGGCCGACCGCCGCCGCGAGATCGGCATCATGCGAGCGCTCGGTGCCCGGCGCGAGACGGTCTTCACGATCATTCTGGCTGAGTCTGCGTTGCTGTGTCTTGGCGGCGGCGTGATTGGTTTGCTGCTCGGCCACGGATTGGTCGCTGTCGCCAGCCCGATTATCGAGTTTCGCAGCGGCATTCTGGTCAATCCACTGTCGTTCGAACCGCTGGAACTGGTCCTCTTCCCCGTGCTGCTGGTCGTCGGTTCGTTGATCGGCTTCCTTCCCGGCCTCGCCGCGTACCGCACCGACGTCGCCGCCGCGTTGAGCGACTGATTCAACGAACCCGAAGCGTCAGCGAGGGCGAACGTTCACTCGGTATCAACCAAGAGTTTCGTGATGCACCCGATCCAAGAACATCGTGACGAAGTGACTCGCCGCCACTTTTGCGGACGCGCCGGCTCCGCGCTGGGGGCTGCGGCGATCGCATCGCTGCTGGCCAAAGAGGGACTCGCGTCGTCCGCAGCGCAGCCGGGCCGCACCCATTTCGTACCGACAGCCAAACGAGTCATCTACCTTTTTCAGTCTGGAGGACCGAGTCATCTTGATCTGCTGGACCACAAGCCGGAGTTGAAACGTCTGCACGGTTCCGAGTTGCCCGACTCGATCCGTCAGGGACAGCGGTTGACCGGGATGACGTCGGGACAGAAGAGCTTTCCAGTCGTCGCGCCGAGGTTCGCGTTTCGGCAGTTCGGCCAGAACGGGACGTGGCTCAGCGAACTGCTGCCGCACACCGGGCAAGTCATCGACGAGTTATGTTTGATTCGCTCGATGCACACCGAGGCGATCAATCACGATCCGGCGATCACGTTCATTCAAACCGGATCGCAACAACCGGGCCGACCGTCGCTGGGTGCGTGGGCGAGCTACGGACTCGGCAGTGAGGCGGACGACTTGCCGGCGTTTCTCGTGCTGATCTCGCACGGCACCGGCAAGGATGCGAATCAAGGATTGCTCGACCGCTTGTGGGGCAGTGGCTTCCTGCCGACCAGCCATCAAGGAGTAAAGCTTCGCGGCAGCGGCGATCCGGTGCTGTATCTGTCCGACCCGCCCGGCATCGACCGCGAGCTGCGTCGCAAGATGCTCGACGGACTCGCGAAGCTCAACGAGATCGAACACGCCAAGGCAGGCGATCCAGAAATCACGACCCGCATCGCGCAGTACGAGATGGCGTTTCGGATGCAAACCTCGGTGCCCGAACTGATCGACTTCTCGAAAGAATCGCCCGCGACGTTCGAGTTGTACGGCGAAGAGTCTCGCAAGCCGGGCACATTCGCCGCGAACTGTTTACTCGCGCGGCGATTGCTCGAACGAGGAGTTCGCTTCGTCCAGCTTTACCATCGCGGCTGGGACCAGCATGGTTCGTTGCCGACGAACATTCCGAAGCAATGCCACGACGTCGATCAACCGCAGGCCGCGCTGATTCGCGACCTCAAGCAACGCGGGTTGCTCGAAGACACGCTCATCATTTGGGGCGGTGAGTTTGGTCGCACGGTCTACGGCCAGGGCGGCCTGCAAGCCGATTACGGCCGCGATCATCACGGCCGCTGCTTCTCAATGTGGCTGGCCGGCGGAGGCATCAAGCCCGGTGTCGTTCACGGCGAGACCGACGACTACGGCTACAACATCGTCCGCGATCCGGTCCACATTCATGACCTCAACGCGACGATCATGCACTGCCTCGGCTTCGATCACGAGCGACTGACGTTTCGCTTCCAAGGCCGCGACTACCGCCTGACCGACGTGCATGGTCGAGTCGTTCGCGAAGTGCTGGCCTGAAGTTGGACAGCTACGACCAGAGTCGCGGCAGTCCAAAATTATTTCTCTGGGTTCGGTCCGCCGAGCGTCACTGTGACATTCGCTTTCTTGCCGTCGCGCAGGACCGTGAGGATCACTTGATCGTTGGGACGTTTGGCTTCGACGATGCTCAGAAAGTCGTCTTGCGATTTGACCTCTTCCTCGTCCACGGCGATCACGATGTCGGCCGATGCGTAATCAATCCGCACGCCTCCCAGCAGGCCGGTCTTGCGAGACACCTTCGGGCCGCGCAGCCCCGCCTTCTCGGCCGGGCCGTTGGGTTGCAGTTGCGCGACCAGCAAACCCTTCTCGGTCTTGAGCAGTCGCATACCGATTTCCGGGCGGATGACTTTGCCGTGGCGAATCAGTTCTGGCACGACGCGAGCGACCAGGTTCGCCGGGATCGCAAAGCCAACCCCCGCGCTTTGGCCGGTCTTGCTGGCGATGGCCGTGTTGATGCCGATCAGTCGGCCGTGTGTGTCGAGCAGCGGGCCTCCGGAATTCCCCGGATTGATCGCCGCGTCGATCTGAATGATTTGCTTGATCGACCGACTGCGAATTTGCAGCGAGCGATCGACGCTCGAAATGCTGCCGGTCGTCAGCGTTCGTTCCAAGCCGAACGGGTTGCCAATCGCGAAGCACTTCATGCCGACCCGCAGATGGCTGGAGTCTCCCAACGCGACGGGATTCAAAATTTCGGGCGGTGCTTTCACGCGAATGACGGCGACATCGTTGTCCGGGTCCGCACCGATGAATGAGGCGTCGTATTGCTTGCCGTCGTGCAGTGTGACGATCACGTCGTTGGCGTCCGCGATGACATGATAGTTCGTGACGATGTGTCCGAGTTTGTCGAGGATCGACCCCGATCCGGTCCCCTCGGCCGTGACCTCAAACGCCAGCAGCGCCGAGTGCGTGCTCTTCGTGTTGATATTCACGACGCTCTTGTTGATCGCCTCGTAGACCGCGACGTTGATCGCTTCCTCCGGAGTCAGCCCCTCGCGATTGAACAGGGCCGGCAGATTGGTTGGCGCGTACGACCGATTTTCGTCCAACGAAAACGATGCCCGCGTGACCCGATCGCCGTTCCGCTCCTGAGCATCAACTGACCGCAGCACTCGCGAGTCCTGCAACGCCAACGCCAGCAACGCTCCGAAAAACGCCGACAGTCCGCAACCCAACCAGAATTTCATGGCTCCCTCCAACCGCGATCCCGATTGTGGCTCACAAGGTCGTGAATCCACTCGTATCGCGTGTGACCAAGATAGGCCCAATCCGTCCCTTGGCTCAAGGTGACTCAAATCTACGCGACGTCCTCGCCTGATCGGATCAGGCTCACCCGACCCCGCATCCCGTTACTTCCCACCCACCAACTGCACCTTCGCGGTTGATCTCGGCACGTCGGACATTTCGACTCGCAGCGGTTCTTTGCGTTCGGAGAGTTCGATGACGAAGGTGACTCGGTGGCGACCGGGGGTGAGGTCGAGGGTTATTTCCGATGTGAGCTTGATCGGATTGGCGTCGAGCCAAGCGGTGAGGCCGGTGACGGAATTCAGCAGCAGCTTCGCTTGGCTGGCGCTGGAGGCGTCCAATTCAAACCGGGCGAAGGTTGCACCGAGTTGGCCGTCTTTGGCTCGGAAGGGGATGCGGAATTCGGGGAGGTCGGTCAGTGGAAGTTCGCCGCCGACAGTCGAGTACGCGGGCGTCCAAGTCAGTGCAGCGTCGTTTTGAGCGATGCTGGCGTAGCTCACTCGGCGGAGTTGCATGATGGCGGCATCCGTTGGGGCGAGCGTTTGCCAGCGGCGGACCAATTGCTGTTTGCTGATCTGGAAGTCGCCGACTTTGCCGAGTTCGGAGAGGAAGCGGATGAGGTCCAACAACTCGGTGCGTGTCAGTTTGTCGGCGAGGCCGGCGGGCATGAGGCTGGTGCCGTTGGTTTGTTCTTCGATCTTTTTCAGGGGGATCGCGAACTCGTTGTCTTCGGCGTCGCGGAGCAGCAGGTCGGTGTCGGTCTGACGCAGTTTCATGCCGGAGCGGACCTTGCCGTCGTCGGTCACGACCACCAGCGAGTTGAAATTCTCTTTGACCTTTTTGTTGGGGGCCAGCAGCGACTCGGCGAGTAGTCGATCTGGGCGGACGAGCCGAGGCTGAGCATGTCGGGACCGACTCGGCCGCCGGCTCCGCCAATGGCGTGGCACTTCAGGCAGTTCAGTTCTTTGCGGCAATCGATCGTCTCGCCGCGATGAGCGTTCCCTTTCTCGGCGACTTCGGCGACGAGGGCTTTCATCTCGTCGGCCGAGAGTTCACGTGGGCCGCTTGTCAGCCCGCCGGCTTTCGTGAGCGCTTCGCTCAGCGCGGGAATCTGCCGGCCGGAGGCATCGAGCGTGCAGCTTAGGGCCGCGTGATCGTGATCGTATTGCTGCCCGCTTCGTTGCCGGTCGTGAGCTTCACGAAGAGTTTGAACGACGCCACATCGCCGGAACTGGCGAGGCTCTCGGTGGTCGCGAAGGTGGTGGTTCCGGCGGGGATGTTGCCGATCACGGTCGCGGTCGAGCCATCGTAAGTCGCGCCGACGGACATCCGCATTTCGTATTCGTCGAGGTTCGGGTTATCGGACGCGGGCCAACTGAACTCGGCCTGAGCGGTGGTCGGGTTCCAGGTGCCGGACAGCATGGCCGCCGCAGGAGTGCTGCCCGCGTTCGGCGTCATCACGGGCAGCGAGAGCGTCAGCGGATGCGTCGGTCCCAGCATGGCCGCGACCAGTTCGCGATACTGGACGATCCGTTCGCGGATCACCGGCAGCAGCGCATCGCGGCGCTTGAGGCCGATGCCTTCATCGTTCTCGGCCAGAGACACGGCCCCATAGGCCGTGCGCATCCCCGCCAACTCTGTGAGGAACGCCGCCCGCGTCACCGCGGCCAGCAGCAGCGGCGGAGTGAACCCGGCGATGGTCGTATCCGCATCAATCCGCCCCCACAGGCTGGCCATGTCATCGAACGGGGCGAGAAATTTCGACTCCGCCAACCCAAACTGAGGCACCAGCGGAGCGGCTCCCGGATAAATCGTCTGCGGCAGGAGTCCGCGCAGCATCCCGCGAAACTGATTGAGCTTCAGCAAAATCGCCGTCTTCTTTTGATCCTTATTACTGACCGCGATCTCGCGACCATTCTCCAAATCGACCTGCCCCACGAGCAGCGCCGCCAACTCATCATGCAGAAGCTGAAACAAGCCCCGCGTGTGGGCCCCTTGCAGCTTCAATTCCGTCGCCGGAGTCCCACCCAGCTCAATATTGACGTCATCCCAGTGATTCAAAACCTCAACCATCATCGGCAGATACGACCCAAGACCTTCTAGCGGCATGATTGAGACTCCTAATTGTCAAAAGTGATTCAGTGTTAGACAAACTAAACACAAATTTAGACGAAATAGTAACGATAATTTGAAAAGTCCTTTCAATTTTAGATAATCTGACGTTCATTTTAGACGACTTTTATCAGTTAATATTCAGACTTGAAGGCTTGATAGCAAATATCAATTGCCGTCTGTCTCGTAAAATCTCAGTCCGGTCGCATAATGGCTGCCAAAGTTGTCGTAAACCGACGCAGACATTGACAATAAGAAAGCATCGACCACAGCGATGGCTTTGCGTTTTCCGTGGATGGCCCAGCTTTGGAGAATCCAGGTGTCGAAGGCACAGGAAATTTTGAGTTGAAGTTCAAACAGGAAACCGGCCGTTCTCTAATTTAACGTCGGTCCTGAGTTTTTTGTGCTACGCACCCAGCTTGAAGCAAGCCGGGCAACCCGCAGAGTAGGCCGTGA
>QWQF01000150.1 GCA_003669125.1 Planctomycetota bacterium
ACCTCTTTGCTGCGCTCCTTCAAATACGTTTGCACGTCGCAGGACATGCCGGGGTAGCCGTCCATCGCCGCCTGAATGCGAGCGACAGTCGAGGCGTAATCGACCGTGTCGTCGATGCTGATCCACAACTCGGTGAAGTTCGGTCCGTAGACTTCGTCGGCGACTTCCGCTCGGCCGATGTGCGAGCCGAAGTTCCGCACGCCGGGGATCGCACGCAGTTCGCGACTGGCCAGCACGGTCATGCGGTCCATCGCCTCGATCGACGTCCCCGGCCGTTCCAAGAAGTGCATCAGAAAATCGGTCTCTTGGAATTCCGGCAAGAACTCGCGCCCCAAGCGAGTCGTCGCGGCTCCCGCCAACAGAAACGCCGCGAGCAGCACGATGACGCTCATCCCCGGACGGCCGACAAACTTCGGCAATAACGCACCGTACATCCGCCGCAGCCCGCGTGAAATCGGCGCTTCGGAACGATGACTCGCTCGCCCGGTCAACAGGATCAGCGACAGCGCCGGAGTGACGATCAGCGCGACCAGCAGCGAAGCCAGGATCGCCAGGATGTAAGCCAACGCCAGCGGCCTAAAGAACGAACCCGCGATGCCATCGAGAAAGAACACCGGCACGAACACCAGCATCACAATCAAGCTGGCGTAGACGACCGCGCTGCGAACTTCCAACGATGCCGCGAGCACGATCTGAAACGGCGACTCGGTCGAGCCTGTCGCGCGAGCCAGTCGCAGTCGCCGCACGATGTTTTCGACGTCGATGATCGCATCGTCCACGACTTCACCCAGCGCGATCACCAACCCGGCCAACACCATCGTGTTGATCGTCGCTCCAGACAGCGTCAGCACGACCACCGCCGCCATCAGCGACAGCGGAATCGCGGTCAGGCTGATCAGCGCCGTCCGCCAATCGAACAGGAAGACGATCAGAATCACGACGACCAGCCCGCAGCCGATGAACAGCGCATGGCTGAGATTGTTGAGCGCCCGCTCGATGAACGTCGCCGGGCGAAAGATCGTCGGATCGACATCGACATCCTTCAGCCCCGGCCGCAACGCTTCGAGCGCGGCCTCAACCCGCCGCGTAACCTCCAGTGTGTTTCCTTCTGGTTGTTTCTCGACGATCAACAACAGCCCCGGCCCGTCGTTGATGATCGCGTCTCCGATCGGCGGCGGTGAGCCGATGACGACATCCGCGACATCTCCCAGCCGAATCGGCGTCCCGTCGCGGAAATCGACGACCGACCGCGCCAAGTCCTCCGGTTCGACAATCGCCGACAAGTGCCGAATCGCCAGTCGCTGATTCGGCGTATCGACAAAGCCCCCCGCGTCCAACACCGTCGCGTCACCGGCCGCGCGCACGACTTGTTCGAGCGTGACGCCATGTGCTCGAAGCCGATCTGGATCGACCAGCACTTGAAACTGTTTGTCGCGCTGCCCCCACATCGCCACGTTCGCGACCCCAGGTACGGACATCAGTTTCGGACGGATCGTCCACATCGCCAACACGGTCAGATCGCGCTGCGAAAGCGTCTTCGACGAGACACCGATTTTCATCACGCGGCTCAGCGACGACAGCGGCTGCAAGATCACCGGGGGCCGCGCGACCGTCGGCAGTCGGGCCGCCTCGGCCGAGACTCGCTCTTGCACGAACTGCCGCACGATGTGCAGGTTCGTCCCCTCTTCAAACAGCAGCACGACAGACGACAGCCCCAACACCGACTTCGATCGTAATGTCTTCAGTCCCGGCGTCCCGTTGAGGGCGTTCTCCAGCGGCATCGAGATCAGACTCTCGACTTCCTCGGTCGACAGTCCTGGCGCTTCGGTCTGAATCTCGACCTTCGGCGGCGCGAATTCCGGAAACACATCCAGCGGAGCGGTTCGAGTCGCCCGCACGCCGTAGACCATCAGTACGACGCACAACGCGACCACGACCACGCGCAGCTTCAGAGATGTCGAGACCAACCAAGTCAGCATGTCGCTGTCGTTCCGCTCTGTCCGAGTGTCACTTTTTGAACCCAGTTTCGGCACCGAACAATTCTTCGGCACCGGCGGTCACGACGACGGTCCCCTCCGCAAGGCCCACGCTCAATTCCGCCGTGTCGCTTACGACTCGACGAACCAGGACTCGCCGCCGTTCAAAGGTTCGCGGCTTCGTTCGCTCGTAAACCCAAGTGCCGCCGTGAATGTCTTGGACGACCGCGGACCAGGGGACGGTCAGGCTCTTGTCGTCGCCGGTCAGCCGCAACGAGACGGCGACTCGCTCACCCGGAACCCAGCGACCGTCCTTGTTGGCCATCTCGAAATACCGATCGACGGTCGCGGCCAAGGCGTTCGCCGTCGGGGGCGCGATAACCGGCCGAGCGTCACTGGGTGTCTCACCCGGCCGCGCCGTCAGTCGGCCGACTCGTGCCTCGGATTCCGGATCGACCTCCGCCAAGTCTCCCACCGGCACCGGGACGCGCACCCACACGCGATCCAGGCTGACGATCTCGAACAGCGGTGCGCCGGCGGGAACTGTTTGCTCCGGAAACGCGATGATGTTTCGCAGCAGACCGTCGCGTGGCGAGTCGATCGCCAGCGGTGCGGTGGTCCCCTTATCAACCTCGCCCAAAACGCGCGTCAGCAACTCCATTCGAGCGGTCGCCGCCTCCCAAGTTTTGACGGCGAGATCGTGTTGGGCTTCCGTCTCATCGACCTGCCGACGGCTCCCCGCTTCGTCGCGGAGCAACCGCCGAGCGCGGTCGCGGGCGATCTTCGTGGCTTCGACCTGCGCGAGCCAGTTTTTGACTTGCCCGTCCGCGTCGACTCGCGAGGCAGACAACGTGGCGTGTGAATCGGGAGTCAGCAACGGACGCAAACTCAAAATGGGCTGACCCCGTTTGACCAATTCGCCGGGCTGCGTGACTTCCCCCGGAACGGCACTCAATACTCCGTTGAGCGGAGCGGATACGAGCACGCTGCGCCCCGTCGCCACCATCACTTCGCCGCCGTACACGCGCTCGCGCGGCAACGATTTTCGTTCGATCGTCCCCACGCGCAGATCGAGCCGCTGCTCCGCTTCTGGTCGCAGTTCGACGGTCAGTAAATCGCTTTCGTTGACCGGTTTGGCCACGATCGCGGGGGCGGGTGGCTTTTCTTTTTTCGATTCGCTTTGCGGCGCGTTTGCGATCCACCAACCACCCGCGCAGGCACCGCAAAGAATGAACGTCCCCGCGCTCCCCGTAATGATCCCTCGCAAGTCGCCCATTCAGAGTCTCCGATCTCGTGTCCGCATTCGGCGTGGGATCGAGCGATGCGATGCGCGGTCTCGGTCCCAGGCGGAGGATCGCCGAACGGAGGGGGCACGTCAAAGCGGATGGACCCAATGAAGTGTGAATACGCCGTTAGTTTTGGGCCGGCGACGCGTCTGCTTCGCTGGCAGGAGCGGGAGGCACGGAACTCGCCCCGTCGGTTCCTGCGAGATGCCAGCCGACGCTCCGTTCCAATTCCACCCACGCGCGACGCGAGTCGGTTTGCAGTTGAGCTTCTCGCAATCGAGCCTCAATCAACTGCCGCGTGTTTTCCAATACGACGACATACGGCGTGTTCCCCGCGCGGTACGCTGCCTCCGCTTTCGAGATCGCATCTTCGACGCGCGGCTGCACGTCCTGTTGCAACACCGCCAACTCCGCGTGCGATTGCTCCAGCCGCTCGTGAGCCGTGCGGACTTCCCAAACGATTTGCTGATGCACCGTTTGACGCCGCCGCGCCGCCTGTTCAAGTTCCGCTTGCGCGCGAGCAATCGCTCCCTGATTCCGATGGAACAACGGCAACGTCATGCGGAACGCCGGGCCGAACTCGTGCCCCGTGCGTCGACCACTGGTCGCGTCGAGAATCCCCAAGAAGCGGAACCAGCCAACTTCGGCCAACTCCAAACGCTGCGCCGCAGCTTCGGTCAGCCGCGCCGCCGCTTGAGCATCGGGTCGCGACGACGTCGCTTCCGTCGTCAACGAGTCCACATCCTGCTCGCTGCGGATCGGAGTTGCGACTCCCTGCAACTTGAGCGGCGTGCGGAGGTCTCCCAATCCCATGACCTGACGCAGACGCTCTTCCGCCAGCGTCACATCATGCCGAGCACGGACTTCTTCCTGCCGTCCTCGCTGAGCATCAATCGACGCCGTCACTGCTTCCTGCCGGCTGATGTCTCCCGCTTCCAGACGTTTGTCGCTGACCTCCGCAATCCGCCCGCGTAAACTGCGAGCCTCCTCCGCGACGGTTGCTCGACGCTCCGCCAACAGCACGTCGGCATACGTTTGACGGACATCGCGAATCAGGTCCAAGCCGCTTTGCGTCAGTCGTTCTCTCACGCGAGCGACTTCACGCTCGGCCGCCGCCACACGAATCGGTCGCAACCACAACGCTTCCAGCGGGAACTCGAAGGCATACTTGAACGGCTTGTTGTCGACCGGAAAGAAATAGATCACTTCCGGATTTGGCAACAGCCCCGCTTGCACGAGGTCTGCGTGAGCCAGTCCACACTCCACTAAGACCTCCTGAAACGCTCCGTTATTCCAAAGCGCCAGGACGACAGCCTCTTCTTCCGTCAGCCCATCTTCCAACGAGGTTCCGTTCGGCCATTGCAGCTCATTCAAGCAAGGTCGTTCGCTCAGCGAGAAACCGGTGCGCTCTCGCAATTGGCACGAGACCTCGTCGTGGCAATGAGTTGTGGACGTACTCGCGCAGCCGAATCCGGTCGCGAGGAGGATTCCACAAATTAGAAATCGCAGCATGAGAGGAGAACCTCGAATGGCGATGCGAAACCAAGGCGCAGGCCACGGCGTTAGTATCGGCACAATCGCACCAGTTTGGTTGACCGGACTTGTTCAAAGACCGCAAGGAAACCATCGCGGAAGCTTGGTCATTTGGGTCAACTCTTTCGCCGAACTTGAGATTGCTGAATCGCCGGATTCTCAGGGTCGATTCAGAGAAGTGAGATCTCTCGCCCAGACTGGACAATTCGCTTGTCCGTCAGCTCATGACGAAGCTGCGGGAGTCGGGTCTGCGAACGTCTGCACTGAAGGCCGCCATGTGGATTTCCCGGGTGCTCAGCGTCGGAATTGTACTGACCGTTGCGTCAGCCGGCTGTCGCACGCCCAACGTGGGGCACGTTTCCAACGTGCCCGCGCCACGCGAGAGGATTGAAGGCAAGGGCGGGCACATTGAAAATGTGCCCCACGTCTTGCCGGTCTCGTTCGAGGAATCGTCGGAACGAACAATCGGTATCGATGCCGATGACCCATTCGCCGGCCGGGATGAGTTGCCGCTCGACGAATTGGTCGCAGCCGTGAAGGCTCGCAATCCGTCGTTGCAGGCGGCGCTCGCGGCGTGGAACGCGGCGGCGAACAAGTATCCGCAGGTCATCGCGCTCGACGATCCGATGTTCCAGTCGATGTACGCGCCCGCCACCTGGAACGCGGCGTCCAACGTGCAAGGCTCGTACTACTTCGGAGTCGCCCAGAAGATTCCCTGGTCGGGCAAGCGCGCGCTGCGAGGCAATCAAGCCAACTGGGAAGCGACCGCAGCCTCCTTCGATGTCGGCGAGGCGCAGTTGCGACTCACCGAAGCGGCGCGGATGGCCTTCTTCGATTACTACCTCAACCAGCGCGAGCGGGAGTTGAACGCCAGTAGCCGCGAGGCTCTCAGCCGATTTCGCGACGTCGCGCGAGCGAAGTACGAAGCCAATCAAGTCTCGCAACAGGATGTCCTGCAAGCGGACGTCGAGCTGGCGCAGTTCGAGCAGCGGCAGATCGAGTTGACTCAGGAACAGATCGTCGCGGTCGCGCGGATCAACACGCTGCTGCACCGCAGTCCCGATCATTCGCTGCCAGCTCCACCGCAGAGACTGCCCGTCGTTGAAAACCTTCCGCCCGTCGACGAACTACGCGAGCGTGCGGTCGGACAACGTCCAGAACTGCATGCGCTGGCCGCTCGCGTGCAGTCCGAACAATCCGCCGTCGCGCTGGCCTGCAAAGAGTTCTATCCCGACTTTGAATTGATGGGCCGTTACGACCGTTTCTGGACTGATGCCGTGCAGCAGCCACAGGTCGGCTTGAACATGAACGTGCCGCTCAACCAATCCAAGCGTCACGCCGCCGTGCAGGAGGCGTTGTGGAAAGTCCACAAGATGCAGGCCGACTACGACCAAGCCGCCGACACGATTCGTGGCGAGGTGCAATCGGCCTACGCTCGCGTCGAGGGGAGCCGCCGAAAGGTTGAAGTCTTCAATTCCAAAATCCTGCCAGCCGCGAGAGACAATCTGAGTGCGGCACAATCCGGTTACGAAGCGGGAACGGTCGATTTTCTGCGGCTGATCGAAGCTCAGCGGCAACTCCTCGATCTGCGTGAGAAATCTCAAATGGCAATCACCGACTTCCATCGCCGAGCGGCCGAACTTTCCCGAGCTGTCGGCCAAGACGTGATCGGTCAGGTGCTCCCGGTTACCGCCGCTGAACCGCCAGAGCCAGCTCGCGCCGAATGAGTCGAACGATGCAGCCAACACTCGGTGGCATTCGGACGTAGACCAGACTCCGACGCGACAGGCTCT
>QWQF01000044.1 GCA_003669125.1 Planctomycetota bacterium
ACCGTGCTGACGCTGGGTCAGATGGGACTGCAATTTGGCTTCCAGATTTTATTGGCGCGGCAATTCGGGACCGAGTCGGACATGGACGCCTTCATCGCGGCGTTGACCTTGCCGATGGTCATCAGCGGAATTCTGGCCGGAGCATTGGCCGCCGCGTACGTGCCGGTGTTTGTGGAGACCCAGCAGCGAGCCAGTGAGTCCGCCGCGTGGTCGATGGGAACTCAGGTGACCTGCTGGCTGTTCTTTCTGACGGTCGCAATCTGGCAAACCGCGAAGCATCTCGCCGAACCGTGGATGCAAACTCTGCATCCCGGCTTTGACGACGAACAGGTTTTGCGAACGGCGGAACTGTTCCGAATCTTGTCGAGCCTGATCGTGTGGAACACGCTCGGCGGATTGGCTCGCGCGTGGAATCATTGTCTGGGACGTTTCGCCGTGTCGGGCCTCGCGGGAGTCATCGGCAACGCAGTCACGCTGGCTGTGGTGTGGCAGCGAGCCGGAGCCGGCGGCATGGAGTCCGTCGCGCAGGCCGTGAGCATTGGAGCCATCGTCGCGTTTGGATTGCAGATGCCGTGGATCGAAATGGTCTCACGCGGCTGGCCGGTGACGCCGGAGTCTCAGGCCGCACTGCGGCGCTGCTGCGTCTTGATGTTGCCGCTGCTGATCCTGCTGGCGTTGACCCAACTCGATCCGCTGCTGGATCGGTATCTGACCTCGAAGCTGTCGCCCGGCAGCGTTTCGCAACTCGGCTACGCGACTCGACTGGCGGCGGCGGTGTTGACGTTGAGCACCAGCGGTCTCGCGGTCGTTGCATTCCCGGCGCTCGCGCGGCACGCGGCGGAGCGTGACGACGACAAACTGCGTGCCGAGATCGCCGCCGCATTGCGATTCCTGATGCTGTTGCTGGTGCCGGTCATCGCCGCGTTGATGTGGTTTGGTCAACCGTTGATTCGCGACTTGCTGGAGCGCGGACGATTCTCGCCTGATGACACTCGCGTCGTCGCCGTGACGCTGATGGTCCTGTGCGGCATGATCGTCGGCGGCAGCTTGGGAGAGGTCGCGGCGAAAGTGTTCTTCTCACGGCAAAACACACGCACGCCGATGATCGTGGGGCTGATCGGCTTCGGTATCTGTGTCGCCTTGAAGTTCGCTTGGGTGCGGACCTCGGGAGTGGTCGGGCTGGCTGCGGCCACGTCGGCGTTCTACCTGATCACTGCCGTGACGATGCTGGGGCTGATGGCGCGGCAATTGGGACTCGGCATCTTTCGCGGGGTGCTCGGCACGCTGCTGCGAGCCGCTGTCGGATCTGCGGCTGCGGTCGGTCTCGGACAACTTGTCTTGCGAACGTCACTGCCGTGTCCGTCGCTGTGGGGAGCGGCCGCAGGCGGCATCGCGTTGCTCGCGGTGCTGTTGTTGTTGCGAGACGAAGTGGCTTGGCGAGCCGTCCGCGTGTTGTTCCCCGTTCGGACTCAGGAGAGGTCGCCGTGAGTCAGCCGGCCTCGCACAACTCCGTCGCTTGGGAGACGACCGCCTGCCCGTTGTGCGGCGAGACCCGCTCGACGCCGATCCTTCGCGCGAGCGACCTGCTGTACCGCGTTCTCGGCGAGTTCTCGCTCGTGCGCTGCGACGCTTGCCGGCATGTGTTCCTGAATCCGCGGCCGACGCGCGAGTGCATCGGAAATTTCTACTCCGCCGACTACGGGCCGTTCCGAGGGGGGGGAGATTGCAAATTGCGAATTGTCGGGCGGACGTGAGCAACGCTCTGTCTTTGATCCGCGTTCGTGGCGTTGGCTGAGGCGGTTGGTGTTGTGGTGGATCGACTCGCGAGCGGCACCGATCCCAGCGTGCGCCGACACCGCCAAGCAGCGTGCTCTGGAGTTGGGCTGCTCGCACGGAGCGTTTCTGATTCAACTCCGCGAACTTGGCTGGGAGTGCCTCGGCATCGAACCGGCCGCCGAGGTTGCGTCTCGCGCGGCCGAACGCGGATTCGACGTCCGCGTCGGACCGCTGGAAGAGGTCGTCGCTGTCGATCCGCAGACCTTCACGCCGTTGAGCTTCGACGCGGTCTTCGCCTGGATGGTGATCGAGCATCTGCACGATCCCGTCGCGACTTTGCGGCTCGTGCGCGAGTTGCTCAAGCCAGGCGGCACGCTGTCGTTCAGCGTGCCGAACTTCGGCTGTTGGGAGCGGCGAGCCTTCGGGCGATTTTGGTACGCGATGCAACTACCGACACACTTGCAGCACTTCACGAGCGGCTCGCTGCGTCGGCTGCTAGAGATCAACGGCTTTGAGTTGCTCGATCTGATCCATCAGCGGAACGTCAACAACTTGGTCGGTTCGGTGGGGCTGTGGCTGCGGACAAAGTTCCCGCGCTGGTCGGTCGGCGAGCGGCTGATCCGCTGGACCGACAATCCGTCGGCGCTGGGACTGTGCCTGCTAGCTCCGATCGCGCGACTGCTCGCGATGATGCGGCAGGCGGGGCGGCTGACGGTTGTGGTACGACGAAAGTAGGACGGACAATCCTGTTCGACTCAACGACAACAGCCCGGCGGCTCGAAAGCAACCGGGCTGTTCGTCGATGTTGCTGAATGCTCAGCCGTCAGACCGCGCCTTCACCGGATTCACCGGTGCGGATGCGGATCACGTTTTCCAGATTCGAGACGAAGATCTTGCCGTCACCGATCTTGCCGGTGCGAGCCCCCGCGACGATCGCGTCGATCGCCGCCTGAACTTGACCGTCGGTGACGACGACTTCCAGCTTCGTCTTCGGCAGGAAGTCCACGGTGTATTCCGCACCGCGGTACTGCTCCTTGTGACCTTTCTGGCGACCGAAACCTTTGCACTCAGTCACGGTCATGCCGAGCACCTGAATCTTGGTCAGCGCTTCTTTGACGTCTTCCAATTTGAAATGCCGAATGATGGCTTCAATTTTTTTCATGAGGTGATTCCTGGGAATGTCGCCGCGATCGTTTTCATCGGCGATGTGAGAATGTGAAGTTGGGTGAACGAACTCGGTTGGTCTTCGTCAGGGACGAGACGGCAGCCAGTGACGGCTGCCGCCGCATCCCCGTCGAGATTGGGCCATTGAATTACGTCAGACGGTAGGCCGCTTCGCCATGTTCCGCCAAGTCGAGTCCTTCCGCTTCCGTCTGCTCATCCACGGTGAAGCCGATCGTCTTATGAATCAGCGTTCCGATGACGATCGTACAAACGAAGGCGTAGATTCCGGTGACTAGAAGACCCTGCACTTGCAGCGAGAATTGGTCGAAGCCGCCCATCACCGGACGCACGGCGAAGATGCCGACGAGCAATGCTCCTAGCGCCCCGCCGACTCCGTGGACGCCCACCACATCGAGCGAGTCGTCGTACTTGATCTTCTGCTTCGCGAGGACCGCGAAGAAGCATACCACTCCGCCAATCAGGCCGATCAGCAGTGCCGATCCCGGACTGACGTGTCCCGCACACGGAGTGATCACCACGAGTCCCGCGACCATCCCGGAGCCAACACCCAAAGAGGTTGGTTTTCCAGACACGAGCCATTCCGCAACCATCCACGATCCCGACGCCGCACTGCCTGCAATGGCGGTCGCGGCGAAGGCCATCACCGCAGTCGCTCCGGCAACCGGCAAAAAATCTTTTCCGACGGCGACGGCCGAACCCGCGTTGAAGCCGAACCAGCCGACCATCAGCATGCCGGCCCCCAACAGGGTCCATCCAATGCTGTGCGGCAAGAAATGTCCGCCGGGATAACCGCGCCGCTTGGGCAGAATCAGGATCAACGCCAAGGCCGACACTCCTGCCAGCACATGCACAACCGTGCCACCGGCGAAGTCCAGCACCCCCTTCTGAAAGAGCCATCCGTTGACGTTCCAGACCCAGTGACACACGGGGTTGTAAACGATCGTGGCCCACAGCGCGACGAACAAGCACCACGCACTGAATTTCACTCGCTCGGCGATTGCTCCCACGATCAACGCCGGCGTGATGATCGCGAACATCATCTGGAACATCGCGAATAAGAGTTCCGGCACGCCGGTGGAAATCGCTCCCGTCGTGTCACCGCTGGTCACCGTCTTGCCAAAGCTGTTCGGGCCATCGACTGGCGTGGTCTCACCGAACGACTTGAAGAACACCAACCCCGGATCCCAGCCGAGATAGCTGAGCTTGGGCTTATCGACCCCTTTGTCGTCCTTGCCTGCGTCTACGGCAATTGCCGAGGGAACGGCGAACGCCATGTTGTATCCGTAGGCAATCCATTCGATACACACGATCGGGACGCAGACCATCACGCACATGAACATGTTGAGCACGTTCTTGGCGCGACACATGCCGCCGTAGAAGAGCGCGAGTCCTGGCATCATGAAGAAGACCAGCGCCGCACTGACGAGCAGCCAGGAAGTCGATCCGCTGTCATACGTCCCCGCAAGATGAGCCGCCACCGGCGGCGTCGCTGTGGGAGCACCCCCCGGATCGGCCGGCGCGGACACAGGAGCGTCCGTGGCCGGGGCCACTGCGATCGGCGAACCCGCAGGCTTGAGTTCCTTTTCATCTTGGGCGAAGCCTCGCCCAACTCCGACGGACAGCAAGAGTCCGAGGGCAATCAACGGCAACCACTTTCGAATCATTTTGGTTTGCTCCTTTTCGCTAACGAGGCATAACGGAAGCTCACGAACCATCCAGTGCGGTTCAAATCCCCGGTCGCCACCAACAGTGACCAGGCCGAGCCAAGTGATTTTTGACCCACCACGCGAACCACCGAGGCCGCGCGGGACTCAACGCCAGCCGTTCACGACACAAGCAGTACGACGCCGCCTCAGAACTGACACGTTCCGAGGTCTTTGCCAACCACCCTCAATCCGTTGAGCCAGGCGGGCCACGTCGAACCTCTTGTCCCGCGCCATCGCGAGCCTTCCCGGCTCCCAACAGGCACAGCCAACGGCCGCCGCGCACTGGCGCAGCAGCCGAAAGGCCACCTTGGCAAGCATTGTGCCGAAAAATCCGACGGAGCTCGCCAGCAATGTCGTTCGAAACCAAGACACTTGGATTTTTGCGAGAATTCTTCAATTTCTCACGTCCGAGAAATCTTGAGCAGTCCAACGGACTTGGGCCAATCGGTCTCGGACGTGCCAGTCCCTTCAACGTCTCTGACCAGATCGCAGGCAACCCTCCTTGGGGGACGGGCTTCAACCTGCGCCACGACTTCTGTCTCGACAAATTGAAAACCTGTCCCTCGTCATTGAAGAGCTTGCATCGCGAAGTCATGCTCTCCGCCGTTGCGGCACGAGTCAGGCGGCCTTGGTCGCAGCCGGGATGGGCCGCCGGAATCCTCCTCCCTCCAGGAGCCATTCGCCGTGTCCAGCCATCCCACGTTCGGAGCGCACTACAGCCGCCGCAATGTCTTGCACACCGCCCTTGTGGCCGGAGCCGCTTCGGCCCTGCACCCCATGATTCATTCCGCCATCGGCGCAGAGAAAGTGAAAACCGTCGTGACCAAAGGGAACATCAAACAATCGATCGTCTTCTGGTGCTTCAACGTCTCCGGCGACAAGTGGGACATCGAGAAACAATGCCAAATCGCCAAGCAACTCGGCTGCGTGTCGATTGAACTGGGAGATCACAAGGATTTCCCGGTCATCAAAAAGCACGGCCTGACCTGCGCGATCGCCGGCAATCGCATGCCGGGAGCTCCGTTCATGCGCGGCCTGAACAACCCGGACTATCACGCCGAAGTCATCGCTCGGACCAAAGAGGCGATCGACGGCTGTGCCGAATACGGCTACGGCAACGTGATCGCTTTCACCGGCTACAAGTGGAAAAATGCCGAAGATCCCAAAAGCGGCGAGATCTCGCTGGAGCAGGGAGCCGACAACTGCGTCAAGGCGCTCAAAGAACTGTGTGCCTACGCCGACAAGAAGAACGTCAACATCTGCGTCGAGCACCTCAACACGCGTGACGATTCGCACCCGATGAAAGGCCATCCCGGCTACCAAGGGGACGACATCGACTACCTCGCCAACATCGCTCGTCGAGTCGGCTCACCGCGTGCGAAGATCCTGTTCGACATTTACCACGTCCAAATCATGAACGGCGACGTGATCCGCCGCATCGAAGAGTGCAAGGACGTCATCGGCCACATCCACACCGCGGGCAATCCTGGCCGAGCGGAACTCGACGACAAGCAAGAGATCAACTATCCGCCAATCATGCGCAAGCTGCTGGAGATCGGCTACAAGGGCTACGTCGGCCAGGAATTCATTCCGACCCGCGATCCGCTCGTCGGCCTGACCGAAGCGGTCAAGCTCTGCGACGTGTGAGCCTGGAAACACATCGAACAGGCTACTCCGCCGCTTCCAACAGTCGCCGCCAGCGAGCCATCAGCACGCGGTGACCGCCGGTTGCTGGATCGTCCTCGTCGATTTCTTTCAACGCGCGGATCGCTGTTTTCAGTTTCTTCTGCTTCGCCAAAGCAGTCGCCATCAGCGATTGACTGGCGGCAATCCATCCGCCGCTGGAATGTTGATTGGCGTAGACGACGCATTGATCGA
>QWQF01000024.1 GCA_003669125.1 Planctomycetota bacterium
CCAGTCGCGTTCGCCGTACTACGTCCTCAAGACGCCGACCATCGACCTCCCGACCATGTACGGGTTGATGGAAGAAGCCGAAGAAATCTTCGACACCGAATTCGACGCGCTCCCCTCGCCGGCCGAGCGCCGTGAGCCGGTGGCCGCGAGCCGTCACACCATTTTCACCGACTATTCTGTGGACTTCGATCAGCTCAGCCGCGATCCGCTTCCACCGCCTGCGAACCGCTGCGGCGCGTTCGAGCTGCGGCTTCAAGCCTCCGATTTCCGTCAACACCGCGACGAAGCCTGTCGAATCATCCGGCAGTTGCTCGAGGACAACCCGCACTCGACGCTGCGGATCGTCCTCGAACCGATCAGCGATCCCGCGACTCTGACGATGTCCTTCCTGCAAGCGATCCGCACCTCCTGCTTGCATGACCCGTCGTATCTCGACCGTTTTTATTCGATGCAGCTCGGTCGGCCGAAGGGAGCGAAACACATCGTCATCCGCCTGCCGTGGGCGGCCCGCGATCATGCGGGACTCGACTGGATCGACGACGTCGGCCAGTTCGCGTCGATCGTTTGGACCGGCGAGAACATCCCCTCCGAAGACGACATGAGCGAAGAACTCGAAGCCCACGAGTTTGTTCTGGCGTAGCGACTCCGCTCGCGCCGCTACCACACATGCCCGCTCACTCGCCCGGACAGATGCGCGTCGCCGTCGAGCGTCTCGACCCGCAGGTCGTCCAACAGCCGAGCCTTCGCCAGTGGATCGCAACCCTGGCCGCCGACTGGGCCGGGAGCCGTTTGGCCGCCGATCAACTTGGAGCCGATGAAGACCTGGACTTCGTCGATCAAATCGAGATCGGCGAACGCTCCCAAGATCATTGCGCCACCTTCGATCAGGATGTTCGTCATCCCCCGCCGCCCCAACTCGGCCAGTACGGCGAGCGGTTCGACCAGCCGAATCTTCTTGAGATCGTTGACGGTCGCGGGCGCAGTGGTTTGATCCGCCTCGACACCCAACACGCAGACTTCCACACCGGCCGCACGCAAGCGAGCAACGTTCTCCGTCGGAGCATCGGGGCCGGTGAGGATCAGCAGCGGAGTTTCATTTGCCGTCCGCACCAATTGCGAGTCTGTCCGAAATGACGCGATCGAATCGAGCACCACACGCGTCGCGACGCGTGGCCCAGCCGGCCGAGCGGTCAGTAGCGGATCGTCGCGTCGAGCCGTTTCCGCTCCGACGACAATCGCGTCCATCCGTCCGCGCAGTTGGTGAACGACGGCTCGCGAGGCTTCATTGCTGATCCACTTCGAATCGCCCGAAACGGTCGCGATCTTTCCGTCCCAGCTCATCGCCCATTTCGCGATCACCCACGGCAGTCCGGTCGTCATTCGTTTGGCAAACGGAGCGGTCAGTCGCCTCGCCTCCGCTTCGAGCATTCCAACTTCGACCTTGATACCGGCCGCTCGCAGTTGGGCGATGCCGGCTCCAGCGACTTTTGGGTTGGGATCAGTTTGTCCGACGACGACCTTGCGAATTCCGGCCGCGAGAATCGCCTGCGTGCAGGGCGGGGTCTTGCCGAAGTGACAGCAAGGCTCCAGTGACACGAACAGCGCCGCGTCCTTCAACTTCTTTTTGCGGCGACGTCGTTCCGCATCGAGGATCGCTGCGACCTCTGCGTGCGGCCCGCCGAACTGCTGATGAAAGCCTTCGCCCAACAGGCTGAGCGATTCATCGACCAGCACTGCACCGACCATCGGATTCGGCTCAACGAACCCCTGCCCGCGAGCCGCTAGCTCGAAGGCATGTTGCATCACGGAGGGTCGGTCGGGAAATCGCATTTCTGTAGCACACGCGGCTTGCGTGTGTCCGACGCACGCGAGCTGCGTGCGTTACGAACCAGGCAGCCACAGTTTGCTCTCACCTGCTGGCTTCTCGGGGGCCGAATCAGGAGTCCACACTCCGCCGCTGGTGATCGCGCCGACGGCTTCGCGGTCCGTCATCCACGGCGCGGCGACTTTGTAATGATTGACGATGCCAGTGACGTAGCCGCGTAACTCCGGCACTTTCGTGCCGTAGTGCTCCCACATGCGACGGAGCAAGTTGCTGCAAGCCGGGTCGTGCGGATCGTCGAGGCGGTATCGCAACTCGCGCATATCGCAGTCGAGTTCGTGTTCGAATTGCTCGGCAACGGGCACGGTTCGCGCACGTTCTTGGTCGAGCCAGCGGATCGCTTCGGAGGTCTCCATCAACAGCGAGCCGAGATCCGAGAGGAATCGATACACCCGCGCCATGTCGAGGTAATCGTGGCAACTGGTCCGCTCGACGATCGTCAGCAGCAGCGGACGCAGGCTCCCCTTGTGCTGAATCAAGGCCGCTCGCTTGAAGGCCGCGACAAGTTGCTGATCGCTGAGTTTGTCGAACGACAGCCTCGCGAATTGCAGCACAGACAACGTGCCGACATTCGAGTGTTCGCTGACGTCTCGCTGCGTCGCCGCTGGCAGGCCGTACTTCGCGCGTTCGGCCGGAACGTCAAACGGCAGGCCGAAGCGGTCGGCGTACATGTCGATCTGCTGTAGCCACGCGGCCAGTGGCACACGCACCGCGTCGTCGCCGATCGCCTGCTGCGGAGTTTTGCCGCCGAGCGCGGCCAGCGACATCTCCGGCCAATCGCTCGTCAGGAACTTCGACCAGTTGTCGCGATTGATCCGGCGGATGATCCCCAGCGGTGTCGAGGCCTCGAAGTGCCGCTTGAATTGCAGCGGCAGGAACTCCTTTTCGAAGACCGTATTCGTCGTGATCGACTCACCCGTGCCGGGAGCCGTCAGTTTTTCGATCTCGTCGCCGCCAGCCGCTTCGAGTTTGGCGAGTGCGTCGGTGAAGGTTTCCCCTTCGATTCCGATGATCCCCAGCGCGGCTTCCTGCTGGCCTGGAGCGGCGCTGGCGAAGACGACAATCTCAGCGGCGACTCGCGGCACGCTGTCGAGCGAGTAGCTCGCCGAGTCGTTGCCGGCCACCGGGCTCTTGTCGAGCACTCGATACGTCGCCACCGGTTGCCGCGGGTCGGGAGCTTGTCCCTCTGGTTGCGGCACGCGAACGAACAGTGGCGTCGCGTCGAACAGCGTCAACAGCTTCGACACCATTTTGATTTTGAAGGTCGCCTGCACGACACGATGCGAGTGCTCGCGGTCGCCGCGTCGGCCTAATGTTTGAGCCAGCGTTTCTGCCTCAGCTGCCGCCTCGAATTCAGCGGAGTGTTTCGCTGAACGATGCAACGCTTCGGCCGCAGTCTTCTCGTCGCCGTCCCACGCACGGCAGAGGCCCGCGTTCCACCACAGGCTCGCGACAGTGACACGTTTTTTCGCCGCGTCGTCACCGGACAGCGCCGCCAGTTCGGATTCGGCGGTCTCGGCCAACTTGGCGAACAAGCCACCGGCCGCATCGTTGCAACCGAGGAATGCCAACTTCGCGGACTTGCGAACTTCCTTCTCGAAAGCCTCGTCCCCCGTGACCGGCACCAGATCGTGGCTGCCGCGCAGGATGTACGGAATCTTGGTGTCCCCATCGAACTCGACCAGTTCCATGAAGACGTTTTCGCGGTTCTCCTCGCTGGCCAACCGCATCGCGAGCCCAAGGTACTGTCGATGTGCCAGCGGACTGCCGACCGATCCCATGAACTCGGCAATCGACCTCGCCAGGAAAAAGATGATGTGCGGGTATTCGTTCGAGCAGCGTTGGAACGCTCGCTGAATCGCCGTCTTGCCCGCCTTCCATCCACTCCCCAAAAACGACGCCAGCCCGAACAACGCGATCGAGTACAAGTTGTCCGGCTGCACTTGCAGCACTTTTGTCAGCGGCCCGATCGCCTCCGGCCCGCGCTTGTCCATCATCAGCGTGAAGGCTTGCAGGTTCTTGACCCACGCGCTCTGCGGATGCTTCTGGTCCAATGCATCGAGCAACTGCAGCGCCTGCTTGTACTGCTTAGCCGACTGGTGCCGCACGACCTGCTCGATCGAACCTTCGAGGCCGTGACAGCAAAATTTCAGTTTCTTGTTACTGCCGCAAGGACAGGCAGCGTAGACATCCAAAGCCATGAGCGTGGTCCGTTCGTCTTATTGGGAGAACGGGCACTCTTGCCCGTCATTACGGTCTTCTTGCGTCTTAAATTAGGACGGGCAAGAGTACCCATCTTCCAGAAGCGCGGCATGTTACTGGCTGTTTCGGTCGATTCACAGACAACGAAGCCGCGTTGCCAGCGTCGCGTAAAGACTGCTAACGTCCGTGCCGAGCCCCACAATTCATTGAGAAAAGCTATGTCTACAATCCTCGTCACCGGCGGTGCCGGATTTCTCGGAAGTCACCTGTGCGACCGGCTGATCGCTCGCAGAGACGACGTCATCTGCGTCGACAACTTTTTCACCGGCCGCAAGGCGAACATTCAGCACTTGATCGGCAATCCGCACTTCGAACTGATCCGGCACGACATCGTGCATCCGCTGATTGTCGAATGCGACCAGATTTACAACCTCGCCTGTCCGGCCTCGCCGGTCGCGTACCAGTTCAATCCGATCAAGACGATCAAGACCTCGACCGTCGGCATGGTCAACATGCTCGGCCTGGCGAAGCGCTGCCGAGCACGCTTCCTGCAAGCCAGCACGTCGGAGGTTTACGGCGACCCTCAAGTGCATCCGCAGACCGAAGACTACTGGGGCTACGTCAACCCGCTCGGCCCGCGCAGCTGCTACGACGAAGGCAAACGCATCGCCGAATCGCTGTGCATGAACTACCACACGTCCAACGGCGTCGAGGTGCGGATCATTCGCATCTTCAACACCTACGGCCCGCGCATGGACCCCAACGACGGCCGAGTCATCTCCAACTTTATCTGCCAGGCTCTGCGCGGTGAGCCGATCACGATCTACGGCGACGGCCAACAGACTCGCTCATTCTGTTACCGCGATGACTTGATCGAAGGCATGATCCGCCTGATGGACAACAACGAGCACATCGGCCCGGTCAACATCGGCAACCCCGACGAGAAGACGATGCTCGAACTGGCTCAAGCGATCATCGCCGAGACCGGCTCGAAGAGCGAACTGAAATTCGAACCGCTCCCCAAAGACGATCCCAAACAACGCTGCCCCGACATCACCCGCGCCCGCACCTGGCTCGGCTGGGAACCGCGAGTGCCGCTGAGCGTCGGACTGGCGAAGACGGTGGAGTACTACCGGGAATTGCTGGCCAGTTCGTAGTTCCGCCTTCAGGCAGCATCGGTCGGCTCAGTGCTTAAAGTGGCGACGTCCGGTGAAGATCATGGTCATGCCATGTTCATTGGCGGCGGCGATGACATCGGGATCGTTGCGGCTGCCTCCCGGTTGGATCGCGGCGAGGATGCCGGCCTTCGCGGCTTGATCGATGCCGTCGCGGAACGGAAAGAACGCGTCGCTGGCGACGACTCCGCCTCGGCAACGGTCGCCCGATTTCTGAGCGGCGATTTGCGACGAATCGAGCCGGCTCATCTGGCCTGCGCCGGTGCCGGTGATCGCTTCGTCTTTCGCGAAGACGATGGCGTTGGATTTGACATGCTTGCAGAGTCGCCACGCGAATCGCAGGTCGCGCAGTTCAGCGTCGGTGGGTTGGCGACTGGTGACGACTTTCCATTCGGATTCGGGATCGGCGACGTCGTCTCGCGTTTGCACCAAGAGTCCGCCGCTGACTCGGCGATAGTCCATGCTGGCGATCGTTGCGGAACTTGATGACGGCCAGCCGGAGACTCGCAGCAGGCGGACGTTGTTCTTCCACTTCGGCTTGGTGGTCAGCAGTTGAAACGCTTCGTCCGAGAAACCGGGAGCGATGATCGCTTCGACGAATCGATCGGGGATGCAGAACTGCTCGGCGGTCGCGAGATCGACGACGCGGTTCAGTCCGAAGATGCCGCCGAACGCACTGACGGGATCACCGGCGTAGGCCTTCTCGAACGCGGAAGACAGCGAATCACTGATCGCACAGCCGCAGGGATTGTTGTGCTTGATGACGACGGCCGCGGGCTGTTCGAACTCGCGGACGATCGCCATCGCCGAATCGAGATCGAGCAGGTTGTTGTACGACAGCTCTTTGCCGTGCAGCTTTTCAAACGCGGCGAGCGTCGTGGCATCAGCGTTTCGTTCGACGAAGAACGCGGCGGCTTGATGCGGGTTCTCGCCGTATCGCAGCGGCATGCGTCGCTCGAAATCGAGATGCAGCACGCGCGGAAATTTTTCGTTGTCGACGGTCACGCCGTCTGGGAACTCCTCGGCCACCAGCTTGCCGACCATTCCGGCCATGTAGTCCGCAATCGCGCGATCGTACCGAGCGGTGCAGGCGAACGCCGCCGCCGCCAGTTCGCAACGGAGAGTGTGCGACAACTTGCCGGTCCGCAGTTCGGTCAACACTCGTTCGTACTGCGATGGGCAGGTGACGATGCCGAGGTGCTCGTGATTCTTCGCCGCCGAGCGGACCATGCTCGGCCCGCCAATGTCGATGTTCTCGATCGCGTCTTCGGTCGTGCA